>NZ_UWOT01000003.1:0-291404 GCF_900604535.1 Romboutsia sp. Marseille-P6047
CTTCAAGATAAGATTTCCCACCGTAAGGGTAAGACCCCAGGAAGACTACCTGGTTGATAGGTCGAAGGTGTAAGTGCAGTAATGTATTTAGCTTATCGATACTAATAGGTCGAGGACTTGACCAAAACTTAAATGATATATCATAAATGATATGCAGTTTTTAGAGTATTAACTCTAAAACTTAATATAAGTTAATCGAAAGATTATGTGGTTATTATAGCAAAGAGGATACACCTGTTCCCATTCCGAACACAGAAGTTAAGCTCTTTAGCGCTGATGGTACTCGGAGGGAAACCTCCCGGGAGAGTAAGACGTAGCCACGTAATCTTTTTTTGTGTAAAAATATAAATTATAAAATTATGCATTTCTATAATTTTATAAATAATCATAAAAATAAAAGTGTACTTATTAGTTACACTTTTATTTTTTTTAAATAAAAAATCTACATCTGGAAAACTTAAAGATAAACACTTTTGTTTATTAAAAGGAGGTAAACTTATGGATAATATGAGAGAAATGAGAAAAAAGCGTACAGATGGTAAGTATGATTTAACACTAGAAATAGGTGATACAGCTTATTTTGGAACATATGAAGATGTAGATGTAAAATCAGGAGAAGATATAATTAGAAACTATTTAAGAAGTAATTCAGATGATGCTAATTTTGAAGATTTAAAGATAAACTACAATAAGAACAGACATACTATTAGAGTTACTGCAGAATTAGATTATTATGATGGAGAACACAAAGATTATAGTAATAGAAGTAAACTAATGTAGCATAAAATTAAATGAGCGTAATTAAAAAATTTTATTAAGAAAATTTTAATTGCGCTTATTTAACATATTTAATTATTTTTTTAATAGATATTATTAGGAGGTGTTTATGAACGGTATATTAATAATTGGTCATGGGAATTTTGGGTCAGGTCTTAACAGCACTTTAGAAATTATAGCAGGAAAATTTGATTTTATTAAATATGGAGACTTTACATCTGAGAAATCTCCAGAAGAATTCAAATATGAGGTAAGATTAAAATTAAATGAATTAAAAGATAAAGATAAAATTTATATTTTTACTGATGTGGTTGGGGGTACTCCATTTAAAGTAGCATGTGAATTAAAATTAGAAGATAATAGAATCGAAGTTTTTTATGGAACGAATATGGCTATGATAATAGAAACTTGTATGAATACACAATTTGAAATTGATATGGATAATGACTCAATTATCAAAATTGGCAACTCTAATATAAATTCATTTAAGCTTGTAAAAAAGGATAAAAATAAAGAATTCTCAGAAGAAGGGATATAGAGTATAAGGGGGGATATCATGTATCTAGGAATAGATATATCAGAATTAAAGGATAAAAAGGCATATCATACAGCAAAAGAAATAAGTCAGCAACCTGATGTTTGGGTTGAATCTATAAAAAACATGTCTAAAAAAAGCAATGAAATAAAACAATTCAAGGAAAATTTTTTAAAAGAAGATAATTTAAGAATAATTCTTACAGGAGCAGGAACATCAGCTTTTGCCGGTGAGATATGCGCACCATATTTAAGTGAATTTCTTCAAATGCCAGTTGAGGCAATAGCAACAACGGATATAGTTGGAACTCCAGCTAAATATTTATACAAGAATAGACCAACAGTGTTAATATCTTTTGCAAGATCAGGAAACTCACCAGAAAGTGTGGCAGCTGTAGATCTTGTTAATAAATATGTAGATAATGTTTATCAAATTGTAATAACATGCAATAAAGATGGTCATTTAGCAAAAAATAGTATAAATGATGATAAAAACTTAGTAATTCTAATGCCAGATGCTTGTAATGATGAAGGTTTTGCTATGACATCTAGTGTTACAACAATGATACTTAATTGTATAGGTATATTTAAAATTGAACATATAGACGCATATTTAAAGGATGTTATAAAGCTATCTACATCTGTTGATAACTTTATAGAAAAAAATATAAATCATATACTAGATTTAGCTAAAGAATATGTAGAACGTATAATTTACTTAGGATTAGGATCTTTAAAAGGGATGTCCAGAGAGTCAGCATTAAAATTACTAGAGTTGACTAGTGGTATAGTTAATGCTAACTATGATACTCCACTTGGGTTTAGACATGGACCTAAATCAGTAGTTAATGATAAAACAATTACAATATTCTACTTATCAAATAATCCTTATAGTAGGCTATATGATGTAGATTTAATAAACGAAATGTCTAAGCAAAGAAAGAAAGATAAAATTTTATTAGTTGGATGTAATATAGATAATGATTTAAAAGAGTTAGTAAATGATTTTGTAGAAATAGAAGACTTATGCTTTAGTGAAGATAATGAAGTATTTTTAGCATTACAACAGTTAATATTTGGTCAAATATTTTCATTTTATAAATCTTTAGTATTAGGTATTACACCAGATAATCCATGTCCAACAGGTGAAGTTAATAAGGTAGTAAAAGGTGTTATAATACATGAATGTTGTATGTAAGAGGTTTTAGGTTATGGAAAATAATAAAGGAGAGTTAATAACAATTGTAACTCTTAATCCTTCCATAGATAGAATGTATTTTTTAGATAAACTAAACTTAGGAGAAGTACAAAGAGCTAAGTCTGTAAGTATAACAGCTGGAGGTAAAGGATTAAATGTTGCTAAAGTTTGTAATTTATTAGGACATAGCCCAAGATGCATAGGTTTTTTAGGTGGATATAATGGTAAATTTATCGAAGGTGAATTAAAAAAGGAAAATATACAATCAAATTTTACTTATATTAAAGATGAAACAAGGATTTGTTTAAATTTAATAGATAAGAGTGGAATTAGTACAGAAATTTTAGAAAAAGGTCCAACCATAGATGAAGAGAGTATAGAAGTATTTAAGAGAACTTTGTTAGAGTCATTAAATAATACAAAAATATTAGTAGTATCAGGAAGTATACCTAAGGGAATTGATAGTAATTTTTATAAAGAAATAGGTCAAATATGCGAATCAAAAAGTATTACATATATATTAGATGCGAGTGGTGATTTTTTAGAATTAGCACTAAGTTCACATCCATTCTTAATCAAACCCAATAAAGATGAACTTGAATATTTAACTAATATCAAAATCGAAACTAAGAAAGACGCAATAAATGCAGCTAATAAATTAATAAGTAAAGGTGCTAATAATATAGCTGTATCTCTTGGTAAAGATGGAATGCTATTTATTAATAAAGAAATAGTTTTAGATGTAGATATACCTAAAATTAAGGCAATCAATCCAGTTGGAAGTGGTGATGCCAGTATAGCTGGATTTGCATATGGATTATTAAATGATTATTCAATTGAAGATACTATTAAATTAGCAAATGCTTGTGGCATGAGTAATGCTACAAAAGTGAAAACAGGAGATATCGATATAAGCCAAGTAAAAGAATTTTTTAAAATGATTAATATAAAAACTATAGTTTAAAGATTAAAAGGGGGAGTTTTTAATGCCAAATATAGTATTAACAAGAATTGATAATAGATTAATCCATGGTCAAGTTGCAACAATGTGGACTGCAAGCGTTGGAGCAAACTTACTTTTAGTTGCTAATGATGAAGTTTCGCAAAATGAATTTAGACAAAATTTAATGGATATGGCAGCACCAGCTGCGGTACAAACTAGATATTTCTCAATAGAAAAAACTATAAAAATAATACACAAAGCTAGTGCTTCACAAATGATAGCTATAATATGCGAAACACCTCAAGATGTTTTAAAGTTAGTTGAAGGTGGAGTTCCTATAAAAAAAGTTAATATAGGAAATATGCATATGGCAGAAGGTAAACATCAGATATCAAAAGCTGTTTGTGTGGATCAAAGTGACGTAGATACATTTAAGAAGTTAAAAGAACTAGGAGTAGAGTTAGAAATACGTCGTGTTCCATCAGAATCAGCAGAAGATATAAATAAATTATTTGAATAGGGGGGAATATCATGGATTTAAGTTTTGGTCAAATAATACTAATACTTATTGTAACAATGATAGCAGCTATTGACCAGTTTAGTTTTTTAGAGTCTATATATAGACCTATAGTTATTGGTCCAATAGTAGGGGCTATTATGGGGGATTTACAAACTGGACTTATGATAGGTGCATCATATGAACTTATGATGATAGGCGCAATGCCAGTTGGAGGTGCACAGCCACCTAATGCTGTTATAGGTGGAATAATGGCGACAGTATTTGGTATAAGCTTAAAATTAGATGTTGCAGCTGCTTTACCACTTGCAATACCATTTGCACTGTTAGGTCAATATGCAGTAACAGCTTTATTTACGGTAGTATCTCCATTAATGGTTAAAGCTGATAAATATGCAGAAGAAGCAAATCCATCAGGAATAGTAAAATTAAATTATTTAACAATGGGATTATTAGCAGTATTATTTGCTTTAATAGTTTTAGCTGGATTATTAGCAGGAAGTGCAATAGGTCAACAATTAACAAATAGTGTACCAACTTGGGTATTTACAGGATTGTCTGCAGCAGGTAAGATGATGCCAGCATTAGGATTTGGAATGCTACTAAGAGTTATGTATAGTAAGCAACTTGCAATGTTTATCTTTGTGGGATTTGTACTTGTTGCATATATGAACTTACCATTATTAGCAGTAGCATTTATAGGTGTAGCAGTAGCTGTTTATGATTTCCAAATAAATGTAAAAAATATGCCAAGTAAAAAGGAGGCTGATACTGATGGCATCTAATACAAAAAGCTATTATGTAGATCAACAAGAAGCTCCAAAGTTAAGTAAAAAAATACTTAATAAAATGGTATGGAGATCATTATTTTTACAAGCATCATTTAACTATGAAAGAATGCAATCTTGTGGATGGTTATATGGAATACTACCAGGATTACAAGAAATCCATAAAAATAAAGAAGATTTATCAACTTCAATGACTCATAATCTAGAATTTTTTAATACTCATCCATTTTTAGTAACTTTTGTAATGGGAATAGTTTTATCATTAGAACAAAGAAAAGCTGATGTACAAACAATAAGATCAATAAGAGTTGCAGCAATGGGACCTTTAGGAGGAATTGGTGATGCTATATTCTGGTTTACATTAACTCCAATAGCTGCAGGTATTGGTGCTAACTTAGCACTCCAAGGTAGTATTTTAGGTCCAATAGTTTTCTTATTATTATTTAATGTAGTCCAATTTGGTTTAAGATATTGGTTGATGCATTGGTCTTATAAGGTTGGTATGGATGGTATACAAACTATGACTAAATATGCAAAACAATTTACACATTCTGCAACAATACTTGGTTTAATAGTAGTTGGCGCTTTAATCGCTTCTTATGTTGGGTTTGATATAGTATTACAAATACCAATAGGTGAAACAAATGTTGTTATACAAGAAGTATTAGATGGAATAATGCCAAAATTAATACCATTATTATTAACATTTGGAATGTATGGATTAGTTAAGAAAAATGTAAGTCCATTAATAAATATATGTATATTAGTAGTTATAGGTTTATTAGGGGCTTTAGTAGGTTTATTCTAAAGTAAATAAAAAATCTAGTCATTTAGATAATGACTAGATTTTTTTTATTTATTTCTCAAATGATACTTTACCGCGACAGATAGTTTTTATTATATTATACTCATTATCTAAAATAACAATATCTGCATCCTTACCTATATCCAAACTACCTTTTCTAGTTAATAATCCTAATTGTTTAGCAGGATTTGTACTTGCCATAGTAATTGCATCTTCTAATGAACAACCAGAAAATTCCATAACATTATGGATACTATTTATCATTGTGTTAACACTTCCAGCTAGAGATCCAGTTTCTAGTCGAACCTGATTACCGCATTTAACTACTTTTTGACCACCTAACTCAGATGGTCCATCAGGCAATCCTTTAGCCCTCATAGCATCTGTTATCAGAGTAACATTATTAGGTCCTTTAATTTTAATTATAGACTTTATAGTATTAGGATGAAGATGTACGCCATCAACAATGATTTCTGTATTTAGCTCATCAAAAGTAAATCCAGCTGTTACTACACCTGGATTTCTATGGTGATGAGGACTTTGACCATTATGGAAGTGAGTTACACTATTAAGACCAAAAGAAATAGCTTTCTCAACATCCTCAAAGGTAGCAGAACTATGTCCAACAGATGGAATTATATTATTTTCAGATAAATACTTAGTAAATTCAAAGTTATCATCTAATTCAGGAGCATAAGTGACTTTTTTTATTTTTTTATTAGACTCATTTTCAAATATTTTAAATGAATCTATAGTAGGTTTCAAAATAAAGTTTTCTGGCTGAGCCCCTTTAAATTTAGGACTTATAAATGGGCCTTCTAAGTGTATTCCGAGTATTTCTGGTTGGCCTATTATATTATTATTATCTATATACTCTGAGATATTATTTAATGATTTATTTATATTTGATACTTTTTGAGTCATAGTGGTTGGTAAAAATGATGTGACACCTTCTTTTGATAAAGTTTTTACTATTGTATCAAGTGTTTCTAAACTAGCATCCATAGCATCAGCACCATGAGATCCATGTATATGTACATCGATAAAACCTGGTACTGCAAAATATCCTTTAGGAATGTGAATCTTATCTCCATGATCAGAAATTTTACCATTATCAATAAAGATATTAGTATTTGTTAAAACTTTTATCACTAAATTATCCTCCCTTTAATATTATTTTTTTGCAGTTTTATAGCTGAATTTATAAATTATAAAAGCAACAACACACGCTAAAGAAATTTTTATACAAGCTATAAATAAGAAAAGACGAATTAATGATATAATATTTAATTCATTAAATATTATATATAGAATAACTAAAGAAGAAGATAGGATTTCAATTATAGAAACAAACTTAAGAGAAAGAGTTTCTATTCTTATTAAGTTTTCTTCTTTTTGTGTTATTCTTGGTGAAATAATTCTTCTAACATATGTGAAAATATTAAAAGTTAAAAATAGAATTAAAACTATTTTTATAGCTAGCATCATAGTAGATTCCCCCCTTTTTTATATTTTCTCTTAATTAAATTATAGTGTATTTTATTATAAATTTAATGAAATTAAAAAATAAATGTATAAAGATTTTTATGGACGGACATAATAAAAATGTAAAACTTAATAAATAAAAATTACTCAATCTCCCCCATTTTAAAAGATCTCTATCCCCCATAGAGATCTTTATTTTTTTGTAATTTATGTATGCAATTAAATATGAATTAATTGGGTAAAATATGTAAAAAAAGTTATTTTAATTAATAGATAATATTTATATTATGATATAATTATACTTATTAGGAACGAATGTTCGGAAAGGAGTGATATTGTGGACTTTAATATAAATTCAGAATTTAAGCCTACAGGAGATCAACCACAAGCTATTAAGTCAATTGTTACTGCAATAAATAATGATGAAAAATTTTCAACATTATTAGGAGTTACTGGTTCAGGAAAAACTTTTACTATGGCCAATATAATACAAGAGGTAAAAAAACCAACTTTAATACTTGCTCATAATAAGACACTAGCAGCACAGCTATATAGTGAATTTAAAGAGTTTTTCCCAGATAATGCAGTTGAATATTTTGTAAGTTATTATGATTATTATCAGCCGGAAGCATATGTAGCTCATAGTGATACGTATATAGAAAAAGATGCAAGTATAAATGATGAAATAGATAAGCTAAGACATTCAGCAACAGCATCTATATTAGAAAGAAGAGACGTAATAATAATATCATCAGTATCTTGTATTTATGGGTTAGGTGACCCAGAGGATTATAAAGAACTTATGGTATCTTTAAGACCTGGTATGCAAAAAGATAGAGATGATATTATAAAGCGTTTAATAGAAATTCAATATGAGAGAAATGATATAAACTTTACTAGAGGTACTTTTAGAGTAAGAGGAGATATATTAGAAATTTTCCCAGCTAGTAATGATGAAAAAGCTATTAGAATTGAATTTTTTGGAGATGAGATAGATAGAATAACTGAGATAGATTATGTTACTGGGAAAATTGCAGGGGTAAGAAATCATGTTGTTATATTCCCTGCATCTCATTATGTTACAACTCCAGAAAGAATAGAAAAAGCTATAGTTGCAATAGAAAAAGAATTAAAAGATAGAGCTGATTATTTTAGAGCAAATGATAAATTATTAGAAGCTCAGAGAATAGAACAAAGAACAAAATATGATATAGAAATGTTAAAAGAAATTGGATTCTGCCAAGGAATAGAGAATTATTCTAGACATATAACGGGTAGAAATCCTGGAGAAAAACCATATACTTTAATGGATTTTTTTCCAGATGATTATTTAATGATAGTAGATGAATCTCATGTTACAATACCTCAAGTAAGAGGTATGTATGGAGGAGATAGATCAAGAAAAACTTCTCTTATAGAGAATGGATTTAGATTACCATCAGCATATGATAATAGACCTTTAAATTTTGAAGAATTTGAAGAAAATATAAATCAAATACTATTTGTAACAGCAACACCTGGACCATATGAACTAGAACATTCTGAAACTATAGCAGAGCAAATAATAAGACCTACAGGTTTATTAGACCCTATTATAGAAGTAAGACCAATTGAAAATCAAATAGATAACTTAGTTGGAGAGATTAATACAGTAATAGAAAAAGGTGAAAGAGTATTAATAACTACACTAACTAAGAAAATGAGTGAAGACTTAACAAATTATCTGAAAGAAATTGGTATAAAAGTAAAATATCTTCACTCAGATATAGATACATTAGAAAGAACAGAAATAATAAGAGATTTAAGATTAGGAAAATTTGATGTCTTAGTCGGTATAAACTTACTAAGAGAAGGATTAGATATACCAGAAGTTTCTTTAGTAGCAATTTTAGATGCTGATAAGGAAGGTTTTTTACGTTCTGAAACTTCGTTAATACAAACTGTAGGTCGTGCAGCTAGAAACTCAGAAGGTAAGGTAATAATGTATGCAGATAAGATAACTAGATCTATGCAAGCAACTATTGAAGAAACTAAGAGAAGAAGAGAAATACAGTCTTTATATAATAAAGAGCATGGAATTATACCTAAAACAATACAAAAGAGTATTAGAGATAGTATAGAAGCTACTAAAGTTGCAGATGAAGAAGTTGTATATGGAATTAAAGATACAGATGATATAGAGGAAATTAAAATTAACATAGCTATACTACAATCAGAAATGATGGAAGCTGCACAGAATTTACAGTTTGAAAGAGCAGCTGAACTTAGAGATAAGATAAAACAGTTAGAAGAAAGGATTAAGAATTAATGGAAGACAAAATCATAATTAAAGGCGCCAAAGAACATAATTTAAAAGATGTTGATTTGGAACTTCCTAGAAATAAATTTATAGTATTTACAGGATTATCAGGATCAGGAAAATCTTCTTTAGCATTTGATACTATATATGCAGAAGGTCAAAGAAGATATGTTGAAAGTCTATCTGCATATGCAAGACAGTTTTTAGGTCAAATGGAAAAACCAAATGTTGAATATATAGAAGGTTTATCCCCTGCAATATCAATAGATCAAAAAACAACATCTAAAAATCCACGTTCAACAGTTGGAACGGTTACAGAAATTTATGATTACTTAAGATTATTATTTGCAAGGGTTGGAGATGTTCATTGTCCTGTTTGTGGAGAAAAAATAAGCCAAATGACTATTCAAGAAATAGTAGATAAAATATTAGAATTTCCAGAGAGAACAAAGTTACAATTACTATCACCAGTAGTTAGAGGTCAAAAAGGAACTCATAAAAAGATTATAGAGAACATAAAAAAAGAAGGTTTCGTAAGAATTAGAGTAGATGGAGAAAATTACGAAGTTACTGATGAATTTGAATTAAATAAAAATCAAAAGCACGATATAGAGGTTGTTGTAGATAGAATAATAGTTAAAGATGGAATAGAATCTAGATTAGCAGATTCAATAGAAACCGCAGTCAAGTTATCAGATGGACTTGTAATAGCTCAAATAATAGATGGAGAAGAAATTCTTTACTCAACTAAGTTTGCATGTCCAGAACATGGTATAGGAATTGAAGAATTATCTCCAAGAATGTTTTCATTTAATGCCCCTTTTGGAGCATGTACTGTATGTAATGGGCTTGGTGAAAGCAAGGAAGTTGATCCAGAACTTGTTATACCAAATAAAGATTTATCTATAAAACAAGGTGCGATAGCGGCATGGGGATCAGTAAGTACAAGTGATGATACATATTATAGCAAAATGGTTCAAAGCTTAGCTGCTCACTTTAATGTGTCATTAGATACTCCATTTAAAGACTTGCCAGACGATTTCGTACAAGAATTACTTTATGGTGAAAATAATATAATGGTAGAATTTATTTTTGATTCTAAGTTTGGAGGAAGAAGAGAATATAAGGCTCCTTTTGAGGGGGTTATAGTAAACTTAGAAAGAAGATATAGAGAAACTAATTCTGATTATTCTAGAGAAAAAATAGAAGAGTTTATGGCAGAAAGACCTTGTCCAAAATGTAAAGGGTCAAGACTTAGAAAAGAAGTTTTATCTGTTTTAGTTGGAAATAAAAATATAATGCAAGTAACTGATTTATCTGTAAATGAGCTTATTGAGTTTATAGAAAATGTAAAATTGACAGAAAAACAAAAGTTTATAGCTCATGAGATATTAAAAGAAATAAAAGGAAGGGCATCATTCCTAAAAGATGTAGGATTAGATTATTTAAACTTATCTAGAAAAGCAGGAACTTTATCAGGAGGAGAAGCACAACGTATAAGACTTGCTACTCAAATAGGTTCTGCATTAGTAGGTGTACTATATGTTCTAGATGAGCCGAGTATAGGTTTGCACCAAAGAGATAATGATAGACTTATATCTACATTAAGACATTTAACGGATTTAGGAAATACTCTTATAGTTGTTGAGCATGATGAAGATACTATGAGAGAAGCGGATTATGTAGTAGATATTGGTCCTGGCGCGGGTGTACATGGTGGACAAATAGTTGCAGAAGGAACATTAGATGAAATACTAGAAAATGAAAATTCTATAACAGGTCAATATTTAAGCGGTAAAAAACAAATTATGATTCCAGAAAAAACTAGAGATGGAAATGGAAGTTTTATAGAAGTTATTAAAGCTACTGAAAATAACTTAAAAAATATAAGTGTTAAGTTTCCTCTAGGAAAGTTTATATGTATAACAGGTGTTTCTGGATCAGGAAAAAGTACATTAATTAATGATATTTTATATACAGGAATAGCAGCTAAAGTTAATAGACTAAGACAGAGACCTGGAAAGCACAAAGAAATAAAAGGAATAGAAAATATAGATAAAGTAATAAATATCGATCAAAGTCCAATAGGAAGAACTCCAAGATCAAATCCAGCAACATATACAGGAGTATTTGATCAAATAAGAGATTTATTTGCAGCAACTAATGAGGCAAAAGCTAGAGGTTATAAAAAAGGTAGATTTAGTTTTAATGTAAAGGGTGGAAGATGCGAGGCTTGTAAAGGCGACGGTATAATAAAGATAGAAATGCATTTCTTACCTGATGTCTATGTACCTTGTGAAGTATGTAAAGGAGAAAGATATAATAGAGAAACTCTTCAAGTGAAATATAAAGATAAGACCATTGCAGACATACTTGATATGAATGTTGAAGAAGCTCTTGAATTCTTTGAAAATATACCTGGTATAAAGAGAAAGTTAGAAACATTAATGGATGTTGGACTTTCATATATAAAACTAGGTCAGCCATCAACACAGTTATCGGGTGGTGAGGCACAAAGAATTAAGCTTGCAACAGAATTAAGTAAGAGACCAACTGGAAAAACGCTATATATATTAGATGAGCCTACAACAGGTCTTCATATGGCTGATGTAGATAAACTTATAGATGTATTACAAAGATTAGCAGACACAGGAAATACAATTGTTGTAATAGAGCACAACTTAGATGTTATAAAAACATGTGATTATATAATTGATTTAGGACCAGAAGGTGGAGATAAAGGGGGAACTATAATTGCAAAAGGTACTCCAAGAGAAGTTTCACAAGTGGAAGGTTCTTATACAGGTAAATTCCTAAAAAGATATTTTGAATAGATAACATTGAAGATTAATATATAAGTACCTCCTATTTAAATGAATAATTAAAATATGGGGGTACTTTGTTATTAATTTTTATAATTAACTTAATTTGGAGAGATTTTGACTTTTTAGGGTATAATTTTAATATAAATTTAAGTTTTGGAGGAAATATAATTTGTTTGATATACAAGAGCATTTAAAAAATCTTCCAGCAGAGCCTGGAGTATATCTTATGAAAGACAAGTTTAATAATATTATTTATGTAGGTAAAGCTATATCCTTAAAAAATAGAGTTAGACAATACTTTCAATCATCAAAGAATCATTCTTCAAAAGTTGTATCAATGGTAAAGAATATATCAAGTTTTGAGTATATTATAACTGATTCTGAGTTAGAAGCTTTAATACTTGAATGTAATTTAATAAAGCAATATAGGCCTAAATATAACGTTTTATTAAGAGATGATAAAACTTATCCATATATAAAAGTTACAACGAATGAGGATTATCCAAGAGTATTAAAAGTTAGAAAGGTATTAAAAGATAAAGCTAAATATTTTGGACCGTATACAAACTTAACCGCAGTAAATGACACTTTAGAAATAATAAGAAATACCTATCCAATTAGAACCTGTAATATAGATATAGATAAAGCTATAAAAAATAATATGAGACCTTGCTTGAACATGCATATAAATAAATGTACAGGACCTTGTACAGGAAGTGTTAAAAAAGAAGAGTATAATAAAATGGTAGAAGAAATAATACTATTTTTATCAGGAAAAGAAGAGAAATTAATTGAAATATTAAAAGAAAAAATGAATAGATGTGCAATGGAATTTAATTTTGAAGATGCAGCTATTTATCGAGATAAGATAAGAAGTTTAGAAGAGATGATGCAAAAACAAAAAATAGATGCAAATACATCTGACTTAAATCAAGATGTAATAGCTATGGCGAGAGCTCATGATGAAGCCTGTGTTCAAGTTTTCTTTATAAGAAATGGAAAAATAGTTGGAAGAGAGCATTTTATGTTAACTGGAGTTATGGATAGTTCGAGAGAATCTATTTTAGGTTCATTTGTAAAACAGTTTTATATGGAACAAGAATATATACCTAGGGAGTTAATTATAGAAGATGAAATCGAAGATAACTTTATATTAGAAGAATGGTTATCATCAAAACGGGGTTCAAAGGTAAGTATAAGAATTCCTCAAAAAGGAGAAAAAAAGAGTTTAGTAGAAATGGTAAGAAAAAATGCAGTAGAGTATCTTGAAAAATTTTCAGAGTTAAATAAACGCAAGTATGAAAAGACTACTGGTGCATTAGAACAATTAAAGGAACTACTTAACTTAGATGAAATTCCAAAAAGAATAGAATCTTTTGATATATCTAACATACAAGGTGTTGATTCAATAGGGTCAATGGTTGTATTTACTAACGGTAAAAAAGATAAAAAGGAATATAGAAGATATAAGATAAAGACTGTAATAGGACCGAATGATTATGATTCTATGGCAGAAATAGTAGAGAGAAGATTAAAATATGGAGAATTTCCAGATTTAATCTTATTAGATGGAGGAAAAGGTCAGGTTAGCTCTGTACAAAAAGTTTTAGATAAATATAGCTTGGAAATTCCATTATGGGGAATGTACAAAGATGATAAACATAGGACAAAAGGATTAATCTCAAAGGAAAAAGAAATAGAACTAGATAAGACTAGTAATTTATACAGATTTGTAGCAAGCATACAAGAAGAAGTTCATAACTATGCAATTACTTATCATAGAAGTTTAAGAAATAAGTCTTTGACAAAGTCTATTTTAGATGATATACAAGGTATAGGGGAAAAAAGAAAGAAAGCTTTACTAGCTTATTTCAAAGATGTAGATGCTATAAAAGATGCTAGTATTGAAGAATTAGCACAAGTAGAAGGAATGAATAAAGTATCTGCTGAAAATGTATATAATTTTTTTAAGAAGGGACAGTAAAATAATATGAAATACTTAGATAGGGTGTCAATAAATGATATAATAAAAGATTTAAATTTAAAGGTCGTATATATGCCAGAAGGAAAGGAATATTACGTTACTTCTCAAGACTTAAATAGAACTGGGCTTCAGTTTGCGGGATATTTTGAGTATTTTGCATATGAAAGATTACAAATAGTAGGAAAAGCTGAGTATAATTATTTTAGTAATATGGATAAAGATACAAGAGAAGATGTATTAGATAAATTCTTTTCTTATGAAATACCTGCATTAATAGTTTCTAGAGATTTAGAAGTTAAGCCAGATGTTATAGAAAAGGCTAAAAAATATAATAGAGTAGTCTTAAGTACGAGAAGAAACACAACTAGGATTATGAATTCATTATCAAGTTATTTAGACAATAAATTGGCACCACATACAACTATACATGGAGTGTTAGTCGATGTATACGGTATAGGTGTTCTTATAAAAGGTGAAAGTAGCATTGGTAAATCAGAAACTGCTTTAGAGCTTATACAAAGAGGTCATAGATTAGTAGCTGATGATGCTGTTGAAATAAGAAAATTAGATGAAAGTTTTTTAGTAGGTCAATCACCTGAGCTATTAAGACACTTTTTAGAAATACGAGGAATTGGTATTATTGATGTAAGAAGTTTATATGGAGTAGGAGCAATTAAAAACTCTAAGAAAATTGATCTAGTAATTCACTTAGAAGGTTGGGATGAAAATAAGTATTACGATAGATTAGGATTAGACAAAGAATATGAAGAAATTTTAGGAGAAAAGGTAGAGAGATTAGTAGTTCCAGTGAAACCTGGTAGAAATACAGCGATGATTATAGAAGTTGCAGCAATGAATTTCCGTCAAAAAGGAATGGGATATGATGCAGCTCAAGAATTCACAAAAAAGCTGTCTGATTTGATTGAAAACAAATAGGATTCATGTTATATATTAAGAAGAAAAGCTGTAATAGTAGAAACTATTACAGCTTTTCTTTTATTATTCTGCTCCCTCAGTGGCTAATTCAGCTTCTTGAACATATTCGCCATATACATTGCTTCTATCGAAGTAGTGAGTATGCAAATATTTATGAGCTGTATGACCATTTGGCTCTCCTAAAAAGTCAGCATATAGTTTTTGAATATCTGGATTTTCATGAGATTTACGTAGAGGTTTATTAGCATCTATTTGATATAGACCAGCACCTCTAGCTTTAATTTTAGCATAATCTCCACCGTGGAATGGTTGACCACCACCAGCTACACATCCACCAGGACAAGCCATTATTTCTATTATATGATACTTTGATTTACCAGCTCTTAATTCATCCATAAGAACTCTAGCATTTCCTAAACTACTTGCAGCAGCTACATTAACAGTAGTTCCATTAATATCTATGCTAGCTTCTTTTATTCCTTCCATTCCTCTTACAGCAGTGAAATCTATGTTTTCTAATGTTTCTTTAGTTATAACTTCGTAAGCTGTACGAAGAGCAGCTTCTAAAACTCCACCAGTAACACCAAATATGTCGGCAGCACCAGTAGAGTATCCTAAAGGACTATCAAATTCAGATTCTTCTAAGTTAGTTAAATCTATACCTGCCTCTTTTATCATTCTAGCTAATTCTCTAACTGTTATAGATATGTCAGTATCGAGTATTTCATCTTGACCTAATTCTTCTCTAGAAATTTCATATTTTTTAGCTACACAAGGCATTATAGATACTATAGTAACTTCATCAGGTTTCTTATTTAGAACCTTATTAGCAAAGTAATATCTAGCTATAGGTGAGAACATACCTTGAGGAGATCTACAAGTAGATAAGTGATTTATTAAATCAGGGTATTGAAGTTCTACAAAGTTAACCCAAGCAGGGCAGCAACTTGTTAATATAGGAAGATTTTGACCGCTTTGTAGTCTTCCTATAAACTCAGTACCTTCTTCCATTATAGTTAAATCTGCAGCAAAGTTAGTATCAAATACATAGTCAAAACCTAACAGTTTTAGAGCAGATACTAGTTTACCTGTAGATATAGAACCTGCATCTAATCCAAACTCTTCACTTATACCAACTCTTACAGCAGGTGCTATTTGAACCATTACAGGTTTTTCTTTTTGACCTAAAGCATTCCAAACCTCAGTAGTATTATCTTTTTCCATTAAAGCACCTGTTGGACAAACGCTTATACATTGCCCACAGTAAGTACATTCAGTATCAACTAAATCAGCATCAAAGAAAGTTCCAACCTCAGTATTAAATCCACGGTTAACACCTGAAAGTACACCTACAGTTTGAACTTCGTTACACATAGTTTCACATCTTCTACATAATATACATTTATCATTGTCTTTAACTATAGACTTAGATGATGTATCAGTTTGAGAACTAGACTGTTCTCCTTTGAATCTAATTTTTCTTATTCCTAATTCAGCAGCTATATCTTGTAATTCACATTTTCCGTTTTTAGAACAAGATAAGCAATCTTGAGGATGGTCTGATAATAATAGTTCTACAACATTTTTACGGAATCTTAATGCTTCTGGAGTATTAGTATTAACAACCATACCTTCTTTAACGTTTGTACCACACGCAGGAACTAATTTTTTACCTGCACTAACCATACATACACGACAAGATGCACATTGATTGACCATATTTATTTCATCCATTTTTAAATGACATAAATTAGGTATATTAATATTTACTTGTTTCGCAGCTTCAAGTATTTTTGTACCAGATGGTACAGACACTTCTTTGCCATTTATAGTTAAATTAACTAAACTCATTGATATCTCCCCCTAAATTAATTATCTAGTGATTATAGCGTTAAATTTACAGTTTTCTATACAAGTACCACATTTTAGACATTTCTCAGTATCTATGACATGTTGTTCTTTTTTATTACCAGTTATACATCCAGCAGGACAAACTCTAGCACACTTAGTACATCCTTTACATGCGTCAGTTATAAAGTATTCTAATAGAGCACTACATTTACCAGCAGGACACTTATGATCTCTAACGTGAGCTAAATACTCATCATAGAAGTAATCAAGAGTACTTAAAACTGGGTTAGGAGCACATTTACCTAATCCACATAAAGAAGTTGTTTTTATAGTAGTAGCTAATTCCTTAAGGTCAACAAGATCTTCTTCAGTTGCTTTACCTTCAGTTATTTTATTAAGCATTTCTAGTAATCTCTTATTACCTATACGGCAAGGAGTACATTTACCACAAGATTCATCAACAGTAAATTCAAGGAAAAATTTAGAGATATCAACCATACAATCAGAATCATCAAGAACTAGCATACCACCAGAACCCATCATAGATCCTATAGAACTTAACGATTTAAAATCTATTGGAGTATCTAAGTTTTTTGAAGATATACATCCACCAGATGGCCCACCTGTTTGAACTGCTTTAAATTCTCTTCCGTCAGGTATACCACCACCTATTTCATAAACTATTTCTCTTAAAGTAGTTCCCATAGGTACTTCAACAAGACCGACATTATTTATTTTTCCGCCAAGTGCGAATACTTTTGTACCAGGAGAATCCTCAGTACCATAGCTAGTAAACCAAGATGCACCTTTATTTAATATAGCGGGTATATTAGCGAAAGTTTCAACATTATTTAAGCAAGTAGGAGATTCCCATAATCCACGTTTAGAAGAACTATAAGTTTTCATTCTAGGCTCACCACGTTTACCTTCAATAGAATGAATTAATGCAGTACCTTCACCACAGACAAATGCTCCAGCTCCATATTTTAATTCTATATTAAAGTTAAATCCAGTTCCCATTATGTTTTCACCAAGAAGTCCTGCTTCTTCAGCTTGAGATATAGCAACTTTTAATCTATCTATAGCAAGAGGGTATTCAGCTCTTATATATATATATCCAGTATCAGCACCTACAGCATAACCACAAATAGCCATAGCCTCTAAAACACTATGAGGGTCACCTTCAAGAACAGATCTATCCATAAAAGCACCAGGGTCACCTTCATCAGCATTACAAACTACATATTTATTTCCTGGAGGAGTATTAGCAGTTGATTCCCACTTAACACCAGTAGGGAAACCAGCGCCTCCCCTACCTCTTAACCCAGATGCTTTAACTTCAGCTATAACATCTTCTGGTTTCATTTCAGTTAGACATTTTCCAAGAGCAACATAACCATCGTTACCTATGTACTCATTTACATTTTCAGGATTTATATGACCACAGTTTCTAAGAGCAACACGACATTGCTTTTTATAGAAGGACATTTCATCATGTCTTTCAACTTTTTTGTGATCTAAAGCAGGTTCTTCAAATAATAATCTTTCAACAACCCTATGATTAAGAATATGTTCTTGAACGATCTCTTTAGCATCTTCTGGTTTAACTTGAACATAGAAAACGTTATCAGGATAAACCTTAACTATTGGGCCTTTAGCACAGAAACCAAAACATCCAGTTAATTGAACATCTGCATGGTTAGAAAGGCCGGATTTTTCTAATTCTGATTTTAAATTTTCTATTATATCCATACTATCTGAAGATGAACATCCAGTACCACCACAGACTAATATATCTCTTTTAACTAAATTATCTTTTGTGAAATGTTCTCTTAATTGAAGAGATGGTTTATATTCACTAACTGCTTTTTTTAATTCATCAAATGATTTTATTTTACTCATTTTTTTATCCCCCTTAACAACTTAACTCTAGTTCTCTATAGTGATCTAATATCTCAGTGACTTGATCAGGTGTTGCATGTCCATGAACTTTGCCATTTACAACAACAACTGGAGCAAGGCCGCATGCACCAACACATCTTAAGCCTTCTAGAGTAAACTTAAGGTCTTTAGTAGTTTCACCAGCTTTTATGCCTAATTGTTTTTCGAATTCAGCCATTATTTTATCTGAGCCTTTAACAAAACAAACAGTACCTAGACAAACGCTAATTTTATATTCTCCGATTGGCTCGGTAGTAAAGTAAGAATAGAAACTTACAACTCCATAAACTTTAGCAGGAGAAACATCTAATTTTTTAGCTATGTGAAGTTGAACTTCTTTTGGAAGATATCCAAAAATTCCTTGGGCAGTGTGTAAAACTTGAATTAAAGCTCCTTTTTTTGATGGAAGAGATTCGATAAAGGTATCTAACTCTTCAAACAAATTTTTGTTTTTAGAAACAAAATCGCACATAAAAATCCCCCTTTTTCAATTTAAAGTTATTATATAAAATAATTAACTGGCTAAATAAAGTAAAAAATAAATTGATTTAAAATTTTGAGAATTAAACGAAGTTGATGAGTTTTATGAAATGCAAAGATGAGTTAAATTTTTTTGAGAAACTATATTTTCATTATAGTATAAAAGTGATTTTAATAGTTAAGATAATTAATAAAAAATTAATATAAATAAAATAAAAACTTAGATTTAAATTAATTAAATATATACTCTACAACTCATTATAATAAAAAATACTCTTAAATGCATTAAATATAATGATAATTAAGAGTATTTTTATTTTATTACATATTAAAAATATTTATAGAAGAGGAGATAATAGTCTTGAAACTGCTTCTTTAATTATTATTAGCTTAGGTCTAGAGTTGTACATATCTATTGTCATTTGTTTAGAATTAGTAATATCTTTTTCAAAAATATTTCTTTGTTTTATAGAAACTTCTTTAGAGTAAATAAATGCATTTACTTCAAAGTTTAGTTCAAAACTTCGAATATCCATGTTTGCAGTACCAATAGAGCATACTGCATCATCTATAACAATTGTCTTAGCATGTAAAAATGCATTATCACCATAAGTGTATATTTTAGCGCCAAATTTTAATAGTTCACCTGCATATGAGCAAGATGCCCAATATACAAATGGATGGTCTGGCTTAGAAGGAATCATTATTCGAACATCTACACCAGATAAACATGCAATTTTTAGTGAGTCAATTAAAGTTCTATCTAATATAAGATATGGAGTTTGGATATAGATATATTTTCTAGCTTTTTGAATCATTTTTATATAGCCATATTTTATTTCATCTAGTTCAGTTATATCAGGACCACTAGAAACTATTTGTATACCAACGTTATTCGATGATTTATTATAGTATATATTAGAACCTTGGGATTTAGTAAAATACTTAGATAAATCTAGATTTTCTTGCGTTGTATATCTCCAATCTAGTATGAACCTAGTATTTAAATCTACTATGCAATCTCCAGTAAGCTTTAAATGTGTATCTCTCCATTCACCAAATTTAGGGTCTTTACCCAAATATTCATCACCAATGTTATTTCCACCAACATAAGCAATATTACCGTCAATAACTACTATTTTACGGTGATTTCTATAATTTAAATTAAAGTTTACAATTTTCATTAAAGATGGGAAGAAAGCCCCTGTTTTAACTCCGCTTTTTTTTAGTTTAAGTAATGTTTTTTCAGATAGTAATCTACTACCAACAGCATCATATATAAGCCTAACCTCTACGCCACTTTTTGCTTTTTCACAAAGAATATCAATTATCTCGCTTCCAATAACGTCATCTTTAAAAATATAAAATTGTATATTAATATAATTTTTAGCATTTTTTAATTCATATAAAAGAGAATCAAAGAAATCTCGTGATTTGTCGAATATATCGACACTATTATTATTAGTATAATGAGCATTATTTGAATTAGTAAGAGCATCTATCATATCTATATTATCTCTTAGATTTTCGTCTAACATAGAACTACATTTTAACCTAGCTTTAGTTTCTGCTATATTTTTTTTGATGATTTTATCTTCTTGTTCCTTAATTTTAAACATATTATCTTTACGTACACCTCTACCTACTAGTATGTACATTACAATACCTACAGCAGGGAGTGTGGTAAGTACTGCTGTCCAAGCTACTATTGTTTCGATACTACGTTTTTCTCTAAATATTAAGTTTAAAATAATTAAGAAATTGATTATATATATGGATGTTGCAATTATTTCATAAGCTGAATTTTGTAAAAATGATAACAATAAAGCACCTCCTAAAAATACATTTATTACCATTATATAAAATAAGTGGACAATAAAAAAGAATAATTTATAATCATAGAATAAACAATAAACAAAAAGAGATTGAACTATCTTGTATAGAACAATCTCTTTATTATATATTTCAATTAAGCAGCTTTATTTTCAGAAGCTACATTTTTATCTTCTTTTATATATAAGAAGTAGTATACACCAGCTACAAATATAGCTCCACCTAATATATTACCTATAGTAACAGGTATTAAGTTGTTCATGAACATACTAGGTATATTTAACTTAGCAGCTTCTTCTGCAGTTTTATGAGCAGCTTCTAAGTATACAGGGTTAGATTTAGCAAATAACCCAGCAAAGAAGTAAGCCATGTTTGCAACACAGTGTTCAAATCCAGTACATACGAATAAGAATATACCGAAGAATCCAGTTAAAACTTTTCCAGTAACATCTTTAGCACCATAAGTCATCCAAACAGTAGCACATACTATCCAGTTACATAATATACCAGAAGCTATAGCAGCACCCCAGCTGAATCCTAATTTACCGATAGCATTTTTAACTATAACACCACCGTATAAACCAGCACTCCAATCAAATACACCAGATAGACTTACTAACCAAGCAACTAGTGCTCCACCAATTAAGTTACCTATCCAAACTAAAGCCCAGTTCTTGAATGCTTGTCCCCAAGTAACTCTTTTCTTTAGAGCAGCTAAAGTTATAAGTATGTTACCTGTAAATAAATCCGCACCAGCTATTAAAACAAATATAAGACCTGCTGGGAACATAAGACCTGCTAAAGCTTTCCCTAATCCGTAAGTTGCAGGGTTTGCTAATAAATTGTAAGCTGCAGCTACTGAACCTAAAGCACCAAAAGCTATATATGCTCCTGCCATGAAAGCAGATGCTAAAACTTTTTTAGTAGGTGTAGTTGCTTTTTTTACACCAGCTTCAATAGTATATTGAGCTATTTCTGCTGGAGCTAACATCATTTTTGACATTATAATTCCTCCTAAATATTTTATTTTTTATAAATTTTTATAAATTTCTACTTGAATATATTTAATTTTACACAACTTTAATTATTATACAATAAAAGATATATTTTGTATACATTAAACAATGCATTATTTGTGTTTATAGATAAGGAAACTTTTTCAAATAAAGAAGTAGGAAAATGATTATATATGTAAAATGAAAATAATGTATACATGATTTGAATTTTAATATAATATAAAAACTAATGATATAATTAAAATGTATTAAAAATATGCCTAAGCTAAATAAAAGGGGGGAATTTTATGGACAAAAAATTCTTAACACCCGGGGAAGTAGCTAAAGCAACAATTAATGCAGGGGTAAAAAAGGCAAATCTTTCAACTAAGTCAACGATTCTTTTAGGTATGTTAGCAGGTTTTTTTATAGGCCTAGGAGGTTTAGCGAATATAATAATAAGTCAATCTATAACAGATATAGGAATAGCGAAATTTCTAGGCGCTGCTGTGTTCCCTGTTGGACTTATGCTTGTTGTGATTTGTGGTGCAGAACTATTTACAGGAAATAACTTAATGACATTAGCTGTTATGGACAAAAAAATAACATTAGGAAGAATGTTTAGAAATTGGGGACTTGTATGGTGTGCGAACCTTATAGGATCGTTAGTTTTAGTAGTACTGGTTTATTATTCTAATACATTAACTGGAGATGCAGCAACTAAAGCAATAGCTATTAGTGAAACAAAAGCAAATTTACCGTTGATAGATGCATTTTTAAGAGGGATATTATGTAATATAGTTGTTGTATTAGCAGTATGGTTTGCTACAGCAGGTCAAGACATAATATCAAAAATATTTGCATGTTGGTTTCCTATAATGCTATTTGTTTTATGTGGATTTGAGCATAGTGTAGCAAATATGTTTTTTGTACCGATGGGAATGGTTTTGGGGGCAAATATAAGTATACAAAGTTTTATTATAACTTTAATTATTGTAACTTTGGGTAATATCGTTGGAGGTGCCTTAATAATTCCATTAACATACTATAACTGTTATATAAAAAATAATGACCAAAAAGCAGTAGGCAATTTTATAAAATAAAATATAGAAAGTTTGGGCAATATCCTTGGATATATGCCCTTTTTTATTATTTTTACTTCTTTAATATATATTGTTATTTTTTTTTTTATACATTATTATATTAAATATATAAATTTAATATAGTTAAATATAGAAAAGATGAATAAATAGTGTAAACTAGGAGGAAATATAATGAATAAGCAGCATATATACGAAAGTTTATTAAATATAATAGATAAAAATAATATAAAGGTCGATGAACCTATGAAAAAACACATATCATTTAGAGTAGGTGGCCCAGCTGATATATTAGTTAAACCACAATCTGAAGAAGAATTAAGTGCTGTAGTTAAATTAATAAAAGAAGAGAATATACCATACCTAATAATTGGAAATGGTTCAAATCTTTTAGTTAAAGATGGTGGAATAAGAGGTATAGTTATAGAATTATCTGACAACTTTAATGATTTTGAAATAAATGGTAACTTAGTTAATATTCAGTCTGGTGCATTACTTTCAATAGTAGGTAAAGCTGTTTTAAGGGAAGAATTAAAAGGATTTGAATTTGCAGCAGGTATACCAGGGACTTTAGGTGGAGCATTAGCAATGAATGCTGGAGCTTATGGTGGAGAGATGAAGAATATAGTTAAGTCTGTTAGACTTATGGATATGGATGGAAATATACATGAGTTTTCAAATGAAGATATGGAATTCGAATATAGAAAAAGTATTTTATCAAGAGAAAGCTATATAGTTTTATCAGCAATAATAGAATTAGAAAAAGGTAATTATGATGATATAAAGAATACAATGGCTGATTTTACGCAAAGAAGAGTAACAAAACAACCACTAAGCTTACCTAGCGCAGGAAGTACTTTTAAAAGACCAACTGGATATTTTGCAGGAAAATTAATAGAAGATAGTGGACTGAGAGGGCTTACGTTAAGGGGTGCTCAGGTATCTGAAAAGCATTGTGGATTTGTTGTCAATCTAGGAAATGCAACAGCAAAAGATATTTTAGACTTAATGTATGTTGTTAAGAGTACAGTAAATTCAAAATATGGGGTAATGTTAGAGGAAGAAGTCAAAATACTTGGAGAGGATTAAAAATGCAAATACTAGCAGATTACCATACTCATACAATTTATAGTCATGGGAAAGGAACTATAGAAGATAATGTTAAGGTAGCTATATCAAAGGGAATTAAAACTATAGGTATATCTGATCATGGATATAAGCATTTAGCTTATGGCGTTAAATTAAATGATATAGCTAAAATGAGAGATGAGATAGATAAATTGAATGAAAAGTATAAAGATATAAATATTCTTTTAGGAATGGAATGTAATATACTAGATGATAAAGGAAATATAGATCTTAGCGATAAGTTTGAGAATAAATTGGATTATGTAATGGCTGGATATCATTTTGGATCAACACCTAGAGATTTAAGAGGTATGATTAATCATTGTGATAACTATATAATAAAAAGTGAAAAAGCTAAAGAACATAATACGAAATCAATTATAGAAGCTATGAGAAATAACAATATTTTTATAATTACTCATCCTGGAGATAAAGGGGATGTTTATATAGAAGAAATTGCAAAGGCAGCAAATCAGACTAATACTAGATTAGAGGTTAATAGTAGTCATGGTTATTTAAATGTAGAGCAGTTAAAGTTAATAAAACATTTAAAAAATAAACTGATAATTGGATCTGATGCTCATGTGTCTAATAATGTAGGTAATTTTAAATTAGCAATTGATATTCTAGAGAAAGCAGAAATAGATATGTCATTAGTGGAAAATATTAGATTGTGATAGGGGGAAGAATCAGCATGAAATTTGTAATAGTAACAGGTCTTTCTGGATCTGGAAAAAGTGAAGCAATGAGAGCATTAGAAGATATGGGATTTTATTGTGTAGATAATTTACCTCCTGCATTAATAACTAAATTTGCAGAATTATGTTATCAGCCAAACTCAAGCATCGATAAGGTAGCCTTAGGAATTGATATAAGGGGAAGAAAGTTTTTTGAAGCTCTTCATGAAAGTTTAAATTATTTACGCAGCGCAAATTATAAATATGAAATGATGTATTTAGATTGTTCTGATAGTGTTTTATTAAGAAGATATAAGATGACTAGGAGAAATCATCCATTAGCTAAAAATACTCAAATTCCAGATGGAATAAAAATGGAAAGAACTATAATGGAGCCATTAAAGGAAATTTCAGATTGTATAATAGATACATCTAATATGAAGCCAAAGGATTTAAAAGAAGAAATAGGTAAGATATATTGCGATGGTGATAACAATCAAAATTTAACTATATCTGTAGTTTCATTTGGATTTAAACATGGAATTCCTGCTGATTGTGATTTGGTATTTGATGTTAGATTCCTACCAAATCCATATTATATAGAAGAACTAAGACCGAAAACTGGTGATGATCAAGACGTAAGAGATTATGTAATGAATTCTAAGGTTAGTGAAGAATTCTACACTAAACTTTTAGACATGATAAACTTCTTAGTTCCTCAATATGTAGAAGAAGGAAAGCATCACTTAGTAATAGGTATTGGTTGTACAGGAGGAAGACACAGATCAGTAACTATATCAAATTTAATATATGATGATTTATTGAACAAAGGATATAGAGTAATTAAAAAACATAGAGATTCTATGCTTAGATAATTTGGAGGAGTTTATGGAAACCATAATAATGATAATAGGTATTATCGGATGGATTTGTCTATTTGTGTCTCTATATCTATATAAAAAGTTAAAAAAAGAAAAATATAAATTATTAAAATCGTCTGTTGAAGAAAGTAAAGGACCTAAAGTAGTTGTTATTGGAGGTGGAACAGGCCAATCTATTTTTTTGAGAGGCCTAAAACAATATACTCAAAATATTACTGCAATAGTAACTGTTGCAGATGATGGTGGAGGTTCAGGTGTTTTAAGAGAGGATTTAGGCATGTTGCCTCCTGGGGATATAAGAAACTGCCTACTAGCACTTGCAAATATAGAGCCAACAATGAATGAGGTTATGCAATATAGATTCACTGAAGGTAACTTAAAGGGACAAAGCTTTGGAAATTTATTTATTGCAGCGATGAATGGGTTATATGGAAATTTTGAAACAGCCGTATACAAAATGAGTGAGATATTTGCTATAACAGGACGTGTTCTTCCTGTTACCTTGCAAGATGTAAATTTGACAGCTAAATTAAAAAATGGAAGTGTAGTAAAAGGAGAGTCTAGAATACCGATAGAGGTTAAATCTCAAAAATCTGGTATAGAAAAGATAACCCTAGATCCACTGGATGTGACTCCTTTAGAAGAGGTAATAACATCTATAAATAATGCGGACATAATTGTTATGGGGCCAGGCAGTTTATACACAAGTATAATTCCAAATTTGCTCGTGAAAGATGTAGTTAAAGCTATAAAAAAATCTAGTGCACCCAAAATTTATATATCAAATGTCATGACACAACCTGGTGAAACTGAAGGTTATAATGTGTTAGATCATATCAATGCTATAGTTAAGCATACAGGTAAAAATCTAATAGATTATGTAATTGTTAATAATGAAATACTTCCAGATGATATTTTTAAAAAATATAAAAAAGATGGGGCAGAACAAGTTTTATTAGATGAAAATCAGATAAAGCAATTAGATGAAATGAGTATAAAAATTATAGAAGATAATTTGGTTGAAGTTAAGAAAAATTATATTAGACATGATGCACATCATATTGCTAATATAATTGTTGACTTGGCACTAAGTCATAATTATGACAATGATAAGTAAAAAAGGATTTTAAACGTTTATGTAGAAATCCTTATTATTATGTTAGTTTTAAGGAGTGAACATCTATGAGAGAAGAGGTTAGTGCCGGTGGAGTAGTATTGTTTGGAAATGCCATTCTTTTACTGAGGAAGTTTAATGGAGATTGGGTTTTACCTAAAGGAAAAGTAGAAGAAGGCGAAAATAAACAAGAGGCAGCACTAAGAGAAGTTTTAGAAGAAACAGGCGTTAAGGCAGATATATTAAAATATTTGGGTGAAATACATTACACTTTTAAAGAAAATTGGGATGAGAATAGAGCGGTTCACAAAACAGTTTTCTGGTACTTAATGAAAGCTAGAAATATGGATACTATACCACAAAAAGAAGAAGGATTTATTGATGCTAAATTTATTCATTTAGATAGAGTTGTTGATTTAGCTAGATATGATGATGAAAAAGAAATAATAAAGGTAGCCTTACAAGAAATAAAAAAAAGGTTAAAGAATGGATAATTTATAGGTGATGATATGTCATTTTCAACTGAAACAAAAAATGAATTAGCGAGAATAATGCCTGAGAATAAAGAATGTAGCTTATGTGAATTATCAGCTATAGTTAAATTAGCAGGTACCATACAGATTGTTGGCTATAAAAAGTTAAATATAAAAGTGATCACAGAACTAAATTCTATAGCAAGAAAAGTATTTAAATTATTAAAACAAAATTTTGCTATTAATACCACTATAAGTGTTAATAAAAATCAAATGCTAAAAAGAAATAATAGTTATGTTCTTGTTGTAAAAAATGAAATGGGATCTGAGAAGCTATTAAGAGAATTAGGTATTTTGCCATTAGAAGATGCCTTTTATCCAACAGATAAGGTTCCAGAACATCTTCTAAAGAATGATGAATGCATAAGAGCATTTTTAAGAGGAGCATTTTTAGGAGGAGGATCTATAAGTGATCCTGAAAAAAATTATCATATGGAGTTTGTAACTAATAGTGAAGAATTTGCAAGTTCTTTAAAAGATCTTATAAACTCTCTAGGTTTTAACTCGAAAATAGTATCAAGAAAAAATAACTACGTGGTATATCTTAAAGAAAGTGAGCAAATATCTGATTTATTAAGTGTAATAGGAGCTCATAATGCACTTTTAAGTTTACAAAATACAAAAATAGTAAAAGAAATGAGAAATAATGTAAATAGAATTGTTAATTGTGAAACAGCAAATTTATCAAAAACAGTTAATGCAGCAGTCAGACAAGTGGAGAATATTAGATTTATACAGGAAACTATAGGAATAAATAGTTTGCCAGAAAATTTACAAGAAATAGCAAGAATCAGAGAAGAATATGAGGATATGACATTGAAAGAATTAGGGGAAATGTTAAATCCACCTATAGGAAAGTCAGGAGTCAATCATAGACTTAGAAAAATTGAAGAGATAGCAAATAAGTTAAGAGAAAACACTTATAAATAAGGGGTTATATTTTATATAGCCTCTTTTTGTTTTAATAATAAGGATTTATGGTAAAATTAAAATTATCAGCGGGAGGTGATATAATGAGCAATAAATTTGTTCATCTTCATGTTCATACAGAATATAGCTTACTTGATGGTTTTTCAAGACTAAAGAAACTTATAAAAAGATGTAAAGAACTTAATATGGATGCAATAGCAATAACAGACCATGGATGTATGTTTGGGGCTATAGATTTTTATAAAGCTGCAAAAAAGGAAGGTATAAAACCTATAATAGGTTGTGAGGTTTATACAGCCGCTCGTAGCTTAAATGATAAAGATCCAAATTATGATAAGTCACAAGGACATCTAGTTTTATTAGCTGAGAATATGACAGGTTATCAAAATTTAATAAAGATGGTTTCAAAGTCATATGTAGAAGGATTTTATTATAAACCAAGAGTAGACATGGAGGAGCTTAGACAACACAGTGAAGGAATTATAGCATTATCAGCATGTTTAGCAGGAGATGTTTCTCAAGCTCTTATGGATAGAAACTATGAAAAAGCTAAAAAGCTTACACTTGAATATAGAGATATATTTGGAAAAGATAATTATTTTTTAGAAATACAGGATCATAACTTACCAGAGCAGAAAGAAGTAAATGCTGGAATTATAAAATTATCTAGAGAATTAGATATACCATTAGTTGCAACTAATGATTTACATTATGTAAATAAAGAAGACTCTAAAATACACGATATACTTATGTGTATTCAAATGGGGAAAACTGTAGATGATCCAACCAGAATGAGATTTGGTAGCGATGAATTTTATCTTAAGTCTAGAGAAGAGATGGAGGAAATATTCCCATATGCAATAGATGCACTGGATAATACAGTTAAAATAGCACAAAGGTGTAATGTAGAGTTTGACTTTAATACTATACACCTTCCTAATTATGATGTACCAGAAGGTTATACAACACACAGTTATTTAAGAGAGCTTTGCTTTAAAGGTCTAAAAGAAAGATATGATAACCCAAATGAAGAAGTAATTGAAAGATTAAATTATGAACTTGGTGTTATAGAAAAAATGGGATATGTTGAATATTTCTTAATAACTTGGGATTTTATAAATTATGCAAAAGAAAATAACATAATGGTTGGTCCAGGTCGTGGTAGTGCGGCTGGTTCCATTGTTGCATATACTTTGAAAATAACAGATATAGATCCAATTAAATACTCATTACTTTTTGAACGCTTCTTAAACCCAGAGCGTGTATCTATGCCAGATATAGATATAGACTTCTGTTATGAAAGAAGAGAAGAAGTTATAGATTATGTTAAAAGAAAATATGGAGAAGATCATGTTGCACAGATAATTACATTTGGAACAATGGGTGCAAAAGCAGCTATAAGGGATGTTGGTAGAGTATTAGATATACCTTATAATAAGGTTGATAGGATTGCAAAAGAAATACCTTTTGCACTAGGTATGACTATAGATAAGGCATTGGATACAAATCCAAATTTAAGGGAAATGTATGAAGGTGATGCAGAAACAAAAGAAATAATTGATATTTCAAAATCAATAGAAGGAATGCTAAGACATGCATCTACACATGCAGCAGGAGTTGTTATATCTAAAAAACCAGTTGATGAATATGTTCCACTATACAAACATCAAGATGCAATAACTACACAATTTACAATGACTACATTAGAAGAATTAGGTCTATTAAAGATGGACTTTCTTGGGCTTAGAACTTTAACAGTTATAAGAGATGCATTAGATTTAATAGAAAAAAACTATGGAAGAAAAATTGATTTTTCAAAAATGGATTATGATGACCCTAAAGTTTATGAGCTTTTATCATCAGGTAATACATTAGGAGTATTCCAGTTAGAAAGTGCTGGTATGAGAAGTTTCATGAAACAACTTAAGCCAGATAACTTTGAAGATATAGTTGCCGGAATTTCATTATATAGACCAGGTCCTATGGATTCTATACCAACATATATAGAAAATAAAAATAATCCAGATAAAGTAACGTATATTCATGAATCATTAAGGCCTATAATGGAGGTAACTTATGGATGTTTAGTTTATCAAGAGCAAGTAATGCAGGTTGTTAGAGATTTAGGTGGTTATACTTATGGTCGTAGTGACTTGGTTAGAAGAGCCATGGGTAAAAAGAAAATGGATGTAATGGAAGAGGAAAGACAATATTTTATTTACGGAAAGAAAGATGATAATGGAGAAACTGAGATAACTGGATGTATAGCAAATGGCATTCCAGAAGATGTAGCTAATAAAATATTTGATGATATGATAGATTTTGCAAAATATGCATTTAATAAGTCTCATGCTGCTGCTTATGGCGTATTATCTTATGAAACCGCATATCTAAAAGCTCATTATCCAGTAGAGTTTATGGCTGCATTAATAACAAGTGTTATGGGAAATACTGATAAAGTTGTTGAATATATAAGAGAGTGTAATGCTTTAGGAATAGAAGTTTTAAAGCCTGATATAAATAAAAGTTTTGGAAAATTTTCAGTTGAAGGTAATAATATTAGATTTGGATTAGCAGCAGTAAAAAATGTTGGGGTTAACGTAATAAATAACATAATAAATGAAAGAGAAATAAATGGTATATTCGGAGACTTTGTAGATTTAGTAAAAAGGTTAGACTCAAAAGATACAAATAAAAGAGTACTAGAAAGTTTAATTAAATGTGGAGCTTTTGATAATATAAGTCAAAATAGAGCGAGTTTAATGGCGGGGTATGAAAGTTTATTAGATAGTATTTCTATGGATAGAAAGAAAAACGTTCAAGGTCAAATATCTTTATTTGATGCATTTGGATCAAGTGAAGAGACTGAACAATTTCAGGAAATATATACTATGCCAAAGTATGATGAATATGAAGAAAGAGAGAAGTTAAGCTTAGAAAAAGAAGTTTTAGGTATGTATGTAAGTGGACATCCTTTATCTCAATATAAAAAAGAATTAGAAAGAAATACATCAATGGACAATGGAAAATTAAATTCTTTAAAAGAAGATGAAGAAACTTATTTTAGCTTAGACGAAAGAGAAGTTATAATGGGTGGAATGGTAGTGAACAAAACTATTAAAACTACTAAACGTAACGATATTATGGCATTTATAGAATTGGAAGATTTATATGGAACAATAGAAATAATAGTATTTCCTCAGATTTTACAAAAATATAATACTATGCTAAATGAAGATAATATAATATATGTCAAAGGACGATTAAGTATAAAAGAAGGGGAAAATGCGAAAATTATTGCTAAAGACTTTAAAGATATAAATGATAAAAGTAACTTTGCAGAAGATGGAAATTATAGAGCAAAAAAATCAACAAAAACAGGATTATATTTGAAAGTTGATAGTTTTAACAATAAAATATTAGTAGATAATATATTATCTGTAGTGGATAATTATAAAGGCAATGAATCCGTATACCTATATGCAGAAGATACAAAGCAACTATATAAGTGGAATGGCGTATTTGTAAATATAAATAAAAATGTAATAGATAAGTTAGAAAACTTACTATCGAAAGAAAATGTAAAGGTAAAAATGTAAGTAAAAAAATAAAAAAAAATAAATGCTTACAATAGTATAAAAAAATAATAAAGATATGGTATAATATCAAAAAATAGATATTTTTTGGAGATTTTTAATTTTTTTACTCATGATGGGATAAAAAAAGAAAATAGGGACATGTAATGTCCCTGTAAAAAGTAATCGGGAGGAAATACTATGAAAACTATAGGGATTTTAACAAGTGGAGGAGATGCTCCAGGAATGAATGCAGCTATAAGAGCTGTAGTAAGATCAGCTATATATTATGGTTGTAAGGTATATGGTATAAACAGAGGATATAAAGGATTATTAGAAGAAGACTTATTTGAAATGAATTTATCTTCTGTTGGTGATATCATACATAGAGGAGGTACTATCCTAAAATCTTCTAGATGTGAAGAATTTAGAACAGAAGAAGGAAGATTAAAAGGTGTTAAAGTACTTAAAAAATATAAAATAGATTGTTTAGTTGTAATAGGTGGAGATGGATCATTTAATGGAGCTCAAAAAGTAAGTGATTTAGGATTCCCTGCAATAGGTATACCTGGAACAATAGACAATGATTTAGCTTATACAGACTATACTATAGGGTTTGATACTGCTATGAATACAATAGCAGATGCTATAAGTAAAATAAGAGATACATCTTCTTCTCATGAAAGGGTTAACATAGTTGAAGTAATGGGTAGACATTGTGGAGACTTAGCTTTATACTCTGGGCTTGCAGGTGGAGCAGAAACTATAATAGTTCCAGAAGTAGATTTCAAAGTAGAAGATATATGTAATAGATTAAGAACTACACAAAAAAGAGGCAAAAGACATAGTATAATAGTTTTAGCTGAAGGTGTAGGAAATGCTAATGACTTAGGTAAAGAAATAATAAAAGAGACAGGTGCAGATTTAAGAGTAACTGTTTTAGGACACGTACAAAGAGGAGGATGTCCATCTGTATTCGATAGAATTCTTGCAAGTAGAATGGGAGTAAGAGCAGTTGAATTACTATTAGATGGAAAATCAGCTAGAGTTGTAGGTATAAGAGATAATAAAATTATAGATATGGACATAAATGAAGCGCTTTCAATGAGTAGAGAATTTGATAAAGATACTTATGAGATGGCTAAAATACTGTCTATATAATAATAGGAGGAATATATATGCTTAAGGATGTAAAAAGAACTAAAATAGTTTGTACACTAGGACCAGCTTCAGATTCTGAGGAAACATTAACACAGCTTGTAGAGAATGGGTTAAACGTTTGTAGATTTAACTTTTCTCATGGTTCACATGAAGAACATAAAGCAAGACTAGATGTAGCTAAAAAAGTTAGGGAAAAGCTAAATAAGCCAGTTGCTTTATTATTAGATACAAAGGGTCCTGAAATAAGAACAGGTCAATTTGCAGATCCAGAGGTTTTATTAGAAGAAGGAGATAAGTTTACTATAACAATGAAAGATGTTGTAGGAACTAAGGAAATGTGTACAGTAAGCTACAAGGACCTTGTTAAAGATGTTACTGTAGGTGATATGATATTAATAGATGATGGCCTTGTTGGGCTTAGGGTTCAAGAAATAAACGGAGATGATATAGTTTGTTTAGTTGAGAACTCTGGAATAGTTAAAAATCATAAAGGGGTAAATGTACCAGGTGTAAAAATAAACTTACCAGCGATAACTCCAAAAGATATAAGTGATATAGAATTTGGTATAAGTCAAGGTATAGATTTTATAGCTGCATCTTTTGTAAGAAAAGCATCTGACGTATTAGCTATAAGAGAAATATTAGAAAAAAATAACGCTACATATATACAAATAATATCTAAGATAGAAAATCAAGAGGGGGTAGACAACTTAGATGAAATATTAAAAGTGTCTGATGGTATAATGGTAGCTAGAGGAGACCTTGGAGTTGAAATACCAACTGAAGAAATGCCTATAGTTCAAAAAATGATGATAAAGAAATGTAAAGAATTAGCTAAGCCAGTTATAACTGCTACTCAAATGCTTGATTCTATGATAAGAAATCCAAGACCAACAAGAGCAGAAGTAACTGATGTTGCAAATGCAATATATGATGGAACTGATGCTATAATGTTATCAGGGGAAACTGCTGCAGGTAAATATCCAATAGAAGCAGTAAAAACTATGGCTACAATAGCTAAAAGAACAGAACAAACTTTAGAATATTCAAAGTTATTAAAAGAAAATGCAACTAATCATGAAACAGTTACAGATGCAATAAGTTATGCAACTTGTTCTACAGCAGTTTCATTAAATGCATCAGCAATAGTTACAGCTACATCTTCTGGATATACAGCAAGAATGGTATCTAAATTTAGACCTCAATCTCCAATAATAGCTGCAACTGCAGATGATAGAGTTATGAGACAATTAAATCTTAGTTGGGGAGTATACCCAGTTAAATCAGAATTAGCATCAAATACAGATGAGGTTATAGAAAACTCTATAGCTGCAGCTAAAGATGCTAAGTATGTAAATGATGGTGAATTAGTTGTAGTAACTGCTGGTGTACCAGTTGGTGTAAGTGGAACTACTAATTTAATTAAAGTTCATGTAATGAGTGAAGAAATAGTTCAAGGAATCGGTGTAGGTAACAAAACTATTGAAGGTAATGTTCGTATAGTAAAATCAGGTGAAGCTTGTGAAGAGTTTAATGAAGGTGATATATTAGTAACAACTATGACTGATATAGAAATGAATCCTTATATAGAAAAAGCTGGAGCAATAGTTACTGAAGAGGGTGGAATGACATCTCATGCAGCTATAGTTGGATTAAACCTAAATAAAGCTGTAGTTGTATCTGCATTTAATATACTTAAATTAGTTGAAAATGGTGAGGTTGTTACTGTAGATGCTTCAAGAGGAGTTATATACAGAGGTTCTACAAGAGTTTTATAGAGTTAACGAAATTGTCAGAAAATACTTGAAATAAATAGTAAATAATGGTAATATATATTTAAGTTGTTTAAGCCACTAGGTTGATAGTTAACTTAGTGGCTATTTTATACAAGTAATTTACAGAAAATTTAGAAAAATAAAAACAATTTTATTGTATACAAATAGTTTAAAAAGGAGGGATATATAATGACCGAAAGTAGAGAGAACTGGGGTTCAAAAATAGGTCTTATATTAGCAATGGCAGGTAATGCTGTTGGGTTAGGGAATTTCTGGAGATTTCCGTATGTAGCTGCTTCAAATGGTGGCGGAGCATTTATGATACCATATTTTTTCGCATTAATAGTTATAGGAATACCTGTAATGTTAGTAGAGTGGAGTATAGGTCGCTATGGAGGTAAACATGGCCATGGTACATTGGGGCCAATGATGTATATACAAGCAAAACAAGCAATGTCACCTAAGAAGGCAATTATAGTTGGTTCTTTATGTGGAATGATAGCATTTGCAGTAACAATATTAGTTAACTCTTATTATAATCATATAATAGGTTGGTCACTAGGATTTGCAGTACATTCATTACTTGGTACATATAAATCAGACCCGGGAGCATTCTTTGGGGCATATGTACAAGATCCAAAGATGTTAGTATTTTGGGTAATTTCATTATCAATACTAGCAATAGCAGTAATGAAAGGAATACAAGATGGTATAGAATCATGGGCAAAAATAATGATGCCAGTTCTTTATATATTTGGTATTATATTGGGGATAAGAGCTTTAACATTAGGATCACCAGTTAACCCTGACTGGAGTTCTTTAAAAGGTCTAAACTTCGTTTGGAATCCTGATTTTAGCCAACTATCATGGAGCTCAGCAATAGCTGCTGCAGGTCAGATATTCTTTACATTATCATTAGGAATGGGTATTATACAAAATTATGCATCATATTTAAAACCAGATGAAGATATAATAACAGCATCTGTAGCAACAGTATCATTAAATGAGTTTGCAGAAGTTGTATTAGGTGGTACAGCAGTTATTCCTATAGCATATGCATTTTTAGGTCCAGAAGGAATAAAGGGGAGTATAGGTTTAGCATTTATGGCATTACCGAATGTATTTAGTACAATGACTGGTGGAGGAATATTTGGAGCATTATGGTTCTTACTGTTATTCTTCGCTGGAATAACATCTGCAATAGCAATGTATAATTATTTAGTTGCATTATTAGAAGAAGATGCAGGTATAAATAGAAAAAAAGGTGCTTGGATAGTTTTCATTGGATACTTAATAGTTGGAACACCAATAGCTTTAGAATCGGTTTTAACTAAGAGTGCAAATCTAATGTACTTTACAGAAGTTGATAACTGGATAGGAAACTATTTATTAATAGTTTTAGGTTTAATAGAGATTATAATTATCGGATGGTGTGTAAAAGATACTGCATTAGAAGAAATGAATAGAGGTGGATTATGGAAGGTACCAAAGTGGTTCTTTAGGTTATTCCATCAGTTCTTAACACCACTAACAATAATAGCATTCTTATTCTTCTTTACAGTTGATTATGCAAAAGCTGGTAATTTTAATGTAATACCATCATATGTTGCGTCAACACCAGAGTTTATTCCTTGGGTAAACTTAGGGCGTGTAGTTGTATTTGTTGTTTTAGTAATAGGTTTTATTCAATCATATAAATCAATAAAAAGCAAATACACTAAAGAAATAGAAAGTAATAAAGCAACTAATTTATAAGGAGATGATAGATATGACTAGTTCAGCATGGCTATTTATGGGATGTATATGGGCTGCTGTATTTACATCAATAGGAATATCAATGAGAAAGATAATAAAAAATCAATAAAATAGTTAGGGGTGTATTTATAATACACTCCTTTTAATTATCAAATGATATTTAGGAGGTGGGTTTATTGAAGACAAATTTAATTTTAAGCACAATAAATCAATTACTAGAAGAGATAAATAAAACAAACATATTAAAATCAAAAAGTATCAAAAAGTATACTAAAGACTTAATAAAAGTAAAATCAAAATATGAGGTTTTAGAGATAGATGAAAAGCATAAAACTCAGTATAATAAAATGAATTCAAAGGGTATTGAATTATTAAAAGAAATGACAAATTCTAAAAATAAAGTAAATGATATAGAGAAAAATTTAGAGGTATACATAAGATATTTAAATGCATCATTATATGATTTCCAAGAAAAAACTTTATATTTAAGGAAATATATAACAAGTTTTTTATTTTGCTCAATACTATTTTTAGCATTATCACCGCAGTTTTATGGATTTATTCTTCCGGTATTATTCTTCTTACCTATATATATGGGATTAAAGGGTGTAAAGCAAAGATCTATGACTGGATTTTATATGACAATGAGTGTTGTACCAATGGGTATAATGACGGCTGTGACATGGATAAGGTATGGAATAAATGCAAAATCAAATTATGATGAATTTGTACAACTAATAGTTAATGATGGTGTATCTATAGAATTAGCAAGAAATTTAGTTTGGATAGGTCCTGTATTAGGAGTTTTATTATTAGGATTTTCTTTATTACAGATGTATAGAGGATTTAAAGCTAAAAATTTATTTATATAAGATATTACAATGTTTTTAGGTTAGGGATAAATCAAAAGTCACTAAAATAAATTTTAGTGACTTTTATATATATAAATTAATTTATATATAATGATTTGATTGTATTTATATATACAAAGGTATTAAAAGTAAAGATTTATTTATATAAGGGCTTTATAAGCCTTTGTTTTTTTGGTAAAATAAATTCTTGTAGTTTCTTAAATAATATGTACGGAGGATTAACCTATGTTGGCAAAAAATAAAGAGTATGTAGTAGATATAGTAGATATAGGTCAAGGCGGCGTTGGAATAGGTAAATACGATGGATTTACAGTATTTGTAGATGGCGGGCTAGTAAAAGATAAAGTAAGGGTAAAAATCAACAAATCAAAGAAAAATTATGCAGTTGGAGATATAGTTGAGATAATAGAAGCATCTCCATACAGAGTAAAAAGAAGATGCAATGATAATTTAAAAGAATGTGGAGGATGCCAAATTCAAGAGTTAGATTATCAAAAGCAACTTGATATAAAAACAAATGAAGTAAAACAAGTTATAAGTAGAATCGGAAAATTAGAAAATGTAGAAATTCATAACACTTTAGGTATGGAAAATCCAATAAGGTATAGAAATAAAGCTCAATTTCCTATTCAGAAGGTGGACTCGAATCCATTAATAGGTTTTTACAAAAAAAAGAGTCATGATATAATACCTACGGATAAATGTATAATACAGCATGAAATAAATGATAAGATTATGAAAATAATAAAAACATATATAAATGCTTACAATGTTAGTGTTTATGATGAAAAAACTCATACTGGAGTTTTAAGACATTTAGTAACTAAAGTAGGATTTACAACAAATGAAGTTATGGTGGTGTTAGTTGCAAATGGAAGAAAGTTACCATATTTAAAAGAATTAGCATCAGTATTATTAGAGAATGTTCCTGGTTTTAAAACATTAGTTGTAAATGTAAATAGAGAGAAAACTAATGTTATATTAGGAAAAGAAAACATAGTAATTTATGGAGATGGAAAAATAAATGATTACATCGGTGATTTAGTTTTCGAAATATCACCATTATCATTTTTCCAAGTGAATCCTATTCAAACGGAAGTTTTATATAATAAAGCATTAGAGTATGCGGACTTAAAAGAAAATGATACGGTATTTGATATATATTGTGGAATAGGAACTATATCTTTATTCTTAGCTCAAAAAGCTAAGAAAGTATATGGTATAGAAATAGTAGAAGATGCTATTAAAGATGCGAAAATAAATGCTAATTTAAATAAATTAGATAATGTTGAATTCTATGTTGGAAAAGCTGAAGAGGTTGTTCCTAAAATGTACAAAGATGGAAAGACTGCTAATGTAGTAGTAGTAGACCCCCCAAGAAAAGGATGCGATGAGAAAGTTCTTGATACTATAGTATCAATGGAGCCTGACAGAGTGGTTTATGTTTCGTGTAACCCATCAACTTTAGCTAGGGATTTAGCCTATTTAGATGAAAGAGGGTATAAGTGTGTAGAAGTACAACCTGTAGATATGTTCCCTCATACAATGCATGTTGAAAGTGTAGCAAAATTAATAAAAAAATAAATTTATAAAAAGCTATCTAAATATATTTAGATAGCTTTTTTACTTAGTTAAATAAATTATTAGAAATAAATATAAATAAAATATATATTGAAAATATAACGAAATTGTAAGGATATTTGTAAGATAAATTTAAGATTTATAGTGTATACTTAATCTATAATAGACGTAATAAATTATAAAAAATAGGTTAGGGGATTAAAATGAAGAATAATAAAACTAAGACCTTATTACAATATGTATTTTTAATTTTACTAATAGGAATAACAACTAGTATAGTTTTTAAGACTTTAGATATAAAATTACTATCCAGTGTTTTAAATATGGTAGATGAAAAGTATTTAGTCATAGGAGCTTTAGCTATATTTATAAATATAGGATTAGAGGGATTAGTAATTAGGATATTAATTGATGGAACGCATAAGGTTAAAGTAAAATTTAGAGGATTAAAATTAGCTACTATAGGATTTTATTATAATTTAGTTACACCATTTGCATCTGGAAGCCAACCAATGCAAATATATGTGTTAACTAAATATAAAATGCCATTAAGTAAAGCGGGAGCGATTATAACTAATAAATCAATACTTTATCAGTTTGTGGTAACTATGTATTGTTTAATATTAATGATTTTAAATTTTAAAGTAATAAAAAATCAAATGAGTACACTCTTACCTTTAGTTTCTATTGGTATAGCTATGAATTTATTCACTATATTTATGGCTTTATTAGTAATATTAAATCCTATTAAAGTAAAACAGTACATTAGAATAATTATAAATTACCTTTGTAGATTTAAAGTTTTTAAATTTATTGATGGAAAAATAGATAGTATTGATAGATTTATAGATGACTACAGTGAATCTATACAATTTTTTATTAAAAATAAAAAGTTAATGATAACGACAATTATGCTTACGATTGTTCAAATTAGTTTTTATTTTAGTATATCGTTCTGGATATATAAAGCATTTAATTTACAAGGTCATACTTATTTAAATATATTAACTTTACAAGTTCTTTTATATATGGCAATATCTCCAATTCCTACTCCTGGTAATGTTGGAGCTAATGAATTAGCATTCTTTACAATATTTAAAGGTGTATTTCCATCATATTTAATGGGGTATGCAGTATTTTTATATGGTGGATTTATGTATTATTTAATTTTAATTGGAAGCGGTATATTTACTATAATCACTCATCATAGAATGAAAGATAGTAGTGTAAATAAAATAAATTTAGTTACAAATGAATAATAGCAAAAAGGCTTATTTAAACTTATAATTTATATATATTTAAGTTTAAATAAGCTTTATTTATTAATTTAACAAAATAAAACAAGGGAAACTTAATATAGTATTGAATTAAAGTATATAAATAATCATTTCAAAAGAACATATCAAAATAACTTATATAGTACTCATAATTTAAATCAAATATAAATTTTATATCTTATAAGAATAAATCATAAAACTCATAATATTTATTTAGTAGGCACTTTTTAATATTTACCATGGAAGAAAATTTTAAGGGGAGATGAATATGGAAAAAAAAGTATTAACGGTGTGCCCTTACTGTGGAGCTGGATGTCAGTTAAATCTTGTAGTTGATAATAATAAGATTTTAAGAGCAGAACCAGCACAAGGCAGAACAAATGAGGGTAACTTATGTTTAAAAGGTCATTATGGATGGGATTTTTTAAATGATCCAAAGATATTAACACCAAGATTAAGAAAACCAATGATAAGAAAAAATGGGAAGTTAGAAGAAGTAGAATGGAATGAAGCTATTGAATATACAGCTTCAAGGTTAAGTGATATAAAAGCAAAATATGGACCAGATTCTATTATGGGGACTGGATCAGCAAGAGGACCTGGAAATGAAGCTAACTATGTTATGCAAAAATTTATGAGAGCAACAATTGGAACTAATAATGTAGATCATTGTGCCCGCGTTTGACATGCACCATCTGTAGCCGGTTTGGCTTACTCACTAGGTAGTGGGGCAATGTCTAACTCTATACCAGAGATAGAGAATGCAAGTTTATTATTTGTATTTGGATACAATGGAGCAGATTCACATCCGATAGTTGCAAGAAGAATAGTCAGAGCAAAAGAAAAAGGAGCTAAAATAATAACTATAGATCCTAGGATTACTGAAACTGCTAGAATATCTGATATGCACTTAGCGTTAAAGGGTGGAACTAATATGATATTAGTTAATGCTTTTGGAAACGTTTTAATAGAAGAAAAATTATATGATGAAGAGTTTGTAAGAGAGCATACCCAAGGATTTAAAGAATACAAAGAAATAGTAAAAATATATACACCCGAGTATGCAGAAAAATATACAGGTGTGCAAGCTAATATGATAAGAAAATCAATGAGAGAATATGCAAAAGCAAAAGATGCGATGATACTTTATGGAATGGGAGTCTGTCAATTTGGTCAAGCTGTTGATGTTGTTAAAGGGTTAGCGTCACTAGCATTACTAACAGGAAACTTTGGTAGACCTAATGTAGGGATAGGCCCAGTTCGTGGTCAAAATAATGTTCAAGGAGCATGCGATATGGGAGCACTTCCTAATGTATTCCCAGGATATCAAAGTGTTACAGATCCTAAAATGAAGGAAAAATTTGAAAGAGCATGGGGAGTTAAATTATCAGATCATAATGGATATAGCTTAACAGAGGTACCACATTTAGTTTTAAAGGATAAGAAACTTAAAGCATATTACATATTTGGAGAAGACCCTGTACAAAGTGATCCGGATGCAACTGAGGTAAGAGAAGCTTTAGATGAATTAGATTTTGTAATTGTTCAAGATATATTTATGAATAAAACAGCACTTCATGCAGATGTAATTTTACCAGCAACTTCATGGGGAGAACATGATGGTATTTATAGTAGTGCGGATAGAGGATTCCAAATAATGAGAAAAGCAGTAGAACCAAAAGGTGATGTTAAAACTGATTGGCAAATAATAAGCGAAATATCAACTGCTATGGGTTATCCTATGGAATATAAAAATACAAAAGAGATATGGGATGAAATGAGAAGTTTAACTCCAAATTTTGCTGGAGCAACTTATGAAAAAATAGAAAAACAAGGTTGCGTTCAATGGCCTTGTAAAAGTGAATCTGCTGAAGATAAAGGAACAATGTATCTTCATAAAGGTGGTATATTTTCAACTCCAACGGGAAAGGGTAATCTATTTGCTACAGAGTGGAGACCCCCTATGGAATTAGAAGATGATGAATATCCATTTAGTTTATGTACAGTAAGAGAAGTGGGGCATTACTCTGTTAGAACTATGACAGGTAACTGTAGAACTCTTGCTAAACTTGAAGACGAACCAGGATATCTTCAAGTAAATGAAGAAGATGCACAAAATTTAGGTATAAAAGATAAAGAATTAATTAAGGTAAGTTCAAGAAGAGGAAGTGTGCTTACTAGAGCGTTGGTTACAGATAGAGTAAAACCAGGAGCAACTTATATGACGTATCAATGGTGGGTAGGAGCATGTAATGAACTTACGATTGCTAATCTAGATCCTATATCTAAAACACCAGAATATAAATACTGTGCTATTAAGATTGAAAAAATTGAAAACCAAGAACTTGCAGAAAAACAATTAAAAAAAGAATACCAAGATATAAAAGAAAAGATGTTATTAAAAAATATATAAATATTAAAAGGGGATATTCTCATATGAATACTTTAGATCATAATGATGAAATGAAAGCATATAGAAATACATTTAAGGTTCCTATAATAAAATTAGATGAGTTTAGTTATAGACACACCGAGGATACAATAATAGCAGAATATCCTCTTAGTCTTGTTTTAAATGGTAAATTTGAAAATACATTTTTATGTACTCCAACTAATTTAAAAGAATTGATAATAGGTTATTTATTAACTAAAGGTTGTATTACAAGTAAAGAAGATTTAATTAGTATGGTAATAGATAAAGAAAATAAAGTTGTGGATGTAAATATAAAAGATATTGAAAATATAAACTTAGATTATAATTCAATAAATTCTAAATCACATATATATGTAGATCATGTTTATGAAATCATGGAGTCAAGCCTAAATCATTCAAAATTATTTAAAGATACTGGAGGAGTACACAGTGTAGCTATTTTTGAAGGGAATAAAGAAACTATAAGTTGCGAAGATGTTGCTAGACATAATGCTATGGATAAAGCAATAGGACACTGTATATTACACAATATTAATTTTGATAATAAAGCTATTGCAGTAAGTGGAAGAATATCATATGAAATGCTTTTAAAAGTAGCTAAAGCTAAAATACCGATAGTTATTTCTAAATCAGCTCCAACCAATTTATCTGTGGAATTAGCAAAAAAATCAAATATAACGCTTATAGGATTTGTTAGGGGAAAAAGAATGAATATTTATACTCATTCTTATAGAGTAAAGATATAAAATATACAAATAAAATTATAAAGGTGGAGGAATATGAGTAATAATTTAGGATCTTTTGTAATTGCAGATTCAAGCAAATGTACAGGATGTAGAGCTTGTGAACTTGCTTGTTTTACAAAACATAACAAAGATAATAATGTTGGTTATACTGTAGGGACTGTTGAAGTTCCAGTAATACCTAGATTATATTTAGTTAAAGATGAAGATGTATGTATGCCTATTCAATGTAGACATTGTGAAGATGCACCATGCTTAAATACCTGTCCAGTAAAAGCTATATCAAGAGAAGATGGAGTTATGGTAGTAGATAATGATAAATGTATCGGATGTAAAACTTGTTTATTAGCATGCCCATTTGGCGCCATAGATTTACAGACTCAATATAAAAATGGAAAAGAGGTTGAGCAAAGGGGAATAGATGAAAGTAATAAAGTAGCATACAAATGTGATTTATGTAAAGAAGATATCACAATTGCATGTATTAATGCTTGTCCTAATGAAGCTCTAAAGCTTATATCACCTATAGAAGATAAAAAATCTAAAAATATAAAAGCTGCACTTAGTTTATTATTAACTAATAAATAAATGTGAAAGGGGGAGGAATAATGATAATAAATATAGATAAAGATTTATGTACAGGATGTCAAGAATGTGTAAAAGTCTGTCCTACATCTGCAATTGAAGGAAATAAAGGAGAGCCACAAGAAATTAATTCACAAAAATGTGTAATGTGTGGACAGTGTGTTCAAGTCTGTAAATCATATGCATCCTTAATTGATAATGGTTATGAATTTATAGATGAAAAAAGAAAAGAAAGAAATCTACCTAAATCAATAAAAGAGCCAATATTTGCAGCTCATAATGTATGTGATGTAGAGAAAGTAAAAGAAGCCTTAGATGATCCTAATAAATTTACAATAGTACAATGTGCACCAGCAGTTAGAGTAGCTATAGGGGAAGAATTTGGATTAAGTTTAGGGTCTTTAACTCCTGGTAAAATGGCTGCAGCGCTTAAGAATTTGAATTTTGATAGGGTATATGATACAAATTTTCCAGCGGATTTGACTATAATGGAAGAAGGGAGCGAACTAATAACTAGAGTTACAAACGGTGGGACACTACCTATGTTTACATCATGTTGTCCTGCATGGGTAAAATTTTTAGAAGATAATTATCCAGAATTAACAGACCACCTTTCTTCATGTAAATCACCTCAACAAATGGGGGGAGCAGTTTTTAAAACATATGGAGCACAAATAAACAATGTAGATCCATCAAAAATATATAGTGTATCTATAATGCCTTGTACATGTAAGAAATATGAAGCAGGTAGAGATGAGATGAATTCAAGTGGATATAAAGATGTTGATGTAGTTTTAACTACAAGAGAGCTTGCTTATTTGATAAAAGATATGGGGATAGATTTTAACAATTTAGATGATGAGAAGTTCGAGTCTCCATTAGGAACATATACTGGTGCTGGAACTATATTTGGGGTAACTGGCGGTGTTATGGAAGCGGAATTAAGAACTGGATATGAGCTAATAACTAAGGAAAGTATACCAAGCATAGATGTAAATGAAGTTAGAGGAAGTGAAGGTTTTAGAAGATTAGACATAACTGTTGGAAACTTAAATCTAAAGGTAGGAGTAGTAAGTGGATTAAAAAATGTAGTTCATATATTAGAAAGTTTAAAGAAGGGTAATTTGGACTTAGATTTTATAGAAGTAATGACATGTCCTTTAGGATGTGTAAGTGGAGGAGGCCAACCAAAATTATTATTAGAAGAATATAGAAATGTTGCTTATAAAAAAAGAGCAGAGTCAATATATGATCATGATAGAAGTTTGCAATTTAGAAAATCTCATGAAAATCCAGAAATAAAAAAAATTTATGAAGAATTTTTAAAAGAGCCTTTAGGTAGTATATCTCATCATTTACTACACACTGAATATTGTATAGGAAAGGAAGTGGCTAAATAAATGAATTGTTTTGTTATAGCTGATCCTAATAAATGTATAGGGTGTAGAACTTGTATGATAGCATGCGTAGTAGAGCATAGTGATGAAGAAATATTTCATGAAAAGTATGAATATATAAATTTTAATCCTAAGTTAGATGTAATAAAAACTGAAAAGGTAAGTGTACCAGTTCAATGTAGACACTGCGAAGATGCACTATGTGCAAAAGTATGCGCTAATAATGCTATTAAAAATGTCAAAAATGGTATAAAAATAGATGAAAAAAATTGTATAGGGTGTAAGACTTGTATGGTAGCATGTCCTTTTGGAGCAATAGACTTATTTACTTTAAAAGAAGTATCTGATGATAAATTATATTTTAAAGAAAAAATGATTGCTAATAAATGTGATTTATGTATGAACTCTGAAGATGGTCCCGCATGTGTTAGAGTGTGCCCAACCAAAGCATTTAGAATTATTAAAGAAAATGATATAAAAGTAAATGTAAAAAATAAGAGAAAATCATCAATATTAATATAAGTAAGTTCATAAAACTATATAAATTAAAATATAGTTTTAAAATATCTCTATTGTGGTAATATAAGGTATGAGGATTAATAAGGAGTGAGATATATGACATTTACAAAAATAAATGATGTGGATAACAATACTCATAACAGAGATTGTATAATGATAGTTAATTTTAATAAAAAAGAATCTACTTTAATAAAAAATATATGTGGGTTTATTGGTGTTAGAGATTGTATATTTTTAGATAAAACAAACGGAAATGCAATAATTAAAAGTATATTAGATAACGACATATCATCAGATTGTGAAGATGGTTTTGTAAATAAAGCTGTTATATTTAATAATATACATAATAAAAAGATAAATTCATTCTTAGAAAGTTTAAAGAAGATGAGAATAAATAGACCTTTGACAGCTATGGTTACAGAAACAAGTATAGACTGGACATTAAATAACTTACTTTATAACTTGATAGAAGAAAGAAAAGCTTTGTCTACTGGAAAAGACTTTTCTCATAAATAAAAAAATAAAATGTATCAAGAAGTCCTCTAATTTTTAGGGGATTTTTTTGTATAAAAAATTAATTTACTTTTAATAGATGGTTTAATGTTATACTAAAAAATATAAAATTTACATACGAATATTTGGAGATAATACATACTAAAAGAGGAAATAAGCAGATTTAAGTAGGAGGATAATTTTATGGATGTAAAATCTAGGATAGATGAATTAAGAAAAGAAATAGAATATCATAACAACAAATACTATAACGAAGATTCACCGGAAATATCAGATTATGAATATGATAAATTAACAGTTGAATTAAGAAAATTAGAAGAGGAACATCCTGAATTTAATATAGAAAATTCACCTACTAAAAAAGTAGGAGGTACTGTAAAGAGAGAATTAAGAAAAGTGGAGCATGACGTGCCAGTAATTAGTTTACAAGATGTCTTTAGTAAAGAGGATGTATATGAATACGTAAATAAAATGATAGCTGAACTTAAAGAACCTAGATTTGTAGTTGAGAAAAAGATAGACGGACTTTCAGTTGTATTAAGATATCATAATGGAGAGTTAACAGAAGGTATAACTAGAGGTGATGGTGTTATTGGAGAGTCAGTTTATGAAAACTTATTACAAATAAAGAATGTTCCTAAAACGATACCTACGAAACTACCTTACTTAGAGGTTCGTGGAGAGGTTTATATATCTAACAGAGAATTTGAAGAAGTTAATAAAAGACAGGAAGAAGTAGGAGCTAAGAAATATCAAAATCCAAGAAACTTAGCAGCAGGAACTTTAAGACAATTAGACCCATCAATAGTTAGAGATAGAAATTTAGATATATTTGTATTCAATCTTGAAATATCTGAGGGGATGGAATTTAATTCTCATTCAGAAACTTTAGAATGGCTTAAAGAACAAGGATTTAAAGTAAGTCCTGATTTTAAGGTATGTGAAACTGTAGAAGAAGTATGGGATTATATATCTAATGTAGGTGATCAAAGATGGAGTTTAGAGTATGCAATAGATGGAGCTGTTGTAAAAGTTGATGATTTAGCTGATAGAAAAAAATTAGGAATGACTAGCAAGGTACCTAGATGGGCAGTTGCATACAAATATCCACCAGAGCAAAAAGAAACTATAGTAAAAGATATAATAATACAAGTTGGCCGTACAGGAAGGTTAACTCCTTTAGCAGTACTTGAACCTGTTAGACTAGCAGGAACTACTGTTTCAAAAGCTACCTTACATAATCAAGATGTTATAAATGAAAAAGATGTAAGGATAGGAGATACTGTAATAGTTCAAAAAGCTGGTGATATAATTCCAGAAGTTATAAAAAGTATTCCAGAAAAAAGATTGTCAGATTCTAAACCATATGTGATACCTAATATATGTCCAATATGTGGAGAATCAACAGTTAGAGATGCAAATGGAGCAGATACACGTTGTGTAAACCCAGCGTGCGATGCACAAGCAACTAGAAGTATATCGTACTTTGTTTCTAAAGATGCAATGAATATAGTTGGGTTTGGTAAAAGTAAGGTAGAAGCATTGATGGCAGCAGGGTATATAAAAGATATAGGTGATATATATCAACTTAAAAATTATAAGGATGAAATACTGGAGAAGAATGTTATAGGAAGAGATAAGTCTGTAAATAATCTTCTTAATGCAATAGAAGAATCAAAAACTAATAATATTGATAAGTTAATTACAGGTCTTGGAATAAAAAATGTAGGAAAACAATCAGCTAAAGTTTTAGCTGAAAACTTTGCTAATATGGATGAAGTAGCTAAGGCAGACTATGATCAATTAATAAATCTACCTGATTTTGGGGATACGATGGTAAATGATATAATTAAATACTTTAAAAGTGAAAAGTATCATACAATAATATCTAAGTTTAAAGAGTATGGTGTTAATGTAGTTTCGAAATCATCTGAAACAAAAGCTGAAGATAGTAGATTTGAAGGAATGACTTTTGTAATAACAGGAACACTACCAACTATGAAAAGAGATGAAGCTTCTGCACTAATTCAGTCATTTGGAGGTAAAGTTTCAGGAAGTGTGTCAAAAAAAACTAGTTATGTGTTAGCAGGAGAAGAGGCTGGAAGCAAATTAACTAAAGCTCAAACATTAGGTATAACAATTATTGACGAAGAGCAATTCAAGGAAATAATAAAATAAATAAAAAAATTAAGAGGTCTTTATTAAATAAGCATAAATATAGTCTTATTAATAAGGACTTTTTATTTAGAAAAATGAATAAGTTAGATGTAATATAATTTAAAGTTAGATATTAGCATAATATATTATGAATTGTATAATCATTACAAACTTAGAAAATAATAAATGAATGATATAGTATATTAATAAAGTTAATTTATATACTGTATTATGTGTAGTAAATTAATATAAATAGTGCTAGAATTATTTAATAAAGTGTAAATAATCTTAATTTGAATCTTAGACAGAAAAGTATATGCTGTCTTTTAGAAATATACAAGAAGGTAGATTTAAGAGAGGTAAAAAATGACTAGAATTGATAATAGAAAGTATGACCAAATAAGAGATGTTAAAATAACTAGAAACTATACGAGATATGCAGAGGGATCTGTACTTATAGAAATGGGAGAAACTAAAGTTATATGTACTGCATCAGTAGAAGAAAAAGTACCTCCATTTTTAAGAAATTCGGGCATAGGATGGATAAATGCTGAGTATTCTATGTTACCAAGATCTACTCAACAAAGAAAGATAAGAGATGCATCTAGAGGAAAGATAGATGGTAGAACTCAAGAAATTCAAAGATTAATAGGTAGAGCAATAAGATCAGTAATAGATTTAAGTAAAATAGGAGAAAGAACTATCTGGATAGATTGTGATGTTATACAAGCCGATGGAGGAACTAGAACGTCATCTATAACAGGGGCTTTTGTGGCAGTGGTAGATGCTATATATAAATTATATAAATCTAAGGCAATAAAAGAAATTCCAATAAGAAACTTTGTATCTGCTATAAGTGTAGGTATTGTTGATAAGCAGTACATGATAGATTTATGTTATGAGGAAGATTCAACGGCTCAAGTTGATATGAACATAATAATGACTGATAATGGTGAGTTTGTAGAAGTACAAGGAACTGGAGAAGAAAGACCTTTCTCAAGAAAAGATTTAAATGCGTTATTAGAATTAGGAGAAAAAGGTAATAAAGAATTAATAAAGAAACAAAGAGAAGCTCTAGGAGAAATAGCTGATGAAATACTTGGTATGGAGTATGGAAATGATGTTGTAATTGCTACTAATAATGCTCATAAATTAGAAGAAATAGGTTCGATACTTGAGGATTTTGATTATAATATACATTCATTAAAAGATGTTAACTTAGATGGAATTGAAATCATAGAAGATGGAAAGACATTTGAACATAATGCACTTATAAAAGCAAGGCTAATAGCAAAGAAAACTAAAATGATAACAATATCTGATGATTCAGGATTAGAAGTAGATGCAATTGGCAAAAAGCCAGGTGTTTACTCTGCAAGATTTGCAGGTGAAAATGCTACGGATGAAGAAAACAGAGAAAAATTATTAAAAATGATGAAAAACATACCTTCTAGTCAAAGAAATGCAAGATTTGTATCAGCAATAGCAGTTGTATTCCCTGATGGTAAAGAATTTGTAGTAAGAGGTACTTGTGAAGGTACTATAGCATTTGAGGAAAAAGGAAACAATGGTTTTGGATATGATAATTTATTTATAGTTAATAAATATAATAAAACATTTGCAGAAATGCCTGCATCAATAAAAAATGCAATAAGTCATAGAGCGAATGCACTAGAAATAATGAAAAAGGAGTTTACAAAAAGGGTATCAAGATAATGAGAATTGGTATAGTTAGCGATACACACAGAATGGAGAATTTTATTAATAAAGCAATACCATATCTAAAGGAATGTGATTTAATAATACATGCAGGTGATAATTTTATAGATTCTAAGTACATACATAAAATGACAGGGATAGATATTATAGCAGTAAAGGGAAACTGTGACTTTGAACATATAGAAGATGAAATTATATTTTATATAGAGGATAAAACTATATTTCTATGTCATGGAGATAATTATGGTGTTAAATATGGACTTAATGAAATAGAGAGAGCAGCAATTAATTATGAAGCAAATATAGTTATATTTGGGCATACTCATATACCGTTATCTATTAAAAAAGACAATATCATATATATAAATCCAGGAAGTACATCAATACCCAGAGGTGGATCCTCAAGACAATTTGTCATAATGAATATTGATGAAGGAAAAATTAACTTAGAAGAAATAAATATATAATAGTATAAATAAACCTTCAAATAATAGGGAAGGCTTGTAAATACTTGTAAATAAAAAAACTTATGTGATATAATTAAATAGTTAAATAATAAGTATAATTAAATTACAAATCATTACATAAATTTTAGGAGGAAAAAGTTAATGAAAGCAGAATTAATAAAAAAAGAAGGTAATAAAGTAACTTTTAACTTAACTGTAGATCATGATAAATTTGAAGCTGCAGTAAATAAAGCTTACAATAAAAATAAAGGGAAATTCAACGTACAAGGGTTCAGAAAAGGGAAAGCTCCAAGAAAGTTAATAGAAGCTCAATATGGTAAAGAAGTATTCTACAATGATGCTATAGATTTAGTATTACCAGAAGTTTACCCACAAGCTATAGATACTTTAAACATAGATCCAATAGATAGACCATCATTAGATATTCAAGAAATAAGTCAAGATAATGGTTTAGTAATGGTTGTTGAAGTAGAAGTTAAACCTGAATTTGAATTAGGAACTTACAAAGGTATAGAAATATCTAAAGTTGATAATAATGTAAGTGAAGATGAGGTAGAATTAAGACTTCAAGAAATGGTAAACAGAAACGCTAGATTAGTAAGTGTTGAAGATAAAGCTATAGAAAGCGGAGATACTGCTGTTATAGACTTTGAAGGATTTGACAACGGTTTAGCTTTCGAAGGTGGAAAAGGTGAAAATCATAACTTAGTTATAGGGTCAAACTCTTTCATACCAGGATTTGAAGATCAATTAATAGGTAAAAAAGCTGGAGAAGAAGTTGAAGTTAACGTTACTTTCCCAGAACAATATCATGCAGAAAACTTAGCTGGAAAGCCAGTAGTATTCAAAGTAAAAGTAAATGATGTAAAAGTTAAAGAATTACCAGCTTTAGATGATGAATTTGCTAAAGATACAACTGAATTTGAAACATTAGCTGAGTTAAGAGCTGATGTTAGAGCTAAGGCAGAAGAAGAAACTAAAAACAAAGCTGAAGCTGAAATGAGAAATTCTATAGTTGAAAAAGTAGCAGATAACACAGAAGTTGAAGTGCCAGCTGCTATGGTTGAACATCAAATAGATAATATGATAATGGAACTTAACTACCAATTACAATACCAAGGATTAAACTTACAACAATTATTACAAATGACTGGTAGAAGTATAGAAGAGTTAAGAAATGAGAGAAGAGCTGATGCTGAGAAATTAGTTAAATCATCACTAGTATTAGAAGCAATAGCTAAATCTGAAGGTATAGATGCTTCTGAAGAAGAGCTAACTGAAGAATTAGAAAAAATGGCTTCTATGTACAATATGGAAGTTGAAAAATTAAAATCTTCATTAAGAGATACTGACTTAGAAGATATAAAAGGACAATTAAAAATAAGAAAAACGATAGATTTCTTAGTTGAAAATGCTAAAATAGCTTAATTTTATATAGCTTAAAATTTACAGTAGCCATTAGGCTACTGTAAATTATATATATAAGAATATAGAGGAAATTGAGGGGGTATAGTTTATGGCGTTAGTACCTACAGTCGTAGAACAAACAGGTAGAGGAGAAAGAGCCTACGATATTTATTCTAGATTACTAAAGGACAGAATAATATTCTTAGGAGATGAAGTAAATGATACTACAGCAGGGCTTGTAGTTGCCCAGTTGTTATTTTTAGAAGCCGAAGACCCAGATAAAGATATATATTTATATATAAACTCACCAGGAGGTAGTGTTACAGCTGGTATGGCTATTTATGACACTATGCAATATATAAAACCAGATGTAAGCACAATATGTATAGGATTAGCAGCTTCTATGGGTGCATTCTTATTAAATGCAGGTGCAAAAGGAAAAAGATTTGCCCTACCAAATAGTGAAATAATGATACATCAACCATTAGGTGGAGCAAAAGGTCAAGCAACTGATATAGAAATTCATGCGAAGTGGATATTAAAGATCAGAGAAAGACTAAATAAAATACTTGCAGAAAGAACAGGTCAGCCATTAGAAAAAATTCAAATGGATACTGAGCGTGATAACTTTATGAGTGCAGACGAAGCTAAAGAATATGGTCTAATTGATGAAGTAATTACAAAAGCAAATAGACCGTAGATGAAAAGAGGTGCTTAATATGTCTAAATACGAAGATAAAAGACAGTTAAAATGTTCATTCTGTGGCAAAAGCCAAGATCAAGTAAGAAGATTAATTGCAGGACCAAATGTTTACATTTGTGATGAATGCGTTGAGCTTTGTGACGAAATAATCCAAGAAGAAATAGAAGAAACTATTGATGAGGATACAACATCTTTACCAAAACCAAAAGAAATGATGGAAATCTTAAATGACTATGTAATAGGTCAAGAGAGAGCAAAGAAGGCTTTATCAGTTGCTGTATACAACCATTACAAAAGAATATACAGTAAAAAAGCTAATAGTAAAGATGTAGAAATACAAAAAAGTAATATACTTTTATTAGGACCAACTGGTTCAGGTAAAACTTTATTAGCTCAAACATTAGCTAAAACTTTAAATGTTCCATTTGCTATGGCAGATGCAACTTCTTTAACAGAAGCTGGATATGTTGGAGAAGATGTTGAAAATATACTTTTAAAACTTATTCAAGCAGCTGACTTTGATATGGAAAAGGCTGAAAGAGGTATTATATATATAGATGAGATAGATAAGATAGCAAGAAAATCTGAAAATCCATCTATAACAAGAGATGTTAGTGGAGAAGGAGTTCAACAAGCACTTCTAAAAATATTAGAGGGGACTGTTGCAAATGTTCCACCACAAGGTGGAAGAAAACATCCACATCAAGAGTTCTTAAAAATCGATACTACAAATGTACTATTTATATTAGGTGGAGCATTTGATGGTATAGAAAAAATAATCCAAAGACGTGGAGGAGATAAAACTCTAGGATTTGGAGCTAAAATTGAAAGTAAAAAGGAAGTTGATTTAGGCAAAATATATGCTAAAGTTCTCCCAGAAGACTTATTAAAATTCGGTATAATACCAGAATTTATAGGTAGAATACCTGTTGTAGCAACTCTTGATTTACTAGATGAAGATGCTTTAATGCAAATACTACAACAGCCTAAAAATGCTCTTGTAAAGCAATATAAGAAATTATTAGAGTTAGATGATGTAGAACTAGAATTTGAAGATGATGCTCTTCGTGCTATAGCTAAAAAAGCTATAGAAAGAAACACTGGAGCTAGGGGTCTTAGAAGTATAGTTGAAAATGTTATGATGGAAAGCATGTATGAAGTTCCATCAAGAACAGATATCAAAAAGGTTGTAGTAACTAAAGAATCTGTTGAAGGAAAAGAAAATCCAATTATGATACTTAAAGATCAAGAAGAAAGTGCATAGATATAAAAGGAGCTAAGAAAAGCTCCTTTTTAAATTGTATAAATTTAATTAGTATAAATAATGTTTTAAAAATTTGCTTTTAGGTAAAATAATATAGTATATTAATATGATATAATTAAATTAAATATATTTTTAATTATATTCATATAAAATTGAATTAATATTAGGTTATTAAAACATACTAAAATAAAGTTAAAATATTCATTAGACAAAGTATTAATATTGAAAATTCTTTTTTGTAAATATATAATATAAAAAGCAATAAAATACAGCACTTTAAGGAGTGATAACAGTGGAAGAGAATTATACTAAGATAGATCGTGAATTACCGTTAATACCACTAAGGGGATTAGCAATATTTCCATATATGATATTAAATTTTGATGTGGGTAGAGAAATATCTTTAAAAGCATTAGATGAAGCAATGTTAGGGGATGAGTTAGTATTTTTAACATCTCAAAAAGAAGCTGAAACAGATGAGCCTACAGAAGAAGATTTTTATCATGTTGGAACAATATGTAAAGTAAAACAAATGATTAAATTACCTGGAGATACAGTTCGTGTACTAGTTGAAGGATTGTCTAGAGGTAAAATAAAAGAATTAAATCAAGATGATGGATTCTTCAAAGCAAAGATAGAAGAAATTGTTTGTGACCAAGAAGAATTAGAACAAGACATAGAAGTAGATGCTTTTGTAAGAAATGTATTTGATGCATTTGAAGAGTACATAAATATAGGAAATAGGGTATCGCCAGAAATACTTATATCTTTAGCTGAAACAGAAAACATAGATAGATTTGTAGATACAGTAGCAGCAAATATATTCTTAAAAAATAGCCAAAAGCAGTTAGTACTAGAAGAGTTTGATGCTAAGAGAAGATTAGAACTAATTTATACTATATTATTAGAAGAAATAGAGATATTAAAGATTGAAAAGAAGATAACTTTAAGAGTAAAGAAGCAAATGAACAAAGTTCAAAAAGAATATTATCTTAGAGAGCAATTAAGAGCAATACAAAAAGAATTAGGTGAAGAAGAAGATATAAATTCTGAATCAGATGAATATAGAGAAAAGTTAAAGAAGATAAAAGCTCCAAAAGAAGCAAAAGAAAAAATAGCTAAGGAAATAGATAAATTTTCAAAGATATCTCCAATGTCTCCAGATTTATCTGTAAGTAGGGCTTATCTAGATACAATATTCTCATTACCTTGGAATAAAGAAACTAGAGATAAATTAGACATTAATAAAGCTAAAGAAATATTAGATAAGGATCATTATGGTTTAGAGAAAGTTAAAGAAAGAATATTAGAGTATTTAGCAATTAGAAAATTATCTAAATCTATGAAAGGGCCTATAATATGTTTAGTAGGACCTCCAGGTGTTGGTAAAACATCAATAGCAAAGTCAATATCAGAAGCTTTAGGTAGAAACTTTGTTAGAATTTCTTTAGGTGGAGTTAGAGACGAAGCTGAAATAAGAGGACATAGAAGAACTTATGTAGGTGCAATACCAGGAAGAATTATAAATGGATTAAAGGAAGCTCAAACTAAAAATCCGGTATTCTTATTAGATGAGATAGATAAAATGGCATCTGATTATAAAGGTGATCCGGCAGCTGCAATGCTTGAAGTACTAGACCCAGAACAAAATAAAACATTTGTAGATCATTACTTAGAAGTACCTTTTGATTTATCAAAAATATTATTTGTAACAACAGCAAATAGTTTAAGCTCTATACCAGGTCCTTTATTAGACAGAATGGAAATAATAGAAGTATCAGGATATATAGAAGAAGAAAAAGTAAATATTGCTGAAAAATACTTACTTCCAAAGCAAATAAAAGAGCATGCATTAAAAGAAGATTTTGTAAAGATGGATGAAGCTACTATTAGAGATGTAATAAACTATTACACTAGAGAAGCTGGGGTTAGAACTTTAGAAAGAACACTAGGTAAGATTTGTAGAAAAGTAGCTAAACAATATGTAGAAAATCCAGAATTAGAAGGTATAGAAGTAAATCAAAATAATTTAGAAGATTATTTAGGAAAAGATAAATATAGATATGATATTGCAGGAACAAAGCCAGAGGTTGGTCTTGTTACAGGTTTAGCATGGACTTCTGTTGGAGGAGTAACTCTTACTGTAGAGGTAAATGTACTTCCAGGAAGAGGACAAGTTGTATTAACTGGTAAACTAGGTGATGTAATGAAGGAATCTGCGCAAGCAGCTATATCTTATATTAGATCTATAGCGGATAGATTTGATATAGATCCAGAGTTCTATAAGAATAAAGACATACATATTCACTTACCAGAAGGAGCTACTCCAAAAGATGGACCATCAGCTGGTATAACTATGGCACTTGCTGTAATATCTGCATTAACTAGCATACCAGTTAGAAATGATGTTGCTATGACAGGTGAGATAACTTTAAGAGGTAGAGTTTTAGCTGTTGGAGGAGTAAGAGAAAAATTACTAGCTGCTCACAGAGCTGGTATAAAAAAGGTATTATTACCTAAAGAATGTGAAGCTGATTTAGATGAAATACCTGAAAATGTAAAAGGACAAATGGAGTTTGTTCTTGTTGAAAATATGGACCAAGTGCTAGAAGAAGCATTAGTAAGGAATGGTGACAAATAATGAAAATAAGAAGCACAGAAATGGTTGTAAGTGCAGTAAATAGAAATCAATATCCGACTGAGGGGATACCTGAAATTGCGTTAGTTGGTAGATCTAATGTAGGTAAATCATCTACTATAAATACATTATTAAATAGAAGAAATTTTGCTAGAACAAGTCAAACTCCAGGTAAGACAAGAACTATTAACTTCTTTCTTATAAATAATGAATTTTATTTTGTAGATCTTCCAGGATACGGTTATGCTAAGATTGCAAAATCTGAAAAAGAAAAATGGGGCGTTATAATGGAAAGGTATTTACAAGATAGAGAAGAACTTTGCGCTATATTCTTACTTGTAGATATAAGACATGAACCTACAAATGATGATGTTATGATGTATGAATGGATAAAGCACTTTGGATATAACTGTGTTGTAATAGCAACTAAAGCAGATAAAATATCCAGGGGACAATATCAAAAACATCTTAGTATAATAAGAAAAAAATTACAATTAGAAAAAGATGAAAAAATAATACCACTATCTTCTTTAAAAAAGACAGGTGTTGAAGAAGTTTGGAATGAGATGATAAATCAATATAATCAAGCTGGATATGAAATAACAGTAGATTAATTATAAATAACTTATGGCTATATATTTGAATAAATTTTATAAAATATAAAATTTTATTTGAGTATATAGCTATTTTATAATAATAATATAAAATGATCTTTTAGAAATATCAGAAAATTAAAAAAAGTAACGGAGGATTATTTCAAAAAACAGAAAAATGTGGTAAAATGTCTAAACATAGAAAGAATCTGTGGAATTATAAATGAGGAGAATAATATGAGTAATAATCAGACATTAAGAAAAAGTATAGGACTTAGTGCAGCTCTTTCTACTGTAGTTGGAATATTAATAGGATCTGGGGTATTTTTTAAACCTCAAGCTATATATACAGCTACTAATGGAGGTCCTGGACTAGGTATACTGGCTTGGATAATTGGAGGTATAATGACAATAGCAGCTGGGCTTACAGCTTCAGAAATATCTGCAAGTATAACAAAACCAGGTGGAATGACAGTATATATGGAAGAAATTTATGGAGAAAGAATTGGATTTTTAACTGGATGGGTACAAGGAATATTATTTATACCAGCAATAGCTGCGGCTTTAGGTATAATATTTGCACAAGAAGTAGTTTCATTGTTAGGATTAGATAATAATTTATACGTAATAATTATAGCAATAGCTACAATAGTGTTTATAGCATTTTTAAATTCATTAGGAGCAAAATTTGGTGGAGGTATACAAACTGTATTAACTTTATGTAAATTAGTTCCGTTAGCTATTATAATAATATTTGGGTTTATTAAAGGTGATTCAACATCATCAATAATGACACCTATGGTAGGTGAAGGAATTAATATAGTATCAGCTATATCTCAAGTTCTTTTAGCAACATTATTTGCATATGATGGATGGATATTTGTTGGAGCTTTGGCTGGAGAAATGAAAAATCCATCTAAACATTTACCAACAGCAATAGTAGGCGGTATATCTGCTGTTATGGCAGTGTATTTACTGATTAATGTAGCTTACTTATATGTTGTTCCAGCAGCAGAATTATCTATGTCAGCTGCACCTGCAACACTAGTTGCAAGTAAACTATTTGGAAGTGTTGGAGCTAAGGTAATAAGTATAGGAATACTTATATCTGTATTTGGTACACTAAATGGATTTATATTAACAGGAGGTAGAATACCTTATACAATGGCATGTGAAGGTAAAATACCTTTTTCAAATTTATTTTCTAAACTAAATAAAAATGGTGTTCCTATAAATGGAATATGGATGATAGTTGGATTAGCAGTATTATATTCTTTAACAGGACAATTTAATTTACTATCTGATTTAGCTATGTTTACAATTTGGATATTCTATACAATGCTGTTTGCTGGAGTAATAAAACTTAGAAAAACTAGGCCTGATATGAAAAGACCATATAAGGTGCCTTTATATCCAGTAGTACCGATAATCGCAATTATAGGAGGGGCATTTATAGTTATAAGTACACTTATGAGTCAGACACAAAACGCTGTATTAGGAATATTTATAACATTACTTGGTTTACCAGTATACTCGATTACAAAGATGATTAAAGCAAAAAATGGAGAACTATCTAACAAAACTGCTTAATTTTAATTATATATCCCCTTAAGATTTTACTAAGATATTTTTATTGAGTAACAAAAGTTATATAAAAATAATATCTTATAAGGAGTAAAGTCTTAGGGGGTATTTATATGTCAGGGAAAGTTAGAAAAATATTTCCAGGAGGAAATACATCAAATGGATCAAAACCACTATTTGAGTATATAATACTTGAAAATGTAAATAGAATTTTTTGTTTAAAAGGTGGTCCAGGAGTAGGGAAATCATCAATGATGAAGAAGATAGCTAAAGAATTTATAGACAAAGATTATGATGTAGAGCTTCATCATTGTCCATCAGATCCAAGTTCACTAGATGCACTCGTAATAAAAAAATTAGGTGTAGTATTTTTAGATGGTACATCTCCACATATTGTAGATCCTAAAAATCCAGGTGCAGTAGATGAAATAGTTAATTTAGGAGATTATTGGGATTCGGTTGAATTAGAAAAAAATAAAGTTGAAATTATAGAATGTGGGAAAGAAATAAGTAGTTATTTTAGAAGATGTTATAAATATTTAAAAGCAGCAGAACCTATATATTATGATATTGAAGAACGATACACATATGCTATGGATTTTGGTAAAGTAAATGAACTTACTGAAAGCTTTATTAATTATGTATTTAAAGATACTATAAATAAAGGAGTGTACAAAAAGCCTAGACATTTATTTGGAACGGCTATAACTCCAATAGGTCATATAGATTATTCTGATAGCTTACTAAGTGAAGCTAAAAAAATATATTATTTAAAAGGAGAAATTGGATGTGGTAGAACTACTTTCTTAAAAAAAGTGTATGAAAAAGCAGTTGAAAAAGGAATGAAAGTGGAAATATATCATTTTCCATTGATACCAGAAAAAATAGAAACTATATGGATAATTGATTTAAATATAGGAATCACAGTAAGTAATTTATTTAGTGACAGAGAAACAATAGATTTAACTCAATATTTAGATAAAAGTAAATTAGATAAATATGAAGACGTGATAATTTCTGATAAACATGTTTTTGATGAGCTAATAAATTATGCAATTTCAAATTTGAAAAAAGCAAAATCTAAACATGACATAATAGAAGCATATTATATTGACAATATGGATTTTGAAGGAATTGATAAATTAAAAGATAAATTAATTGAAAGATCTTTAAAATATGAAACAGAATATGATTTGAATTAGTTAGGAAAAGGGCGTATAAATTTATATGCCCTTATTTTATAATAAAAAAGAATATTAAAGATTAATAGATATTTTATTTAAATTCAAATAAAATAGAAATTGAGAAATAAAATAAATAAAAATAAAATTAAATATAAAAAATAATTTATAGGTGGTTATGCTGTATGAAAAAAAGATATGTGTTGATAATACTAGCAAGTACAGTTTTAGGGGTATTAATAGGTAGTATGATAAAAGATTTTAAATCTAAAGCTGAATTATATGTGAGTAAGGATGATATAGTAAAAAAAGAAATTAAAATAACTAAAAAAAATATAAAAAGCTTAAAAAAAGAGAAAGAAAATATTGATAAAGAATTACAAGATTTAAAAGATACATATACAGATAAAAGTGATATTGATAAGATTGAAAAATTAAAACAATTATTATCTTACACAGACATAAAAGGTAGGGGAATAACAATAAAAATTGATGCTTTAAATGAAGAGACAGGTAATATTGCTAATAGTGTAGATTATAACAAAATACTAATTAATTTAGTAAATGAGCTTAAAAAAAATGGAGCAATATTTATAAGTATAAACAATCAGAGAATAAACCAATATTCAGAAATTACATTGGCAGGAAATCATATAAATATAAATTCAACTCCTATAGCACAACCTTATGAAATTAAAGCTATTGGAAATATCAATAAGCTATCTACATATGTTAATAAAAGTAATAATTACTTAGAACGTATTATAGTTAATTATCCGATGAAAGTAGATTATAAAATTGAAGAAAATATAAATATGTTAAAAATAGAAGTACCAAATAAACTTAAGTACTTAAGGGAGGGGTAGTATATAAATAAAGTAGATATATTAGATAATATTATTCCAGAAAAATTAGCTATAAAATATAACTTATTTCCTATAAAAATTGAAAGTGATACTTTAGTGGTAGGTATAGAAAAAGAAAATATACATGCTATGCAAGACTTAAAATTAGCTACAGGAATGGATATTGTATTGAAAAAAGTCGAGTCAAATTTAGTAAAATTAAAAATAGATAAGTACTATGGAGAAAATAGAAATTCAGATGAAGATTATGCAAAAAAATTATTTAATAACATATTGGAAAAAGCAGTTTATGATAGAGCTAGTGATGTTCATATAGAACCATTCAATGATTATATAATAATTAGGAATAGAGTGGATGGTGAATTGAGAGAAGTTTTTAGACTTATGATAGAGTTATATCCGGCACTAGCTACAGTAATTAAATTAAAAGCTCATATGGATATTACAGAAAAGAGGTTACCTCAAGATGGTAGAGTTGACTTGAAAGTTAAAAATAATTTAGTAGATATTAGAGTTTCAACTATACCAACTATATATAAAGAAAAAATAGTATTAAGAATTTTAAATAGAAATTCATTTTTGAAAAGTAAAGAAGAATTAGGATTCTCGAAAAATGCAATAAATATTATTAATAAAATAATTAATAAAAAATCAGGTATTTTACTTGTAATTGGTCCTACTGGCAGTGGAAAGACAACTACAGTTTATTCAATATTAAACGAACTACAAAGTAAGAGCAAAAATATTATGACTATAGAAAATCCTGTTGAATATAAGATGGAAGGAGTTAATCAGATACAAGTAAACTCTAAAATTGGTTTAACATTTGAAGAAGGATTAAGAGCTATTTTAAGGCAAGATCCAGATATAATTATGATAGGTGAAATTAGAGATATTGAAACAGCTAAAATTGCTGTAAGAGCAGCAATAACAGGACACTTAGTAATTAGTACAATGCATACAAATGACTCAGTATCATCTATTGCTAGGCTTATAGATATGCAAATACCACCCTATTTAATAAGTGCATCATTAATAGGTGTTATATCACAAAAACTAGTAAGAAAATTATGTAATAATTGTAGCCATGATATAACTATATCGGATGATAATGGTAAAAATATAGAGACTAAAGTTGCAATAGGGTGTAATAAATGTAAAGATGGATATATTGGAAGAACTTCAATTTATGAAATACTAGAAATTAATGATGATATAAAATTATCTATAAGTCAGATGAAAGATGCTCAAAATATTAAAACTACAGCTATAAAAAATGGAATGATAACTTTTGATGATACATATAAAAGACTAGTCAAGGAAAAGATTATCACATTAGAAGAGTATTTATGTTCAAATTATATTGATATATAAGGTGGTGTTCAGTGAGCATATATAAATGTGTACTATATGATAAAAATAATGATAGAGTAATTAAAAAAATAGATTGTGTATCAGAGAAAGAGGTTCTTGAATATGCAAATAAAAATAACTTTATGGTAGCATCTATACAGAAATATGATCTACAGATTTGGGATAAAGATAAGATAAATTATAAAGAATTAAGAATTCTATGCAATGAAATAGGTATTCTTTTGGAATCAGGATGTGAAATAACTAAATTATTTGAAATGTTAAAATCTAATTCAAACAAGAAGTTAGTTAAAGTATTGAATCAAGTATTGAATAACATACATAATGGAAATTCTATCAACCAGTCATTTCAAAAAACGAATAAGTTCTCTAAATTTTTTGTAAGCATGGTTAAAGCAGGTGAAATAAGTGGAAATCTAGATGCTGTAATGAGTCGACTATCAGAATACTATGATAAAGAGTATAAATTAAAATCTAAAATAAAATCAGTTTTGATATATCCAGTAATATTAATTATTTTATCTATAATAGCATCTATATTTATGCTTATAGAAATAATACCAAACTTCCAAATGATATTTGAAAATAATGGTACTGAACCACCGTTTATTACAAATCTCTTAATAAATTTATCTGCATTTTTAAAAAATAATTATTTAATATTGATAGTGCTTAATATTCTTATAATAACATACTTACTTTATAAAATAAAAACAAGTCCAAAAATCAAAATTTATATAGAAAAAATGCAGTTAAAAATTCCAATCATAAAAAATCTCATAAAAATAATTATAACAACTAAATTTTCTAGAGCTTTTTATATACTCAATAAAAGTGGAATAGAAATTACAGAAGCAATAGAGATATCCTCGCAAGTCGTAGATAATCACATTTTATATAAAGAAATATTAAGTTGTAAGGATAGTATTATAAGAGGTAATGCTATTGGGCAATCATTTAAAAGGGTAAAAGCATTTCCTACTTTATTTTTAGGTATGATAGAAATTGGTGAAGAAAGTGGATGTTTAGACAAAACCTTACTTAGTATAAATAAGTTTTATGAGCAAGAATTAGACAATAAAATCGAGTACAGTATGAAGCTAATAGAACCAGTAATTATTGGGATTGTAGCAGTAATTATTGGAATTGTAGTTATATCAATGCTATTGCCGATGTTTGATGTAATAGCATCAATATAAAAATTAAAAAATAAAAGGAGATTTTATTATGGTAAATTTAAAAAAGTTTAGAAGTAAGAAGAAAAAGGGATTTACATTAATTGAAATGGTTATGGTTGTAGTAATTTTAGGTATATTGTCAAGTATGGCTATGATGAAATATGGCGAAGTTCAAAAAAATGCTAAGATAAAATCGGATTGTGCAACTGCAATAACTATAGCTAAAAATGATGGAAAGATTAGTTCAAGTGAATCATCAGGAGTAATAGATGATTTGGTTAAAAATGGATACTTACAATCTAAAGTACAATCTAATTCGACAAATAAGGATTTTGATATATTAATAAAGGGAGACTCTATAACAATTAGCTCAATTGGTGATGATGGAACTATACAGTTTTATCCTAAGCTAGAATTGCCAAGTAAACCTAATAATCAGCCTGAAAATTAATTAAAGTATGATAGGATGTGATTATATTAAATATATAATAAATATAAATATTAATAATAATTATACTAGAATTATACTTTTAAAAAAGAACAATAAAAGAATAACTATTGAGCATGATTTTATTGAAAATATAAGTATAAACAATATGAAACAGCTATGTGAAAATATTAAATTAAATATACATAGTATTGAAAATACATATAAACGAGACTGTAAGCTATTATTCAATATACAAACAGAAGATATAATTGTTAGGAATATTGAGGATATAAATATTAGCAAAAAGAGAGATGTACTAGGTATTATAAAATATAATATAAATCAATATATGCCGATAAACTTAGAAGATTATAAAATTAGATATAAAATTTTAGAAAAAAATCATAATACGGGCACAGTACAAATTGTACTGTGTCCTATACACATAATTAAACTATGTAATGATATAGCTCAAATACTAGATATGAAAGCTAAAATATTAAATGTTAATTTTGATATACTTCAAAAATTAATTAACTTAGGTACTATAACTAACTTGGACTCAACTAATTTATTTATAGAATTAAGAGATAAAGAATTTTTATTAAATAAAGTAATCAATAGTATCGTATATGAATCATATATTCTGCCTAGAAATATAGCAACCTTACAGCATATAAGACTTATAAGTGAAAATTATAATAATATTTACTATTATGGAGATAGTGAAATAAAAGAAGATATAAAAGAACTTAATCTAAATTTAAATTCAATAATACTAAACATGGGAAAAGTAACTTTAGATATATCAAAAGATTTAAATAAAGACGTAAATAGATATATAAATGCAATAGGTATAGTAATATGAAGAAATATACAATGATTAATTTTTTAAAAGAAGATTTTAATTTAATAAAGTTATCAAAAATAATAATTTGTTTATTTACAATATTAAGCATTTTTCTTATGGTAAATATTAAACAAAAAGATAAAGAAAATAAAGAAGTACAAATAAATCAAGATATAGAACGAAATTTAAACCTAGATATTGAAGATAGTACATATAAAGAGATATATGTAAAAGTTAAAGATATAAAATTAGCCTATAAAGTAATAGGCAAAGAAAATATAAAAAGGCTACTAATAGAAAATAATAATGTAGAAATTGAAGGTATATGTGAAGATTTAAATATGCTAGAAAAATTAAAAACTCAGTCAGGTGCTAAAGATTTTTCTATAGAAAGCATAGTAAAAGAAGAGGAACATTATATGTTTAAACTAAAGTATAATGTAGGAGTATAGATTTGAGTAGAAAACTAAGTAAAAGAGAAAAAATATTAATAATAATTTTTGTAATAGTTTGTATATATGGATGTGTTAATCTAATACAAAATAATAAGAAAAATAATATACAAATAGAACTAGAAAGTTTAGATAAGAAAGCTAACACTATTAATAAAATTAATGATAATTATGAAAAAGATATAATATTAAAAATTGAAAATGAGATAAAAAACATAGTAAATATAAATTATATAAATAAAAATTCATATTCAGATGAAAATAATAATTATAAATATATAATAGAAATACAAGTAAGTGGAAGGATAGATAATATATTTTATATAGAAGGTGGACTTAAAAATATAGGTCTAGAAAATAAAATTAGTAAATTTGAAATTATTAAAAATACCTCAAACTTAAATGATGAAAATGAAATAATCAAAGATTATGTTAATTGTATAATACAAATTAAAGGGATATAAACAAATATGTCATAATAGTTATTAAAGTACAAATTAATTCCAAAACTTAACATTAAGTATCTTAAATAAAATACCAAAGAATTGTAGAATACTCGAGAAAAAAATGGTATAATATGATATTGTACTTTAATTTAGAAATAAAGGAGTGAACGTCACCTTGCTAGGAAGAAATGATTTATGTCCATGCGGAAGTGGTAAAAAATATAAAAAATGTTGTTTAAATAAAGATATGGCTTCAGAAAGATCAAGTAGAAAAGTAGGTCTTTCACAAAAGCAATATTACGAACTATATTCAAAGATATCTGAATTCTCTAGAGATGAGAAATTCAAAGCAGAATACGATAAAGCTAGAGAAACATTCTTCATAATGGAAGATGAAGAAATAAACTCTAAGTTTGAAAGATTCTTTAATACTTATTTCATACAAGACCATATAATGGAAAATAAAAAGGTTATGACAGTTGAATTTTTTGAAGCGAACAGAGATAACTTAGATATGGTTGAAAGAGATATACTAAGAAGCTTATTTGAATCTTATGTAAGTGTGTATGAAGTAAAAGAAATTCAAGATGAAAAAATATTATTAAAAGACTGCTTAAATGATGTCGAGTTATATACTGAAGATATCAACTTATTAAAAGATTTTAAAGTTGGAAGCCCAATGATAGCGAGAGTTGTAAAGGTAGGAGATATAAATATACTAATAGATATAACTATAAGTATATCAGAAGCAATTAAAGATACAATCGTTAATGATATAAAAGCTTTATTTGCTCAATATGAAGATATATACAAAGATATGAAGACATTCTTAATACATCATACTCATATACTATACAAATACATACAACAATTATTAGAGCCAAGTATAGCTGAATATTTAAAGAATCAAAGAGCGGAAAAAGCTAGTAAAGCTGAAGCAGTTGAAGTATGCGAAAGTGATGATAAAGTAATTACTATGTTAAAGCAAAATATAGAAGAAGACTTATTACAATCAGGTATAGACTTCTGGAACGGATATAAGGCTGCAAATGGCGAAGTAAAAGGTGCTGAGAACGGATGGGCAGCTGGAGTTGAATACTATGTTAAAAAAGAAGCTGGTCAATCAATAACTCAAGCTCAAATAGCTAAAAAATATGAAATAAGCCCAAGTACTTTAGGTAAAAGATATAAAGATTTTAAGGCTGAGTAGTAATATATAAAAAATTAGAGGGATTATATAGTAATAGTTCCTCTAATTTTTTATGTTTGACTAAATTTTACATATAAGTTTACTTAAAAATTTTGAGGGTATATTAAATTATATATAAATTTACATTTAAATTATGAAAAAAAGGTTTTAATATATAGAAATAATGTATAAAATAGAATTATATAATATACAGAAAGAGGTATAAATATGAATCTTAGTTTAGGAAATGCAATCGCAGTATCAACAAATTTTATAAAATCTAATCCAGCGGTACCTGTATATAGTGGAGAACAAACTCCAGAAAATTTATATGCAGTTATCTATCATATAGAAATAGGGTATAATCAAGGTACTACTCAAGAAGTTAAACAATACATAATAATAGATTATAAAGAGTTTGATTTATCAGCAGAGTCAAAAAATAAACTAATAGAGGTAGCAAAAGAATATTGTTCTTCTAGAAGTATACCAGAGGATCATAACTTAGAAATAGCATTATTAGATAATGAAGAAGCTGAAAACTTTTTAGAAAAAGTATTTAATAATATGAAGGTTATAAGAGGTCTTATAACTAAAAAGGACTAGATAATATGAATTTAGTGGGAATTGAAGAAATAACACCATATAAAGATTCATTTGAATTTAAACTTTTTAAGTATGATGATAAAATTGAGTTAGGAAATGAAAACTCATTTATATGTGATTTAAAAGTAATTGTGGAAAAAATCGATGACATTTATATTAAGAAGTTTAATAGGAGTTTTAATGTTATCGCTTTAGTAAAAAATCTAAATAATAAAGATATCTCCGTAGATGATATAAAAGAATTCATTTTAGATGAAATTTTGATAGATGATCTAGAGAATAATGATATAGATGTTATGTTTATAAAAGGGGCTGTCTCAAAATAAATAATTTTGAGACATTCCCTTTTATGCTATATAGTAAAAGAAAGGTGAAATTATGTTAAGAATATCTAATATAAAAATGACTATAGATGAAAGTCCATCTATAATAGAAAGTCTTGTAATCAAGAAGTTAAAAATAAAATCAAGTGACTTAGTTAAATATTATATTTATAAAGAATCAATAGATGCTAGAAAAGGGAAGATAAACTTTGTCTACACTGTTGATGCGGAAGTTAAAAATGAAAATAAAGTATTAGAAAAGAATTTAAAAGATATAGTAAAAATAAAAGAATTAAGGTATGAAGATGTACAATCAGGAACTAAAAAACTAGACAAAACGCCAGTAATCATAGGTAGTGGTCCAGCAGGTTTATTTGCAGCTTTATTATTAGCTCAAAGAGGATATAATCCACTTTTATTAGAAAGAGGTTTAGATGTTGACAATAGAACTAAAGATATAGAGGAATTTTGGAAGGAAAGAAAGTTTAAAAACAGCTCTAATGTGCAATTTGGAGAAGGGGGAGCAGGTACTTTTTCTGATGGTAAGTTAACAACAAGAATAAAGGATATAAGATGTAGAAAAGTATTAGAAGAGCTTGTTAATTTCGGATCTCCAGAAGAAATATTATATTCTCATAAACCTCATGTTGGTACAGATATATTAAAAGATGTAGTTAAAAATATACGTAACGAGATAATTCGACTTGGAGGAGAAGTAAGATTTGATTCTAAAGTAACTGATATATGTAGGGTAAATAATGAAATAGAGTCTATAACAATAAATAATGAAGAAGTAATAGAAACTAATATAGTAATTTTGGCTATAGGACATAGTGCAAGAGATACTTATGAAATGTTACATGATAGAGGTGTAAAAATCACTCAAAAACCTTTTGCAATTGGAGCTAGGATAGAACATCCTCAAGAGTTAATAAATAAATCTCAATATAAAGAGTATCATAATCACCCGAGACTAGGTGCAGCAGATTATAGACTTATTGAGCATACTTCAAATGGAAGAACAGCATATACATTTTGTATGTGTCCAGGGGGGAGTGTTATAGCATCTGCATCGAATGATGGACAAGTGGTTACTAATGGTATGAGTGAGCATGCTAGAGATAAAGACAATGCAAATAGCGCATTCTTAGTAAATGTAACTCCAGATGACTTTGGAAGTGAGCACCCATTGGCAGGAATGTATTTCCAAGAAAAATATGAGCGATTAGCATATGAATTAGGTGGTAAAAATTACAATGCACCTGTTCAATTAGTAGGAGATTTCTTAAATGATAGAATATCTACAAATATTGGAAGTGTAAAGCCTTCTTATGAGCCTGGGTATACATTCGTAGATTTGAGAAAGTGCTTACCAGGCTTTGTTATAGAAACTATGAAAGAGGCTTTAGTTGGATTTGATAGAAAAATAAAAGGTTTTGCGATGGATGATGCAGTTTTAACAGCAGTTGAAACAAGATCATCAGCACCTATAAGAATAGTTAGAGATGAAGAAACATTAGAGTCTACAAATACTAAAAAACTATATCCTTGTGGAGAAGGAGCTGGATATGCAGGTGGAATAGTTACTGCTGCTGTTGATGGAATTAAATGTGCTGAAAAAATAATTAGTCAGTATGCAAGTATGAAATAAGATTAATTTTAAAATACATTATGAAAAATTTAACTTAAAATAAACAAAAACTTAATACAAATTTAATATTTAACATATATTTAACACTAATGTTCTGTTGTATTTGGTAGAATACAATAGGACATTAAATTTTTAGACAAGATAATTATCCTTAAGGAGGAAAACAAGTGGAGATTGCAGTAAGTCTTATGGGAGGTTTAGGGCTATTCTTATACGGAATGAACCTTATGGGAGAAGCTCTAGAAAAATCAGCTGGATCTAGATTAAAGAAAATCATAGAGCTGTTAACTAGTAATATTATAATGGGAGTTATAGTTGGAGCTTTAGTTACAGCTGTAATACAAAGTTCTAGTGCTACAACTGTTATGGTAGTTGGTTTCGTAAATGCAGGAATAATGACTTTACCTCAGGCAGCAGGAGTTATAATGGGTGCCAATATAGGTACTACAATAACTGCGCAGTTAGTATCTTTCGACTTAAATGGTCTTGCACCAGTAGCGTTAGGTATAGGTATAGTAATGTACTTATTTAGTAGTAAACAGAAAGTAAAGCATATAGCAGAAATATTAATAGGATTTGGGATACTATTTACTGGTATGGATTTTATGAAGGATGCAGTAAAACCTCTAGCAGAGTATAAAGGGTTTACGGATTTATTATTAACATTTGGTACATATCCTTTACTAGGTCTTTTATTAGGATTTGGTATAACAGCAATAGTACAAAGTTCAAGTGCTTCAATGGGTATGCTAGTTGCTTTAGCATCTCAAGGATTAATACCATTATCATCAGCATTACCGATATTATATGGTCAAAATATAGGTACTTGTGTTACATCATTAATATCAAGTATAGGTGCTAGTAAAAATGCAAAACGAGCAGCTATGATACACTTAATATTTAATATACTGGGAACAATAGTATTCTTAATATTCTTAAACAAGCCAGTGGTAAGTATGGTAACATCAGCAGACCCTGGAAATGTTGCAAGACAAATAGCTAATACTCATACATTATTTAATATAATATCAGTATTACTATTAATACCATTTAATAAGTTTATAATAAAGCTTGCAGTTACATTAGTTCCAGACAAAAGTAATGAACATGAAAATGATGAAAGTAAAGTAATAAAATATATAGATGAAAGAATGATAGAAACACCTTCAATTGCATTAGCAAATACAGTTAAAGAAACTTTAAGAATGGGTGAAAAGGCTAAAGAATCTTTAAACCTAGCTATGAGTGCAATTTTAGAAGATGTAACTGAAAATATAGATGCTTGTAGAAAAAATGAGAAGCAAGTTAATATACTACAAAAAACAATATTAGATTATTTATTAAAACTTTCTAAGGCACCATTAAACGAAGATTCTAGAGAAGTTGTAGATGCTTTATTTAATACAGTAAATGATATAGAAAGAATCGGAGACCATGCAGATAATATATCTGAATTAGCAGAAGCTGCTAAGAATTGTGGAGCTGAGTTTTCTAAAGAAGGTAAAGATGAGTTAAATGAAATGTATAATAAAGTTATTTCAGCTTATACATATGCATTAGAATCTATGAGAACTTCAGATATAGATTTAGCTTGTAAGGTTATAAAAATGGAAGAACAAGTTGATGTTATGGAAAGATCATGTAGAATTAGCCATATGAGAAGACTTAATGAAAGCTCATGTAGTATAGATAGTGGAGTGATATACTTAGATATGATAATGAACTTAGAGAGAGTTTCGGATCATGCTGTTAATATAGCTCAACAAGTTATATCACATCAAGTAACACAGAATTAATTTATAATTTTTAATATATAAAGAATATGGTTTTGTATCTAACTTATAAATGATATATTACCATACTCTTTTTTTATAAAGAAATTATACCTTATTAATATATATAATACGTAGAGTGGATAAGCGGGAAATTGATTTTTTTAGTAAAAAGTAGTATAAAATATGTTATAATTTGGTTAGACTATTTTTTAAGAAAGAGGTAAAGTTATGGGAAAAATAAAATTTGACTATAGTAAAGCAGTTAATTTTTTCAATGAAGAAGAAGTGTTATCTATGCAACCATACGTAGATTTAGCTCATGATATGGTTCATGAAAAGACTGGTTTAGGAAATGATTTTTTAGGGTGGGTTGAATTACCTAATAATTACGATAAAGCAGAATTTGATAGAATAAAAGAAGCTGCAGAAAAAATAAAATCAGATTCAGATGTTCTATTAGTAATAGGAATCGGTGGATCTTACTTAGGGGCAAGAGCTGCTATAGAGATGTGCAGCCACTCTTTCAGAAATAATTTAAGTAAAGAAGATAGAAATGCTCCAGAAATATACTTTGTAGGAAATAACATAAGTTCTACATATATGATGGATTTATTAGATATTATAAAAGATAAAGATGTTTCTATAAACGTTATATCAAAATCTGGAACTACAACAGAGCCTGCAATAGCGTTTAGAATATTTAAAGACTTCTTAGAAAAGAAATATGGTAAGGAAGAAGCAGGAAAAAGAATATATGCAACTACAGACTCTAAAAAAGGAGCTCTTAAGCAATTAGCGGATGAAGAAGGTTATCAAACTTTTGTTATACCAGATGATGTTGGAGGTAGATTCTCAGTTTTAACTCCTGTAGGACTATTACCAATAGCAGCAGCAGGACTTGATATAGATGCAATGATGGCTGGTGCTAAAGAAGCTTGTGAAGAATATAGAACATCAAATTTAAAAGAAAATCAAAGTTACCAATATGCTGTAGTTAGAAATATATTACATAGAAAAGGTAAAGACATAGAATTATTAGTAAATTATGAGCCACAATTACATTATGTAAGTGAATGGTGGAAACAGCTATACGGTGAAAGTGAAGGGAAAGATAATAAGGGCATATTCCCAGCATCTGTAGATTTCTCAACTGATTTACATTCTATGGGACAATATATTCAAGAAGGTAAGAGAATATTATTTGAAACAGTTATAAATGTTGAAAAATCAAGAAGAACTGTTGCTATAGAAAAGGAAGATGTAGATTTAGATGGGTTAAATTATTTAGCTGGAAAAAGTGTAGACTTTGTAAATGAGAAAGCATTCCAAGGTACTTTACTTGCTCACACAGATGGACAAGTTCCTAATTTATTAGTAAGTATGGAAGAATTAAATGAATATAACTTTGGATATCTAGTTTACTTCTTCGAGAAAGCGTGTGCTATAAGTGGATATTTATTAGGGGTTAATCCATTTAATCAACCAGGTGTTGAAGCATATAAGAGAAATATGTTTGCATTATTAGGAAAACCTGGATTTGAAAAAGAAAGAGAAGAATTAGAAAAAAGACTTAATAATTAAGGTTTAATTAAGTTACAAATTATATAATGAAATCATCAAAAGATAAATATAATATCTTATGGTGATTTCTTTTTTATTTTACATAGGTTAGTTTCGTATTAAAAATAAAAAAGTGAAAATAATAAAAGGTAGAATATTTTTAAACTTAAATAATTGAAATTTGGAGGAGAGATATTATGTCGAGAAAAAGAGGCATAGGATTAGTTGTAATAGTAGCAATAATTTGCTCAGCTTTAAGCTCTTTATTAACTATAGCTATAGTAAGAAATAGTATAGGGGTTAGTAATTCAGGGACAACGAACTCAGAAATTGTAGTTAATGATAGTGGAAAAACTCAAAATGTATATCATGCAGTAACGGAAAAAGCAATGCCTTCAGTGGTTGGGATAACAACTACAACTATTAGTACAAATAATAGATTTGCAATACCAACTCAATCAGAAGGTGTTGGTACAGGAGTAGTAGTTGATGCAAATGGATATATATTAACTAACTCACATGTTGTATCTGATGGAGAAGCAAATACTGTTAATGTATTATTTAATGATGGAACTACATCAGAAGGTAAGGTTGCCTGGTATGATGCTCAATTAGATTTAGCTATAGTTAAAGTGGATAAGACTGGATTAACTCCAGCTGAATTTGGAGATAGCGATGAAGTTAGAACCGGTGATATATCAGTAGCAATAGGTAACCCATTAGGACTAGATTTACAGAGAAGTGTTACTCAAGGTATAATAAGTGGACTAGATAGAACTATAGAAACAGAACAAGGGACAATGACTGGTCTTATACAAACTGATGCAAGTATAAACTCAGGTAATAGTGGAGGGCCTTTATTAAACCAAAATGGTCAAGTAATAGGTATAAATACAGCTAAAGCCTCTCAAGGTGAAGGTTTAGGATTTGCAATACCTATAAACACAGCAAAACCTATAGTTGAGTCAATTATAAATAGTGGAACTTATGATAAAGTTACTTTAGGAATAAAAGGAGCAGATGTATCAACATATGAATCAGCTACTAATCAAAGTCTTGGTGTTGATGCAGGTGTTTATGTTGCAGAAGTTATAGATGATAGTGCTGCAAAAACAGCAGGGGTACAAGTTGGAGATGTAATAGTGAAATTAGGAGATACAAATTTAACTGGTATGTCAGATTTAACTAAATCTTTATATACTTATTCATCAGGGGATAGCACAAAGGTAGTTGTATATAGAGGTGGTAAAGAAGTAACTTTAAATGTTAAATTTTAAAATATAAAAGCTATAAGTAAAAAGGTGAGATTAAAAATTTAATCTCACCTTTTATATTAAACTGATTTTTTTACAGCGTCTTTTTTTGCTTCATTCGATTCTATTTTTTCATCAGAACAACAGCTAGAGTTTGATGGACAAGATGAACAGCTAGAACATGAAGAACAACCATTAGATTCTTTTCTCATCATTTTAAATAGTATAACTATTGCTAAACATATTATAGCCCCACCAATTAAAAGCTCTATCATTGAACTGTTAGAATTACCAACTATAGAACTTCCTATAATATTTACAATAAAAGCTCCTACCCATGCAAGAATAAATTGATAAGATAAAGATATCATCATCATTTTATTTCCATATTCTTTTCTCATAGTAGCAAGGGCTGCTATACAAGGAGTATAAAGCGCTGAGAATATTAAGAATGAATATGCACTAACTCCTGTAAAAACAGTAGGTAAAACTTCGTTTAAGTTTCCAAAAAGAACGCTTAGGGTATTTACAACTATTTCCTTAGCCCCTAATCCTGTTAAAATTGAAACTGATATTCTCCAATCTCTAAATCCTAAAGGAACGAATATTGGAGCAATTAGTTTTCCTATTGAAGCTAAGAAACTATCATTTATATTTTCAGTAAATCCAGAGAAGTTAAATGATGAAAGTGCCCATATAACTACAGACATGGCAAACATTACTGTAACAACTCTTATTAAGAAGCCTTTTGATTTATTCCAAGTATTTTTCAATAATCCGCTTAATGTTGGAACTTTATATTCTGGAAGTTCTAATATAAATGGTTCTATTTCTGTTTTATAAGCTGTTTTATTTAAAACTAATGCTACTAAAATAGCTACTATTATACCAGTTAAATATAAAGACATAGTAATAATAGCTTCTTTACCAGGGAAGAATAAGGCAGCAAATAAAGCGTAAATAGGAAGTCTTGCACCACAAGTCATAAGGGGTGCTATTAAAGCTGTTATTTTTCTATCTTTTTCACTTTCTAATGTTCTTGTAGCCATTATAGCAGGAGATGAACAACCAAATCCCATAACCATTGGTATAAAAGCTTTACCAGATAATCCAACCTTACTCATTATCTTATCCATTAAAAATGCAGTTCTAGACATATAACCACTATCTTCGAATAAAGATATTCCTAAGAATAAAGTGAATATTAATGGGAAAAATGGTAATGTTCCACTTATACCACCTAATATACCGTCTATAATTAAAGACTTAAACCATGGGCTTGAGTTAGATAGTGTGATATCTAAAGGAGCCATTACATAGGTCTCTATAATTCCAGCTAATCCCTCTTGAAGAGGACCCCCAACCCAATCAAATGTAAATTTGAATAGGAGTAATAATAGTCCTATAAAAATTGGATAAGCAAGTATAGGATTTAAAACTATATCATCGATTATATCACTTATACTTTTTTTTCTAAATGTAGATGATTTACTACACTTATCAAGTATATTATCTAATTTTTTATATGTTTCAATTTCATTCCCGAAGTTATTACTATAATTTATTGTTTTGCCAGATACACTTCTAATAGATTCTTCAATAGAAGAAAGATTATCTTTCTTTTTAGCTATTGTTGGAATTATAGTTATGTTAAGCTCTTCGCTTAACTTTTTAGTATCAATATCAATACCTTTTGATTCAGCAACGTCCATCATATTTAATAAAACTATTATGGGTTTATTAAATTCCATAAGTTGAGTAGTTAAGTACAGATTTCTAGTTAAGTTAGATGCATCAACAACATTAACGATAACATCAACATTATCATTTTCTAGAAATGATTTAGCTACTTTTTCCTCATTTGAGAAGGTATCCATTGCATATATACCAGGTAGGTCTACTATTTTTATATCATCACATAAAAAACCTTCTTTTTTCTCGATTGTAACCCCAGGCCAGTTTCCAACATACTGATTAGATCCTGTAAGAGCATTAAATATTGTTGTCTTACCAACATTAGGATTACCAAGTAATGCCACATTAATCATACGTAATCACCTCTTTTGATATTATTTTAAAGATATACTTTGGGCATCATATTTTCTAAGTGCAAAATTAACTCCTCTAAATTTTATTACAATAGGGTCTCCAAATGGAGCGATTTTTGTTACTTCTATTTCTGTATTATCTATACAACCTAAAGCAAGTAGTCTTTTGACTAACTTGTCGTTTCCATCTATATTGCTGATTATACCTTTTTGACCAACTTTTAAATCGCAAACAGTCATTATTTATACCTCCTAATGAAATTCATTATCATAAAAATTGTATCAATATAAATAGGAGAAGTCAAGTAATAGGGGTTATTACTATATTTAAGCAATTTTATATAAATAAAAAATTTTTACTTATATAAAGAGTTTTTTAGTTATATATGAACTATAATTAATATGTAAGTATAATATGATATTTGGGGATGAAATGTATGAAAGTAAAGAAGATGACATTTTTAAGTCTAATGATAGGATATAGTTTAATCTTATATATAATAGAGATATATATTCCAAATCCGCTAATAGCTTTATTTCCAGGGGCTAAATTAGGATTAACAAATATTATAACTCTTATTTCTTTAATAATATTAGGTGTAAAGGATACTTTAATAATTATAACAATAAGGGTTATACTATCATCTATTTTTTCGGGGCCATTATCTTATTTATTATTTAGTATAGGGGGGGCGTATTTAAGTTTAATATCTATGTATATGCTTTTAAAAATAGGGGGTTTTTCATTGATAGGCATAAGTATGATTGGAGCAATTGGACATAATATAGGTCAACTTATAGTAGCAAGTGTAATTGTAAAAAATATTTTTATGATAGGATATCTTCCGTTCATGCTTATAACATCGTTAGTTACAGGTTGTTTTGTAGGTATTGTAGCTAAATGTTGTTTACCTAAGATTGGCAATATATGTAAAAATTCATTGACAAAGAATATCAATATTTGATAAAATTGTTATAAGAATACAAATTTATAATAGTGGTGATTATTATGGCGAATAGCGAATTGGAAACACTAAAAACTGAAATAGAAGAATTGAGACAAGAAATAAATACTTATATACAGTATCCTGAAATATTTAAAGATGAATTAGTTGAATCAAGTAAAAAAATAGATTCTTTAATAAATAAGTATATATTTTTAAGTAAATAGCCCCACGAAAGTGGGTTTTTTTATATCTAAAATTAGTAATCTTAATATCATTATGTGAAGTATAATAAAATGTAAATGGCGAATATTAAATAATTAAGATGGAAAATTATTTAATATAAAGGATGATTTAGTATGATTATAGGGAAAATTATAAATTCAGTTATAATAGTTTTAATTTCATACATATTGATTAAGCTTATACAATATCTTTTGCATAGATTATTTGAATTTACAAATTTTGATGTTAGGTATGAGAATACTCTTTCTAGTGTTTTATCTTCTATAACATATTATATCGTATTTGTTATATGTGTAATTTTGGTATTAAGAGAATTTGGGATAGTTGATGCAACAAAATTTGGATCATTAGTTACTGGAGCAAGTATAGTAGGATTAATAGCAGGATTTGCATCTCAAAGTATACTAAAGGATATATTTAATGGTTTTTTTATTTTATTTGAAAAACAATTACAAGTTGGTGATTTTGTTATTATAAATGAAGAATTTAGAGGAACGGTAGAAGAGATAGGAATCAGGAGTACTAGTTTGAGAGATTGGGACCTTAGAAGGATAACCTTACCAAATGGAAGTATAAATAGTATAAAAAATTATAGTAAAGATAAAATGAGAGTAGTGGTTCATGTAAAGGTATCTTATGAAGAAGACCCTAATAAAGTAATTAGTTCACTGCAAGAAGTTTGTGAGATAATGAATAATCAATATAGTGATTATTTATATAAAGATATAAATTCAAATAAAAATAAGGGATTTTGTGTATATGGAGTAACAGATATAGATAAAAGTTCTATTGGAGCTCAATATACAATCACGGGAATGGTAAAGTCGTATAGGTATTTTTCTGCGCTTAAAGAATCAAAATTACAAATTTTAATAGTTTTTAACAAAAATAATATTAAGATAGCTTATCCTAGACATATAAATATTATAAGTCATGAAAATAAAGATATGAATTCTTTAGATTAAATGAGTCTATAAAAGATTGGGGGGATTTTTATAGACACAAAACAAATTATAATAAAATTATTATTAGCGTTATTTATGGGAGGGCTCACAGGATTAGAAAGAGAAAAATCTCATCAATTTGCAGGTTTTAGGACTCATATATTAGTTTCAGTAGGATCGTGTATAACATCAATAACTGCCTTAATGTTATTTCAAGAATATTATATTTATGCAAACATGGATCCAGGTAGGTTACCTGCTCAAGTATTATCGGGGATAGGTTTTTTAGGTGCAGGAGCAATTTTAAAAACATCTAATGGAATAAAGGGACTAACTACAGCTGCGGGAATATGGGCAACTGCATGTATAGGAATAACGATAGGATATGGTCAATATATACTAGGGATATTAGCATGGCTTTTTGTTATGATAACTTTATACATCTTAAAAAGGATAGATAGAGTTATTTTTAAAAAGAAAGAAGCTATATTAAGTATAACTGTAAATAATATAAATATAGTATCTATAATATATGATATATTGATTAAATCTCAAATTACTGTAAAAAATATGGATATAGATACAGGAGGAAATAGTATTTGGAGAATAAATTTTTATATAGTATATGATAGAAGAATAATTATGAGTGAATTAAAAAATGAATTAAATAAAATTGAAAATGTATTATTTATAGATTTTATATATTAAATTATAAAGGAGAGAATCATATGAACAAAGATAGAAATTTAATTGAAGAAGAATATAAATGGAATATAGAGGAAATGTATCCGAATGAAGAGGATATAGATTTAGATATAAAGAAGGTAGAAGATTTAATTAATAAAGTTAAATTATATAAAGGAAAGCTAGGAGATAGTAAAGATAATTTATGTGAAGCTCTTATACTATCAATAGATGCTTCTAGAATTGTTTCGAACTTATATGTATACACACATATGAAGTTACATGAAGATACTAGAATTAATGAAAATCAAGCTATAGCAACTAAGATAGAAATGATTTCAACAGAACTATCAATGGCAACTTCATATATGATCCCAGAAATAATATCAATTGATGATAATAAACTAAAAGAATTTTTACAATCAGAAGAACTTAGATTTTATAAAAAATATATAGATGATATTATAAGACAAAAACCACATACATTAAGTGAAAAAGAAGAGGAAATATTAGCAGCAGTATCAGATATATCAGGTGTAGCGGAAAATGTATATGACATGCTTTCATTTGCTGATTTAGAATTTCCTGAAATAGATGGAGAAGATGGTAATAAAATAAAGTTAACTAATTCTAATTTTTCAGTACTATTAAAAAGTAAAAATAGAAAAATTAGAAAAGATGCTTTTGAAGCAGTCTATTCTACATATGAAAAATATAAGAATACATTTGCATCAACTCTTTATGGAGGAATAAAATCTGAAATATTTTATGCTAAGATGAGAAAATATAACTCAGCATTAGAAGGCTCATTATTTAATGATGATGTAAACGTAGATGTATATAATAATCTTATACTAGCTATGGATGAAAACTTAGATTCACTTAATAAATATATAGAGCTAAAGAAAAAATTCTTAAAGCTAGATGAAATACATATGTATGATCTATATGTACCATTAACTGAAAACTTTGATATGAATATACCTTATGAAAAAGCTCAAGATATAATACTTAAAGCATTAAAGCCTTTGGGGGAAGATTATTTAAGTATTATAAGAAGAGCATTTTCAGAGCGTTGGATAGATGTTTATGAGAATGAAGGCAAACAAGGTGGAGCTTACTCTTGGGGAAGTTATGATTCTCATCCTTATATTCTTATGAATTATCATGATGATTTAAATTCCTTATTCACACTAATACATGAATTAGGTCACTCAGTGCACAGTTATTATTCTAGAAGTACACAAGAATATTTATATTCAGATTATAAAATATTTGTAGCAGAAGTAGCATCAACTTTAAATGAATTGCTACTGATAAATTACTTACTAGAAAACTCAAGCTCTAAAGAAGAAACTATATATTTATTAAATTACTATCTAGAGCAGTTTAGAACTACTGTATACAGACAAACTATGTTTGCTGAGTTCGAAAAAATAACTCATGAAAAGGTTGAAAGAAAAGAGCCTTTAACAGCTAAAGAATTTACAGATATATATTATGGGCTGAATGAAAAGTACTATGGGAAATCTTGTAATGTAGATAAGCAAATTGGCTTAGAGTGGGCTAGAATACCTCATTTCTATTCAAACTTCTATGTTTATAAATATGCTACTGGATTTTCTGCAGCAAGTGCATTAAGCCAACAAATATTAAATGAAGGAAAAGATGCAGTTAAAAGATATATAGAGTTTTTAAAAAGTGGTGGTTCAGACTATCCACTTAATCAGTTAAGAGCTGCAGGTGTAGATATGGAGAAAAAAGAATCTGTAGATAAAGCATTAAGTGTATTTAGTAATTTAGTAGATAAATTAGAAAAAGAATTATAAAAATAAAGGGCAATTAAATTATAATTTATAATTTGATTAGCCCATTTTATATTTTTAACCGAGAGATAATAGGGAGGAATACATATTATGAGTGAATTGATTGACTTATTTAAAACCTTTTTTAGGATTGGAGGACTAACATTTGGTGGTGGATATGCAATGCTTCCTATGTTAGAAAAAGAAGTTGTAGAAAGTAGAAAGTGGGCTACTAGTGAAGAATTATTAGATTACTATGCAGTAGGCCAGACAACTCCAGGAATAATAGCTGTAAATACAGCAACGTTTGTTGGATATAAGGTAAAGGGGATTTTAGGAGCGCTTTTTGCAACAATGGGAGTTGTATTTCCATCTTTAGTAATAATAATGATAATAGCAACTTGTTTAAAAAACTTCTCACAATTCGAGATTGTTCAAAATGCATTCTCGGGAATCAGGGTTGTGGTAGCTGTTCTTATATTAAATGCTATTATAAAGTTATGGAAGAATTCTATAGTTGATAAAATTGGTGTTGTTGTATTTGCACTAACATTTATATTGGGGGCAATATTAAAGGTTTCATCTATATATATAGTTATTGCAGCCGCAATAGTTGGATTTATAATTACATATGGGAGAAAGAAATAATGATTACTTATATACAATTATTTTATGAATTTTTTAAAACTGGTTTATTTGCTATAGGAGGAGGGCTAGCAACATTACCTTTTTTATATGATATAGCTAGAAATTATACTTGGTTTGATGAGTCTACTTTAGCGGATATGGTTGCAGTATCTCAATCAACTCCAGGTCCAATAGGTATAAATATGGCTACATTTGCAGGTTTTCAAGCAAGCGGAGTAATTGGATCTTTAGTAGCGACTACAGCATTAGTGATGCCAGCATTTATAATTATTATAATAGTTGCACATTTTTTAAGTAAATTTAGAGAAAGTAAACAGGTTGAAGCTGTATTTTGTGGATTAAGACCTGCTGTAACAGGTCTTATAGCTGTAGCATGGTTTCAAGTTGTAAATATATCAATATTGACATGGAGTAGATTTGTAGATTCAAAAAATATAATAAACTTATTCGATTATAAATCTTTAATTTTATTTATAATAATATTTTTTATTACTAGAAAATCTAAAAAACACCCTGCTTTATTTCTATTAATTGGAGCTATTGCAGGAATTGTATTGAAGTTATAGTGTTTACATACTCTTAACATTATTTACTTTCATTTAACTGATTTATAATATTTAGTTAACAAAAAATATGTATTATTTAGTTGTAAAGAAAAGTAAACAAATAAGTTAAACTAAATTTGAAAATATATCGGGGGTAATGAAATGTTCAAAAAAAGAGTATTAGCATTATTATCAAGTACAATATTAGTTGCAGGATTAGCTGTAGGATGTGGAGCTGGCTCTGGATCAGATGCAGGAAGTTCATCAAGCTCTAAGGTAACAGTATCAGGCTCAACTTCAGTAGGATCTCCAATGGAAAAATTAGCAGAAGCATTTGAAGAAAAAAATGAAGGAATAAAAGTTGAAGTTCAACAATTAGGTTCTTCAGCAGGTATAAAAAATGCTATAGAAGGAGTATCTGAAATAGGAATGTCATCTAGAGATTTAAAAGATGAAGAAAAGAGTTCTGGATTAAAAGAAACAATAATAGCAACAGATGGTATAGCTGTCATAACTAACTCAGCAAATAATGTAACTGATTTAACTTTAGATCAAGTTAGAGATATATACACAGGAAAAATAACTAACTGGAAAGATGTTGGAGGAAATGATGCTCCAATAGTAGTTGTATCAAGAGAAGATGGATCAGGAACTAGAGATGGATTCCAAGAAAAAGTAGGATTTGAGTCTGAAGAACTAGTATCAGATGCAACTATAAGTGACGGTTCAGGTAATATAAAGTCAACTGTAGAAGGAAATGAAAATGCAATAGGATACATATCTTTTGGATATGTTGATGAAAAAGTAAATTCAGTTAAAATAGATGGTGTAGAAATAAATCATGAAACCGTTGCAAATAATGAATATGTAATAGCAAGACCATTTATACTAGTAAACAAAGATGGAATATCTGATAATGCACAATCTTTAATAGACTTCATATTAAGTGATGAGGGTCAAAGTATATTAGAAGAAAAAGGATTCATAAGAGTAAACTAGTATAGATTTCCACTAAATAAAAAACAGCTATTTTAAGAGTTTTTCTTAAAATAGCTGTTTTTTATAATGTAAAAAAACGTTAAGAGTATGTAATATTTTTACCTTTACTTAACTTGGATATAATTTAGATTTAACTTTTCTATTATATTATCTAATTAAAGAAAGCGAATACAAATTAAACATAAAAAGCTTATTTTAAATAGAATAGTAAAAATAGGAGGGAATTTTAATGTCAATTGAATCTCAATCTGTAGAGATAAGTGAGAAGTATAAATGTAAAAATAATAAAGGTAAATATATAGCAGAGAATGTAGCTAAAAATATATTTTTTATTAGTGCATTAGTTGCAGTAGTAAGTTTACTTCTTATAATAGGATTTGTATTTTATAAAGGATTAACGCCATTCATAGCAAAGGGATACTCATTTACTAAATTTATAACAGGAGTTGACTGGTTACCTTCGTCTGATAAATTTGGTATTTTACCAATGATAGTGGCTTCATTATTAGCAACAGGTGGGTCTTTAATAATAGGTGTTCCAGTAGGTATATTAACAGCTGTATTTATTGCAGAAATAGCACCTAAAAAAGTTGCTAAACTAATGTCACCTGCAGTAGAACTATTAGCGGGTATACCATCAGTTTTATACGGTATATTTGGACTATCATTTATAGTACCTGGTATACAAAAAGCCTTTAATTTACCAAAAGGTCAAAGTCTATTAGCAGTAATAATAGTTTTATCTATAATGATGTTACCTACAATAATATCAGTATCTGAAACCGCAATAAGAGCAGTACCAAAAGCTTATAAAGAAGGTTCTTTAGCCCTAGGTGCTTCGAAAATAGAAACTATATTCAAAGTGATTTTACCAGCAGCTAAATCAGGAATATTAGCAGCTGTAGTACTAGGTATAGGTAGAGCATTAGGAGAAACAATGGCTGTAATATTAGTTGCAGGTAACTCTCCAGTGATGCCAGGATCTTTGATGGAAAGCGTAAGACCACTTACAACAAATATAGCTCTTGAAATGGGATATGCATTTGGAACTCATCAAGAAATGCTATTTGCTACAGGAGTAGTATTATTCTCATTTATATTAATTTTAAATCTAGTTTTAAATAAATTATCTAAGGGGGTAGATTAAGGTGAGGAAATTAAAAGAGAATATATTAAAGTTTTTAATCTATCTATCAGCAGTATTTACAGTAGGAACATTAGCTATAATAGTAGGATATATATTTACTAAAGGTATAGGAAAACTTAACTTACAATTTTTAATAAGTGATTACTCATCGTCTGGAGATGGTGGAATACTTCCTATGATAATAACAACAATTTATATGGTTGTACTTTCTATAGTTATAGCAACACCGATTGGTATATTATCAGCTATTTATATGCAAGAATATGCTAAGCAAGGTAAATTAGTAAAAGCAATAAGATTTGCAACAGAGAGCTTAGCAGGAATACCATCTATAATATATGGTCTATTTGGAGGGATTTTCTTTGTAACTGTTTTAAAATTAAGTTTTTCAATTTTATCAGGAGCGTTAACAGTTGCAATAATAATATTACCTTTAATAATAAGGACTACAGAAGAAGCTTTAAAAACTGTACCTAAAGCTTATAGAGAAGCTTCTTTAGCTCTTGGATCAACAAAATTCCAAACTTTATATAAGGTAGTTCTTCCAAGTGCAGTACCAGGGATACTTTCGGGAATAATATTATCTGTAGGTCGTGTTATAGGTGAATCAGCAGCGATATTTTTAACTGCAGGTACTGTTGCTCAAATGCCAACCGGAATATTTAGCAGTGCAAGAACATTGACTGTTCATGCATATCTTTTAACTAAAGAAACTGGAGATATTGAAACGGCTGCAGCGCTAGGTATAGTATTAATAGTCATAGTATTAACTTTAAATACTATAGCTAAAATAATAGCAAATAAATTAAATAAAGCAAATTACTAAAGTTTATATAAATATAGAAAATATATCTGAGAGGTAAGGATTATGAGTATGATAAATAAAACAAAACTAAATGTAAATAACTTAGATTTATTTTATGGAAACAATCAAGCTTTAAAAAAAATAAATATGAATATAAAGTCAAATAAAGTAACTGCATTAATAGGTCCTTCTGGATGTGGTAAATCTACATTCCTAAGAACACTAAATAGAATGAATGACTTAATAGATAATGTAACAATAAAAGGAAAAATAGAAGTTGATGGTGAAGATATATATAAATCTGACGATGTAATAAAATTAAGAACAAAAGTAGGTATGGTATTTCAAAAACCAAATCCGTTCCCAATGAGTATATATGATAATGTAGCTTACGGTCCAAGAATACATGGTATAAAAGATAAAAAAGAATTAGATAAAATCGTAGAGGAAAGTTTAAAAGGTGCAGCAATTTGGGATGAGGTTAAAGATAGACTTAAGTCTTCTGCTCTTGGTTTATCAGGTGGTCAACAACAACGTATATGTATAGCTAGAGCAATTGCTATGAAGCCAGAAGTAATACTTATGGATGAACCAACATCAGCTCTAGACCCAATATCAACTTTAAAAGTTGAGGAACTTATAGAAACACTTAAGAAACATTACACTATTATAATAGTTACTCATAATATGCAACAAGCAGCACGTATCTCTGATGAGACAGGATTTTTCTTAAATGGGGAATTGGTAGAATTTAACGAAACTAAAACTATATTTACTAATCCTTTTGATAAGCGTACAGAAGATTATATTACAGGTAGATTTGGTTAGAATTTATATAATATAAAAGGAGTAAAATCATGATGGTTACAAGGTTAGAATTTAACATAAATACTTTAAGAGAATATGCAATCAGGATGGTTGAAAAGTGTGAAGATGCAGTTTCTTTATCAATAAATAGCCTAGTAAATAAGGATTTAGATAGTGCAAGAAAAGTTATTAAGTTAGATGAAGATATAGATACGTTAAGAGAATATATAAGGGATAGAAGTATAGAATTAATTGTACTAAAGCAACCAATGGCAAAAGATTTAAGGTTTATATATGCTTTAAGTAATATAGCTATAGAATTAGAAAGAATAGGTGATTATGCTGAAAATATAGCTGAAGAGGCACTAGCTATAGAAAATGAAGATCATATTATGAAATTAAATCGAATAGAAGAAATGGGAAGTGTATGTTTAAGTATGCTTAGTGATATAAAAAAATCATTATCTGACTGTGACGAAAAGTTAGCATATGATATAGCATCTAGAGATGATAAAATTGATGAAATATATAAAATTTCTAAGCCAGATATTATAAGTATAATGAGCGAAAAAGCTAAAAATGTAGAACAAGGAACAAGAATTTTATTTGTAGCTAGATATCTTGAAAGAATAGGGGACCATATAACTAATATATGTGAAAAAATTATATACGTAGCTAATGGTAAAATGATAGAGATTGATTAAAAATAATTTGCATAATATAAGTAGATAAACACTACAATATTGTGCAAATTATTTTTATATAATGAAAGTTATTTTCATATAATAAAATTAAGTAGTTTTATATTTTAGATAAATATATAATAGTATATTACTGAAAATTCAGAAATTTTTAAAGGATTATAGTTGTACTATTGGAAAAATTTTGTTTAAAGTATAAAATTATATAAGAGAGATTTAACAATTCAATTAATTAGGGGGATTAAAATGAGTTCGAAAGTTATTGAATCAGTAAGTGGATTACTTGAGGAGACTGTAGTTGAGATTAAAGCAACTCAATATGTAAAAAATGTTATAAATCAAGTTAAAGAAAGAAATAAGGGGGACGAAGAATTTCATCAAGCTGTTGAAGAGGTTATAAAATCTTTAGAGCCTGTATTAGTTAAACATCCAGAATATATGGAGGAAAGTATCTTAGAAAGAATTGTAGAGCCAGAAAGACAAATTATTTTCAGAGTTCCTTGGATTGATGATAGAGGTCAAGTTCAAGTTAATAGAGGTTTTAGAGTACAATTTAATAGCTCAATAGGACCTTATAAAGGTGGATTAAGATTTCACCCTTCGGTAAATGGAAGTATAATAAAATTTTTAGGATTTGAGCAGATATTTAAAAATTCATTAACTGGATTACCTATAGGGGGAGGAAAAGGAGGAGCAGATTTCGACCCTAAAGGAAAATCAGATAGAGAGATAATGAGATTCTGTCAAAGTTTTATGACAGAGTTATATAGACATATAGGTCCAGATGTAGATGTTCCAGCTGGAGATATAGGAGTTGGAGGAAGAGAAATAGGATACTTATTTGGACAATATAAAAGGATAAGAAATGCTAATGAGCCTGGAGTCCTAACTGGAAAAGGATTAAATTATGGTGGATCATTAGTAAGAACTGAAGCAACAGGGTATGGTCTTATATACTTTGTAGATGAAATGTTAAAGGCTCATGGAGAAAGTATTCAAGGGAAAAAGATTGTTATATCAGGAGCGGGAAATGTTGCTATATATGCGGCACAAAAGATACAACAATTAGGGGCAACTGTAATTGCAATGTGTGATTCTAATGGATACATAGTTGATGAAAATGGGATTGATATAGACTTAATTAAACAAATCAAAGAAGTTGAAAGAAAGAGAATTAAAGAATATGCAGAAAGAAAACATAATGCTCATTATTTTGAAGGACAAAAAGGCATTTGGTCAGTAAAGTGTGATATAGCTTTACCTTGTGCAACTCAAAATGATATAACTATAGAGGAAGCTAAAGTATTAGTTAATAATGGAGTAAAAGCAATTGGAGAAGGTGCAAACATGCCTTGTACAAATGAAGCTTTAAATTATTTACTAAAAAATAATATTTTAGTAGCTCCAGCAAAGGCTGCAAATGCAGGAGGAGTTGCAACATCAGCTTTAGAAATGGCGCAAAATAGTATGAGGCTTTCATGGTCATTTGAAGAAGTAGATAACAAATTAAAAGAAATAATGATAAACATATTTAATTCATCTAAAGAAGCTGCTAAAGAATATGGTAAAGATGGCAACTATGTTGTAGGAGCTAATATAGCTGGATTTATTAAAGTAGCAGATGCTATGATGAGTCAAGGGATAATATAATAAATTTTATCGGAAATTAATATATGATGTATTTAATGATTACATATTTTATTTTAAAATTATAATTATTAAATACATCTTTTTTTATAAAAATATCTAGAATTAATAGGGAATATTGTATACAGTCTACCAATATATTTTTTTTTAGATTATACTATATAAGTAAATATATCGGTATAATCACATCGGGAGGTTTAACAGTTGAAAATTAAGCTAGGTATGAGGACAATTAAGACTGGTATAGCGGTTATGCTTTGTTGCATATTTGGGCAGTTTGTTATACAAAAAATGTTTTTTGCAGTTGCAGCGTGTGCATTATCAGTCCAAGATACAGTACGTGGATCATTAAAAGAGGGGCTAGGCAGAGTAAGAGGGACAATGCTTGGAGGATTGATTGGATACTTAATGGCTATTATTAAACCTGAAGATCCAATTTTATGTGGAATAGGTGTAATGGCAGTTATATATGGATGTACTATATTAAATACAGGTGGGGGAATCGTATCAGTAGTAACTTTTTCAGCAATATACTTAGGAAATATAAGTGCTGAACCAGGGTATTATGCAATTCATAGAGTTATAGATACATCAATGGGTGTAATCTTTGGAGTACTTGTAAATTACATGTTTGCTAGACCAGATTACCTAAAAAATACAGTAAGCGAATTTATAAATATGGAAATATTATCTAAAGAATTTATAAAATTAAGAATTATAAATAATGAACACTTTGATATAAGCAAATATAGAGAATCATTTAATAAATTAGAATGTGTGTACTCTAAATTTCTAGATGAGTTAGATTTTAGTAAAAATAATGTAAATACAGATGAACTAGAAGAAGCAATTGGTATATGCGAACAAATATATTTTCATATGAAATCTATAGAATTATTAGAAGAAAAGCTTTATCTAAGTAAAAAAAACTATAAAATATTAAAGAAGTTTTATAAAGGAGAGGAGTTTAACTGGGATATAGATGATCATAAATCTCCTGTATTTAACTTTCATTTAGAAAAAATAATAGAAAAGATAGATAAATTAAGTTATATAAATGATTTCAAATAACAATTCATTAATAAAATATAGCTCCTCTACAAATATTAGATATATAAGCCTATTTGGGAGGTGCTATATGAAACCTATCTATATAGAAAATCAAATTTTAAGTAATTATAAATCAAAAATTTTTCAAGAATTAATAAGAATTATATGGTATGAAAATCTAAATGATATAAATGAGATTCCTCAAAAAGTGCTAAAAGATTTGCGAAATGATATAAATAAGGAAATAGATGAAGGAACAGTTATCAACTTAATAAGAATAATAATGGGTCTTGATCCTATTGATAGAATCGATGATGTAAATTTAAAAGATTTAATTAATGAAGCTACTAATCTAAAACAAATTCAAATGCCTGTAATTTCTATAATAGATGATGCTTGCAAGTATTGTGAAAGTAGTAAAGGTGAATGTTTAACTAAGAGTAAGCATATACATTGTAATAAGGAAAGTACATGTAGTTCATGTGGACAATGTATGTATAAATGTAAGCTAGGTGCTATATCGGATAAAATTGAGTTTATACCGATGATAAATATGCTTAAGAGTAAAGAGTATCCAGTATATGCAGCAGTAGCGCCAGCTTTTATTGGACAATTTGGAGAAAATGTAACTGCTGGAATTTTAAGAAGTGCCCTTAAAAGTATAGGATTTGAAGATATGATAGAAGTTGCGTTTGCAGCTGATATACTTACAGCTAAAGAAGCATATAGCTTTTATGAAAATATGAATAATAATAATAAGGAATTTTTTATAACAAGTTGCTGTTGTCCTGTATGGGTTAACTTAGTAAAAAATAAATTTCCTATAGTGGCTGATAAAATATCTACATCTGTATCGCCAATGATTGCTTGTGGAAGAATAATTAAAATTTTGAATCCTAGTGCAAAAGTAGTTTTTATTGGACCATGTATAGCTAAAAAGGAAGAAGCTAAGGAAGATGCTTTAAATGATGCAATAGATTTTGTACTTACTTTTGAGGAGATAGAGCAAATTTTTAAAGCTTTAAATGTAAACTTATTAGATATTGAAGAAGATGCTAGAGAAGAATCTTCTTACTGTGGACGAATATATGCAAAATCAGGGGGTGTTAGCAAATCTATAGAAGCTACATTAAAAGAAATTGACTCAAGTATTAAGTTTAAACCTATAGCATTTCAAGGTGCTAAAGAATGTATTGAAGATTTAAACAAAGTTATAAATAAAGAACTAGATGTTAATTTTATAGAAGGAATGGGATGTATCGGGGGTTGCATAGGAGGACCTAAGAAACTTTTATCAGTAGATAAGGGTAGTGCAAATGTGGACAAATATTCAAATGAAGCGGATATGAAAACGCCACTTGATAATTTAAATGTAGCTCAATTTTTAATACAAATAGGTATTTTAAAAGTAGAGAATTTAAATGTTAAAGATCATGAAAAAATTCAAAAAATTTTTGAGAGAAGTACTAAATGATAATTTAACTTAATCTTTATTTAAAGGGGATTAGAATATGGGGGATAATAGAAAAGTATTAAAAATATTAATGGGGGTATTTGTAAGTGCAATTTTGATAAGTATAGGTATTTCTTTTAAATATAGCTATAATATTAAAGATAAATATAGCAATATTGATGATAGCTTAAATTCAAATAAAAGTGTAACTGAAATCATAGATAATAGTGCAAATGAAATAAGTAAAGGTCCTGGAGCAACACAAGATAAAATAGCATATATAACAATAGATGATGGGCCATCAAAGTATACTAGTCAGATATTAGATATATTAGATGAAAATAATGTAAAAGGTACATTTTTTATGTTAAATGATAATATGAAAAAATATGAGGATGAAATAAAAAGAATGGTAGATGAAGGACATGGAGTAGGATTTCATGGTGTTAGTCATGATGTAGAAGAATTATATAAAACTGCAACATCTTCTTTAGAAGAGTTTGAAACTTGTAATAAAACACTTTATGATATTACAGGAGAAACATCAAAATTAATAAGACTTCCATATGGAAGTAAACCATATACACCAGAAGTAAATTACAATAATCTAATTGATAATGGATATTTAGTTTGGGATTGGACTCTTGATACATTAGATTGGAAATCAAGTAAAGATCAAATTGTAAGTAATATATTGTATTATGGAAGAGAAAGAGAAGAAATAGTAGTTTTAATGCATGAAAAAGAAGAAAGTGTAAAAGCATTAAGTGATACGATTAAGATTTTAAAAGAGAGGGGGTATACTTTACTTCCTATAACTGAAAATATAGAGCCTAAAAACTTTTGGGTAGGGAATACTAATAGCTAAAATTACTTATATTATTATAAGTAATTGACAATAATAATGATAATTAGATATAATTAATAAATAAAATAATATAAAAAAATACAGTGAAGAAGAGGAGTATGTAAATACTGCTAATAGAGAAGAAAACTCATAGGCTGGAAGGTTTTCTAAGTATAGGTTTACAGAAGGTAGCTTCGGAGTTTCTAGGTTGAATTAATAGTAGACTTAGACGGTGAAAATCGTTAAAATTTATTGAGAGCTAAGAGGAAAATTTTTTGTATTTGAATGATGCAACGATACAATTTTGAATTTAAATCTTAGAATTAAGGTGGTAACGCGAGCTTTTCGTCCTTATTATAAGGACTAAAAGCTCTTTTTTATTATACAAATTAGAATAATTAATAAGCAGGAGGAAATATCAATGGAAAATACTAATTTATCAAAAACGTATAATCCTAAAGACTTTGAATCAAGATTATATTCAGAGTGGGTAGAAAAAGGATACTTTAAATCTAGCCCAAATCCAAATAAAAAGCCATTTACAATAATGCTTCCACCGCCTAACATAACTGGGCAATTACATATGGGACATGCACTTGACCATACATTACAAGATATACTTATAAGATGGAAGCGTATGGACGGATACGAAGCTTTATGGCAACCAGGAACTGACCATGCTTCTATAGCAACAGAAGTTAAAGTTGTTGAAAGAATAAGAGAACAAGAAGGAAAATCTAAGTACGAATTAGGAAGAGAAGAATTCTTAAAGAGAGCTATGGATTGGAGAAATGAATTTGGTAGAAAAATAGTAGACCAAATGAAACAATTAGGAGATTCTTGTGACTGGGACAGAGAAAGATTTACAATGGATGAAGGATGTAATGAAGCTGTTACTGAGTTCTTTGTGAAACTTTATGAAAAAGGTCAAATATATAGAGGAAACAGAATAATAAACTGGTGTCCAGATTGTAAAACTACTTTATCTGATGCTGAAGTTGAACATGAAGAGCATGAAGGTAAATTCTATCACATAAAATACCCAATAGCAGGTAGTGATGAATTTTTAGAAATAGCTACAACTAGACCAGAAACATTATTAGGAGATACAGGTATAGCTGTAAATCCAGAAGATGAAAGATATACTCATTTAGTAGGAAAGCATGCAATACTTCCATTAGTAGGAAGAGAGCTTATAATAGTTGCTGATGATTATGTTGATGCAGAGTTCGGTACAGGTGCTGTTAAAATGACTCCAGCTCATGACCCTAATGACTATGAGGTAGGAAAAAGACATAATTTAGAGCAAATAAATGTAATGAACGAAGATGGAACAATGAATAGTTTAGCTGGTAAGTACGAAGGTATGGACAGATATGAGTGTAGAAAACAACTTATAGCTGATTTAGACGAAGCTGGATACTTAATAGCTATAAAAGATCATAACCATAATGTAGGTTCTTGCTATAGATGTCATACAGTAATAGAACCAAGACTATCAGATCAATGGTTTGTTAAAATGGACGAGCTTGCAAAACCTGCAATAGAGATACTTAAAAAGCAAGAATTAAAATTTGTTCCAGATAAGTTTGATAAAACTTACTTACAATGGTTAGAAAATATAAGAGACTGGTGTATATCAAGACAGTTATGGTGGGGTCATCAAATACCAGCTTATTACTGCCAAGATTGTGGTGAAGTAATAGTTGCTAAATCTAAGCCACAAGCATGTAAGTGTGGATGCACTAACTTAAAGCAAGATGAAGATGTACTTGATACTTGGTTCTCTTCAGCATTATGGCCATTCTCAACATTAGGTTGGCCAAATAATACAGAAGAATTAAACTACTACTACCCAACTAGTGTATTAGTTACTGGATACGATATAATATTCTTCTGGGTAGTAAGAATGGCATTTGCAGGAATGTTCTGTATGAATGAAAAGCCATTTGAGCATGTATTAATACATGGACTTGTAAGAGACTCTCAAGGTAGAAAAATGAGTAAATCTTTAGGTAATGGTATAGATCCATTAGAAGTAATCGACCAATATGGTGCTGATGCGTTAAGATTCATGTTAGCAACAGGAAATTCCCCAGGAAATGATATGAGATTCTACATGGAAAGAGTAGAAGCTGCAAGAAACTTTGCTAATAAGTTATGGAATGCGTCAAGATTCGTATTCATGAATATAGATACAGAAATAATGGAAGGTGTAAATAGAGAGTCTGTTGAAGCTAATTTAACTTTAGCTGATAAGTGGATAATCTCAAGAGCAAACAATGTTGTTAAAGAAGTTACTGACAATATGGATAAGTTTGACCTTGGTATAGCAGCTCAAAAGATATATGACTTCGCATGGTCAGAATACTGTGACTGGTATATAGAAATAGTTAAACCAAGATTATACAGTGAAGATAAAGAAGCTAAACAAGCTGCTTTATATACATTAACTTATGTATTAGAAAAAATATTAAAATTATTACACCCATATATGCCATTTATAACAGAAGAAATATATACTCATTTACCAACAGTAGAAGGAAGTATAGTTATATCTTCATTCCCTCACTACACTGAAGCTGATAATATGGCTAAAGAAGAGGAAATGATGAGCTTAACAATGGATGGAATAAGAAATATAAGAAATGTAAGAGCTGAAATGAATGTTCCACCATCAAAGAAAGCTAAGGTAATAATAGTTCCAACTGAAGAAAAGAAAGAAGCGATGGTTGCAGGTTGTGATTACTTTGTAACATTAGCATCTGCATCTGAAGTTGAAATAGTGGCTAATGAAGATAATATACCAGAAGATGCTGTAAGTGTTGTTATAGATGGAGTTAAAATATTTATACCTCTTGATGAATTAGTTGACTTTGCAAAAGAAATAGAAAGATTAAGCAAAGAAAAAGCTAAATTAGAAAGTGAAATAAAGAGAGTTAACGGAAAACTTTCTAATGAGGGATTTGTTGCAAAAGCTCCAGAGGCATTAATAAATGCTGAAAAAGCTAAAAAAGAAAAATTCGAAGAAATGATGAAGTCTGTAGTAGAAAGACTTGAAAATTTAGAATTAAAAATGAAATAGATAACTTAAATCAATGATAATTTAGTTGACTTAAAGATGAAAATAGTTAGTACAAGCAGATTAAGAGAATTTGCAATGTACTAACTATTTTTTATTATATTAGATATAAAGTTATAGTCAATTTATTTTGAGGATTTAGTATATAAGAAATATATTATTCTATAATATTGTCAGAGTCTTCGAATTCATTTTTTACGTAGTTATTTAGAATTGTTAGTATTAAATTATCTGTTGTGGTACGATTTTCTGTAGCTAAAATATCTAATTGAACTTTTAAGTCTGTCGGTAAATTGTTACTTAAAATATTTTCGTTATTCATTAAACATCACCTCTTAAAATTTATTATCTCCAATATGTGTATAAATAAGCCATATAAATATTTATGATAAAATTTAACTATAGATGACTTTGAGAAAATAGTAACGTACATTTTTATTTTATAAAATTATGTTTTATTTTTATTATGATATAAATCATTAATATATTTTATTTTTATGTTAATAATATTTTTATACAACATAAAGGAGGTATATTGATTTGTTTAAACATGATAAAGCTTTATTACGTGAAGTAAAAGTAGAAAAACCTAATCCTCAATATGCTGTTCTTATGCAAGAACAATTAGGAGGAGCAAATGGTGAGTTAAAGGCTGCAATGCAATATTTATCTCAAAGTTTTAGGGTAAAAGATCCACAACTAAAAGATTTATTTTTAGATATAGCAGCAGAAGAACTTAGCCATATGGAAATGGTGGCTCAAACTATTAATTTATTAAATGGACATGAAGTTGACTATAATAAAGTTGGACAAGGTGAAATAGAGACACATGTATTATCTGGATTAGCTCCATTTTTAATAAACTCATCAGGTGAGCCTTGGACAGCAAATTATGTAAGTGTGACAGGCGACTTAGTGGCAGATTTATTATCTAATATAGCATCTGAGCAAAGAGCTAAAGTTGTATATGAATATTTATATAGACAAATAGAAGATAAATATGTAAGAGAAACAATAGACTTTTTACTTAATAGAGAGGAAGCACATAATGCTTTATTTAGAGATGCTTTAAATAAAGTACAAAATACTGGTTCAAATAGAGATTTTGGAGTTACTAAAGATTCTAAATTATACTTTGATTTATCAACTCCTGGACCAAATCATGACACTGTATTAAATAATGTTAATCCACCTTCTTTTGAACAACCATTAAAGAAATAGTAATACATATAAAGTGTTAATATTACTGAGATTAACTTAATATTATAAAAAATTATTTATAAAATAAAAATATTATATATAAACCATAAAGTGACCTTTGAGTAGGTCATTTTTACTATGTTATAAATTTATGTACTAATATGTATTAATATAAAATTATAGGTGTTTAATAAAATAGAATAATATGGAAATAGGGTTTTATATGATATATAATAATGAAAAGTATATTATTTTTAGGGGGAAAAGGTGGACTATATATTAGACATAGCAACGACTATATTTGAATATTCAAGCTGGGTAATTATATTAGGTGTAATATTTATATTAATAAAATTTTATAAAGAGAGAGAAGAGAATGAAGATTACTTAGTTTTAAAATTAATAGGATTTTATCTTCTAGGATGTTTTACCTTTAATATAGATATTTATATCAAATTCATAATTCCAGTAGGATATGGAATCTATGCTTTATGGATGAAAGATAAAGATAGAAAAAATAAAGTAATTAAACACAAATCAGCCAATCTAGGAATAATAGTATTAGGAATTGGAATTGTATGTGGCTTTATTTATAATGGACTAGAATACCGAGATAGATTTGTAAGAATAGAAAATAATAGTGTTAAAGGTATAGAAGATGATTATAAGTTAATAGAAGAAAATCTGAAATTAAATGATTACATTATACCTAAAGACTTTAGATTAAGCTATTATGATGATAATATAGAGAATATAAGTTATTCATTTATAAGTGATGATAAATATTATAATATATCTAAAAACAAAGAGAATGAAGGCTATAATATAATGATAAATAAGTATAGTGATAAAGTAGACTCATACTGGAATGCATTTTATAATTATAATGAAATAGGAACAAATACAATTGAAATAAAAGAGCTTTTAAAAGCTATATCTAATATTAAATTTGATACAAGTAAAACTGATAAAGAAATAGTATCTTACTATTTAACTTATGATGAAAATAACTATTCAACAGGAAGTGAACAAGTAGATAATGGTGATACTATATACTATATAGAAGACTATGAGAAATATACATATAAAAAGGCTCAAAGAAGAGAATTACCAATGAGTGGTGGAATTATTTGGTTTAGCCTTATGAAGGAAATGTCAAATAATACAGAAGATACATATGGTACAGAAAGTGTATATACTGATGCCTATGTGTTATATCCAAGGAAAAATCAAGAACTTATAGATGATAATATATCATATTTAAAAGTTAAAGACTTAAGAGATAATAAAGAAGAAATTTTAAGTATTGAAGATGATTATGAAAAGATATGTAGCTTATTAGATTCTTTTGAATTTATAAGTTGGGAAGAGCAAAATGATGATTTTAATCTTCAAGGTGATATTATATTAACTATAAATGATGATACAGATATTAGTTTAGAATTTTACAATAATCAAGAGTATGTAAGATATACAAGTAGTGATGAAAATGTAATTTATAAAATAAATAAAGACATCTATAATGAAGTAATTAAAATATCCATTAGAGTACTCTAATGGATATTTTTAATTTATATATACAATAAATTCTTTGTTATAGATATATAAATATACTATAATTAACTTATAAAATATAGAAATTTTATAAGTTAAGTCAAAATGAATCATAGATATTATATAGATAATTTATAAAAAATGACAAGGGGGAAGAAGGATGAATTACCAAGAATCATTAAAATATATAGCAGATACTCATAAGTTTGGTATAAGATTAGGATTAGATTGTACTGGAAAATTATTGGAGCTTTTAGGTAATCCTCAAGAAAATTTAAAAGTGGTTCATGTAGCAGGTACAAATGGAAAAGGATCAGTTTGCTCTTTTGTAGCAAATATTTTAAAAGAAGAAGGATATAAAGTAGGACTTTATACATCTCCGTACTTAGAAACTTTTACAGAAAGAATAAGAGTAAATGGAGAAAATATACCAGAGGATGATGTTGCAAGAATAATAACTTTAATAAAAGATAAAATAGATATAATGGTTAGCGAAGGTTATTCTGCACCTACAGAATTTGAAATAGTAACTGCTATGGCATTTTATTATTATAATGAACAAGAAATAGATTATGTGGTTCTAGAAGTTGGACTAGGTGGACGATATGATTCTACTAATGTAATTAAGAATCCATTAGTAAGTGTATTAGTATCTATAAGTTTAGATCATATTGGTGTTCTTGGGGATACTATAGGAAAAATAGCTTATGAAAAAGCTGGAATAATAAAGGAAAATGGAACCGCTATAGTATATAAGCAAGTTAAGGAAGCAGAAGACGTTATAAAAGAAGTTTGTAAAGATAAAAATGCAAACTATATAGAAGTAAACTTTGATAATATATATATTAAAAAATCAGATATATACTCTCAAGTATATGATTGTGATATTATGTTAGAAAAATTTGATGACATAGAAATAAAATTAATAGGAGATCATCAAATAAATAATTCAATAGTTGCATTAAATGTAATTAAGTATTTAAGAGATAATAAAGATGTTAAAGTAAGTAATGAATCTATAAGAAAAGGTCTTTTAACTACTAAGTGGCCTGGAAGAATAGAAAAGATAAAAGAAAATCCTATGTTTATAATAGATGGAGCTCATAATGAAGATGGAGCAAAGTCATTATCAAAGGCTTTAGATAAAAACTTCCCAAATAAGAAATTAACAATGCTAATAGGGATGTTGGCAGATAAAGATATAGATAGTGTATTAAAAATACTGATGCCTAAGTTTGATAAAGTGGTAACTACAACTCCAGATAATGATAGAGCTATAAATAGTGAAGAATTAAAAAATAAAATATCTAAGTATGTAGATAATGTAATTTCAATAGAGAATATAGATGATGCAGTTAATTATACTTTAAATAATTCTAAAGAAGATGATGTAATAATAAGTGCTGGATCATTATATATGATAGGAGCAGTTAGAACTTTAGTAAAAGAAAAAGAGCTTTTAATTCAAAAATAATACTAAACAAAGTTACCCTTGGATTTATTCAAGGGTAATTTTTATATAGAAAACTTCTATACAAAAATATTATAGTATAGAAGTTTTCTATATAAGTTTACTTAAAAATATCATTTGGTATAATTGAACATGGTCAAAAGCTTGTAATTATAATATAAAATTATATATTTAGAGGGAGATTAAAAAATGAATGTAAAGAAAATAGTAAAATCACTATCAGTTGGAATGCTATTAGTATTAGCAATAGGTGGCTTAGTGGGGTGCTCTTCAAATAAAGGGGAAGTAGGCTATAACAAAATAGATTCTACTAAGACTGAAAAGTTAGCTGATGAAAATGAAAATGTACTAGTAATAGATGTTAGAGATGAAGAAAATTATATAAAAGGTCATTTAGCAAATGCTATAAATATACCATTTGATGAGTTTGAAGGAAAAATATCTGAGTTAGAAATATATAAAGATCAAAAAATACTATTAATATGTCATACAGGTAATAAAAGTGGTAAGGCAGCTAAGATGTTAATAGATAATGGGTTTACTAAAGTATATAATGCAGAAGATGGTATGGATGAATTTGATTATAAAACAGTTGATTATACTAATGTAACTGGAAATGAATTTGAGAAGTTAGTTGAAGAAAATAAAGATGCTTTTATATTAGATGTTAGAGATGCAAAAGATTATGATAAAGGTAGTATAAAAAATGCAGTTAATATACCTATTGATGAAGTTGAATCAAGATTAAATGAAATTGATGATCATAAAGATGAAGATATATTAATATATTGCTCTATAGGTAGAAGAAGTGCTCAAGTAGCTGAATTATTAAAAGATAAAGGTTTTAAAAACGTAGTCAACTCAGTTGATGGTGTTAAAGAATACGATTTTAATTTAGTTAAATAATATATTAAAGTAAAATGGGGGTATAAAATACTTATTTTTATATTCCCTAATTTAATTTAAAAGCTAATTAAGTAGAAAGGATATATAAGTTTATCAATATGAAAGAAAATAGAAAAAAGAGTTTAAATAAAACATTTTGGATTACATTAGGAATAATTTTAGTATCATTATTAATTTACATATTTAATCCATCAGTAAATAAAGTTATTAATAAAATGACATCATATTTAATATCTCTTGATATGGATGGTTTAAAGGAATATATATTATCCTTTGGAATGTGGGCTCCGGTAATATCATTTTTATTAATGATACTTCAGTCAGTTGCAGCTCCTCTTCCAGCATTCGTAATAACTTTTGCTAATGCTGCGCTATTTGGATGGGTGTATGGAGCTATACTTTCTTGGTCTAGTGCTATGGCTGGAGCAACATTATGTTTTTATATAGCAAAGTTTCTTGGTAGAGGTGTGGTAGAAAGCTTAACTAGTAAGTTTGCACTTGAAAGCATAGATAAGTTTTTTGATAAATATGGAAAGCACACTATATTAATATCAAGATTACTTCCGTTTATGTCTTTTGACTTAGTAAGCTATGCAGCAGGTTTAACATCAATGAGCTTTATATCATTTTTTGTAGCCACTGGAATAGGTCAGCTTCCAGCAACTATAGTTTACTCATATGTAGGAGGAATGCTTACAGGTGGTGCTAAGTTAATGATGACTGGGCTTCTTACTTTATTTGCATTAAGTATACTAATATATGTAGCTAAAAAGGTATGGAGTGAAAAGCATAATAATTAATTTCTTATGGATGGAGTATTAAAGCATAAATCTATGTTTTATACTGTCATCCTATTTTATATATAAGAGGTGTTTATAATGAAAAAAATAAACCTAAATAAAAAAACTTTAGAATTAGTAAAAGGTAAATATGATGATTGTATTAATTGTAAACTATGTTACAATAATTGTCCTATGATGAAGGAATATGGATCATCTCCCAAAAACATAATGAAAGATATATTAAATGAAGAATCAGTAAATAAGGATATACCTTACTCTTGTATGTTCTGTAATCTTTGTAAAGAGAAATGTCCAAAGGATATAGATTTGAAAGAAATGTACTTAGGAATTAGAAAAGATATAACTAGTAACAATAATAAGGAACTAAAATCTTTAGGGTATAATACAGTAAAATTTCATCAGATAAATAGCTTTTCACCATTGTTTTCAAGAAATTTTGTAACTAAAGATACTAAAAAAATATTTTTACCAGGATGCAGTTTATCTAGCTATAGTCCAGAAATAGTTATTAAGACTTTTGAGTATCTAAAAGATAGAATAGATAATATATCTTTAGCAGTAGAATGTTGTGGTAAACCAACACTAGCAATGGGGGATACTGATAAGTTTAAAAAATATTACTCTAAATTAGACAAGTTGTTTGAAAGTAATGATATAGATGAAGTTATAGTTGCATGTCCCAATTGTTTTGATACAATAAGAAACAGTAGTAAGAATATAAAAGTAACTACTTTATGGAGTGTGATTAAAGAATATAAAGTACCAAAAGAACTTAAATATTATTATAAAGACATAGATCTTGAATTCTCCCTTCACGATCCTTGTCCAATAAGAAAAGAACCTAAAATACATGAAGCAGTAAGAGAGATATTAAATGATTTAGGTGTGAAGATAATTGAATTTGATAAAAATAGAGAAAATAGTGAATGTTGTGGATCAGGAGCTATGGTTAGAGTAACTAACCCAGATATATCAATAAAACAAACTAAAAGAAGAGCTAATCAAGCAAAAACTGATACAGTAATTTCATATTGTGAATCCTGTTGTGAATCTATGATGTCTGTTGGAAAGAATTCACTTCACTTATTAGATTTTATTTTTAATAAAGATGTAATAAATAAAAGGTCATTTACTCAAGATAAAACATCAGTAATTCATAAATGGAAGATGAGATATAAAACTATACAAAATGGAAAAAGTAAAAAATTATAAGTATGGAGAAATTAAAGTGAAATATGATAAAAGGATATTAAAGATAACATTAGGAGTATTATTTTTAACTATAATAGGGATAGTTATTTATAAGATATGTAGTTTAAATTTAGGTGTAGAAGATATAAAAAACTACGTACAAAGTTTTGGTAAAATTGGACCAATTGTGTATATTATAATGTTTGCATTAGTACCACTTACATTCTTTCCAGATTCTGTACTAGCAATAGCTGGAGGGTTAATTTTTGGATTATTTAAAGGATATATATATACGGCTATAGGAGCATTAATTGGAGGAACTATATCTTTTTATATATCTAGATATTGGGGTAGAGAAATAATTAAAAAACTTACCAAAGAAAAATTAGATAATATAGAAGTTATGATAAATAATAAAGGATTTACAATTATATTTTTATTAAGATTAATACCACTATTTCCATTTGATGTTATAAGTTATGGAGCAGGTCTTACTTCTGTTAAGTATAAAGATTTTATATTAGCTACGTTCGTTGGAACGATTCCAGGGATATTAGTATTTACAAACCTAGGATCAGAAGCTGTGAATATGGGTAGTACAAGCTTTTATATATCAATAGCTTTATTAATACTTTTATTTGTGGTTTCTATATTCTTAAAAAATAAATTTATATCAAAAGAGTTAAAGAATAATACAAAGTAAAGCTAGGAGGAATAAATGTTAGATACACATGCTAGAAAATATGTTAATCCATTTATTGAAATGGGTGCAAAATTATTTTTGAATTTAAAAATGAGACCAAATCAAATTACAATGTTAGCTCTTTTATTAGGTATATCAACATCTATATTTATATATTTTGATAGGCCCTTATTAGGATTAGTAATACTTTGGATATCGGGGTATTTAGATGCAGTAGATGGTGCAATGGCTAGAAAAAGTAACTCTAGTTCATCATTTGGAACAGTGCTTGATATAGTATCTGATAGAATTGTTGAAGTAAGTATGATAATTGTATTTGGCATTAAGTTTATAGACGTAAGATTTAACTTACTTATATTAACAGCATCAATATTAATGTCAATGACTATATTCTTAACTGTTGGAGCTTGCTCAGAGAAGAAAGGAATGAAGTCATTTTATTACCAAGCTGGGGTAGCAGAAAGAACTGAAGGATTTATATTATTTTCACTTATGATATTACTACCACAGTACTTGGGGATAATTACTAATATATTTTCTGTATTAGTATTATTTACAGCTGGGCAAAGATTTTTCGAAGCCAAAAAAATATTAGATTAGGAGAATTAATATGAAAAGGAAATTATTAAGTTTATTATGTGTAGTGCTAGCAATAGCTGTTAGTTTAGTAGGATGTACAAGTAAAACATCTACAGACAAGAATATAAGTATTTTAGATAGTAATTATGATGAGATTTTAGAAAAAGCTAAGGGTACTACTGTTACTTTCTATGGATATGGTGGAAATGAAGTAATGAATAAATGGTTTGATAGTTATGTAGTAGACCAAATGAAGGAACAATACGATATAACAGTAAAAAGAGTAGGTATGAATATAGATGAAATACTAAATCAATTACTATCAGATAAACAAGCTAATAATAATGATGGTTTAATAGATGTAGTTTGGATAAATGGAGAAAACTTTAAGACAGCTAAGGAAAGTAATTTATTATTAGGTTCATTTGTAGGAAAGCTTCCAAACTTTAATGACTATGTAGATACTGCATCAGAAGATGTTACTACAGATTTTGGTACAGAAGTAGGTGGAATGGAAGCACCATGGGGGAAATCTCAATTTGCAATAGCTGTTAATTCTGATAAAATAACTCAAACTATAACAGATACACAATCTTTAAAAGAAGCTATAACAGCTAACCCAGGTAAATTTACATATCCAGCATTACCTGATTTTACAGCGAGTGCTTTTGTTAGAAATGTAATATACGACATAGTAGGTTATGAAAATGTTGCAAACTTACCAGAAGATAAAGAAAAAGTAAAAGAAGCTATACAACCTGCTATAGATTATTTAAATGAGATAAAGCCTTATTTATGGAATGAAGGAAAAACATATCCATCAACTACATCTCAATTAGATAATATGTATTCAGATAATGAAGTCTACTTTACTATGACATATTCTCCAAATTCATTAAATGGAAGAATGGAAACAGGTGAACTTAGCAGTACTACAGAAATAATAGAGTTTAAAAATGGAAATTTAAGTAATACCCACTTTTTAAGTATACCATTTAATTCTCCTAATCAAGCTGGAGCGATGGTATTAATAAACTTTTTAATGAGTGTAGATGCTCAAGCTTCAAAGACTTTCACTGAAAACTGGGGAGATACAACCGTTTTAGATATGAATAAAGTTTCAGATAGTGAAAAGTCAGAGTTTAGTGAAGATAGTATAACAATAAGTAATTCAGTCCCAGAACTAAGTGCAGGTATGGTACCTATAATAGAAGAAATATGGACTGAAGAGGTGTTAGAAAGTGAATAAAAATCTAAAGCCATATTTACTCATAGCACCTTCTGGAATCATATTAGCGTCTATTATGATTGTTGGAATATATAATTGTATAGTACAGAGCTTAGGATATTTTCCACAGATAGGTATGAATAGTATAACTTTAGATTATTATAAAGAGATTTTAGGAGAGGCAACTTTCTTAAAATCTCTTCTCTTTAGTATGAAAACTTCATTAATTTCAGCTTTATTATCAGTTTTAATAGGAGTTATACTAGCGTATTTATTATGCCAAGATAAATATTCAAATTTCAGAACATATATATTAAATATACCAGTTATAGTACCTCATATAATCGTAGTTATATTGATAATATTCATATTCTCTAAGACTGGTATAATATCTAGAATACTTTTTAACTTAGGAATAATAAATGATTCATCTCAGTTTTTGAATTTAATATCAGATAAAAATGGAATAGGAGTAATATTGGTTTACTTATGGAAGGGAACGCCTTATGTTATTCTTACAACTTATAATATACTAAAAAATATAAGTGGAAAATTAGAATTAGTAGCATTAAATCTAGGTGCAAGTAAGTTTCAAAGTTTTATATATATAATTTTGCCTCTATCAATGTCAACTATAGTTTCATCATTTATAATATTATTTGCATTTTCTTTTGGATCATATGAAGTTCCATTCTTAATAGGACCAAGTACACCTAAAGCTCTATCAGTATATTCATATGTTAATTATATAAGCTCAGATTTAAGAAAAAGATCTTTAGCTATGGCTATAAATACGATTTTATCCTTAATAAGTTTTGTTTTGTTAATAATATATAATAAAATATTTTATAAAATATATAGATACAAATTATAGGTGAAATGATGAAAAGAAATATAAGAAAATTAATTATAGATATTCTCTTAATATCAATTATAACTCCAATATTTATATTAGGAGTATGGTGCTTTACAAATAGTTGGACTTATCCAGATTTGCTACCAAAAACTTATTCAATTAGGGGATTTGAATATATACTAAATAAATCAAATTTAAAGATTCTAGTTAATAGCATATTAATATCACTAGTTATTGTATTTATTACAATTATAATAAGTATACCATCTGCAAAGGCAATAGCTATATATAATTTTAAAGGAAAAAGATTATTCGAGCTATTAATATTATCACCTATTATAATACCAATGGTATCTGTGGCAATGGGAATACATATTACATTTATAAGAATGAAAATAGCAAATACATTAGTTGGTGTAATAATAATAAATATAATTCCTTGTATACCATATGCTGTGAGAATTATAGGTGATGTTTATAAATTAGTAGGTAATAAACTTGAAATTCAAGGACAATTACTAGGAGCAAATAAGTTCAATGTATTTAGATATATTACATTACCATTAATAATGCCTGGAATAATAGGCGCAAGTAGTATGTGCTTTATAATATCATTTAGTCAATATTTTTTAACTATGCTTATAGGTGGAGGTAATATAATAACTTATCCAATGATAATGTTTCCGTATATACAAAGTGGAGATAGGAATATATCAGCCTTATACAGTATAGTGTTTTTAATTGTAAGTATAATGCTACTTATATTAATAGAAAAGCGAATAAAGAAGTATTACATGAATAATGAAGAAACTACATATTTAATATAGATAAAACCTAAGGAGAAAGATATGTCACATGTTAATCTAATAAATTTGAATAAAAGTTTTGATAAAGTGAATGTACTTAAAAATATAAACTTAGAAATAAATGAAGGAGAAATAATATCTTTATTAGGTCCATCAGGATGTGGAAAGAGTACAACACTAAAAATAATAGCTGGAATCTTAGAACTAGATGAAGGCGATATTTTATTTGATGGGGCTAGTGTAAAAAATATACCGACTGGCAAAAGAGATGCAGCAATAGTATTCCAAGATTACTTATTATTTCCTCATATGAATGTTTTTGAAAACATAGAGTTTGGATTAAAAATGAAAAAAGTAAAAAAGGAAGCAAGAGTTAAGAAAGTACAAGAATTAGTAGAATTAGTAAAGCTAAACGATTATAAAAGTAAATACCCATCAGAGTTATCTGGAGGACAACAGCAAAGAGTAGCTATAGCTAGAACGCTTGCTATAAGTCCTAAGGTATTGTTATTAGATGAACCATTTTCTAATTTAGATATAAGTTTAAGAAATGAAATGAGGGATTTTGTATTAAACTTACAAAAAAAATTAGAAATAACGACAATCTTAGTAACTCATGACAAAGAAGAAGCTTTAATGATGAGTGATAAAGTAGCAGTAATGTTAGATGGAGAAATAAAGCAGTATGATACACCAAGTAATCTTTATGAAAATCCAAATAGTAAAGAAGTTGCAAATATATTTGGAGATAGAAATTACTTACAAGGAAAAATAAAAAATAATAAATTTATAAGTAATTCAGTAGAATTAAACTTAAAAGATGTAAAAGATATAAATAATGTAGAATTAATGATACCTCAAGAAAGTATAAAATTGTTAAACAGAGATTCAAAAGAAGGAATAGAAGGGAAGATAATAAAACGAAAGTATGCAGGAGAAAAAACATATTATGATGTAAAAGTAAATGAAACAATTTTAAAATCATCAAGTGATAATAACTTCTATAAAGAAGGTGATATTATAAAGGTAGAAATTAAAACCCAAAATATAGTTTTATTCTAATCAACAAAAAGTTTGTTATCATTTAAGAATAGTTTAAGTGATAACAAACTTTTTCGATATTATATACATATACGTGTAAATATTTAAATTATTATCTATCTACTTACTTAAGTGCCTCTTTTAAAGCTTTAGATAGCTGATCTGGACAAGAAGTTGATTTACCACCACAAGTTATGTTCTCTAATCTTTTAGCAACATCACTAGCATCTTGATTCATTACTAATTGCTTTATTCCGATTAGGTTTCCTGGACAGCCACCTATAAAATCAACATCAACTATTTTATTATTATCATCTAACTCAAATATCATTTCTTTGCAGCATACACCACTTGGATTAAAAGAAAATCTCATAACACTATCTCCTTAATAAATATAATTATTATAAAAATAATAATACCAATATAAGTTAAATAAAGCAATGAATAATCCTAACAAATGAATAATATATTATTATATAATACGTAGGTTATGGAAGGGGGGATTTTTTGAAGATATATATATCTAATTATCTATCTAAGAGTATAAGTATAATAGATTATTACACCCTTGAAGTAGAGAAGGTAATAAATTTAGAAGAGAGTATTTATCCACATCATTTTTGTATAGATAAAGAAAAAAATTTAATTTATATACCTAGTTCAAGTAATGGAATAATTTATATTTATGACTTAAATAATGATAATATTTTAGATACAGTTTCTGTCGGCGGAAATTTAAGTCAAGTAATACTATGTAATAAAGAAGTATTTATATCTAATGAAGATTCAGATAGTATATACTTTTTAGATCGAGAGACATTGACTCCTGTTGGGGTTATAAATTTAGAACACACACCTCATGGATTAGATTTTGATGAAGTTTCAAAAAAAATATATGTATCCTGTATAAATTCAATTGTATGTATAGATGTAGATAGAAAGCAAATAGATAAGCAAATGAATATAAGTTCTAAAGCATGGCATCTTAAAATTAATAAAGAAAGCAATCATATATATATATCTACTTTAGATGGAAAGGTTATGATAATAGATTTAAAAAGCATGGAAATAAGAAAAGTACTAAATGATTTTTTATTGCCTCTTGAAATTAGATTTAATTATAAAAATAAAAGAGTATATATAGCAGATTTAGCATATAAAAATATAAAAATATTAGATTTTTATACAGGTAAATATATTGCTAATATAAGTGTAGATGGAACACCACAAGGATTAGAAATTTCAAATGATGGTAATTTTTTATTTGTATCAGATAGTCAAAATAACATGATTAAGGTTTATAATTGTATTACGAATCAGTTAATAAAAGAAATTAAAGTTGGAAAAGAGCCTACAAGCATAGTGTGTATGTAGGCTTAATGATTGTTTCGTATTAGTAAGTCTATAACTTCTGCATACATATCTGATGCATTATTCTTCCAATTATTACAAATAAGCTGAGCTTGTTTTTCAGAAGAAACATTTAAATTTAAATCTATTAAATTACATTGATTTTCAATTACTCTTAAATTAACTATAAATTCATTATCGCTTTGTTTAACAAAACTAGACTTAACTTGAGTATCAGCTAGCAAACTTTCTTTGTTAGATAATAAGTATTCATCAACTTTTCTAGTAGAATTCTCAGGTATCCTAGATAAAAAATATTCCAATGTTTCAATCCCTTTTTGTGTGAGAGAGTAATATTCTCTATCAGAGTCTTTATATGTAATTAAAAACTTAGATTCCATAAGTTGAGATAGAAGTTGTTGTAATGAAAAATAATTCATCATTTCAGTTTCTAAAACAACTTGGGTTATTTGAGAATTAGTTAAATCCATATTAATCCTATCTAAAATATATAAAATTAATAGCTTATGATAAGCTAACTCTTCAGATGAGTTTTCAAACATAATATCATCCTCCGTAAAACTATTTCTATATACTATATTAAACCAAAATATATAAAATTAAAAGTACAATTTACTTAATATTTAATTTCGTATAAAACAAACAAAAAGGCTACCGAAAAATTTGGTAGCCTTACTTTTAACTAACTATAAAAATTTACTATAGGCTTATTTGCCTGCCATTTGTTGCTCAGCCATTTCAACTAATTTCTTAGTCATATATCCACCTACGTAACCATTTTGTCTAGCAGTTAAGTTACCTTTATCTATGTTTTCGTAGTTAGATAAACCTATTTCGTTAGCTATTTCTAATTTCATTTGATTTAAAGCAGCTTTCGCTTCAGGTACGACTGTTTTGTTATTAGTATTTGACATAGTAAATTTCCTCCTTAGTTGTCATTTACAACACATTTAATTGTGTTGTTACTAGTATTTTGACCAGATTGAAATTTTATATACTGTAAAAATAAGTTAATTTATATATTAATGTATTTAGGCTTATTCATATATTTTATGGTTCATTTTTATTTTTTTATCTTTTCTAATACCTTCATAAAGTCCATGAGGTTCCCTAGTATAACTATTATTAATATTACTAGTGACAGTGTTAACAGTTGCTTTTAGGCTTTCTTTTGCTTGAATATTTTTTAAAGAATTTTTTATGTCTGCCATAATTACACCACCTTAATTATTTATTTTATTTCTTAATTCTAAATTGCCCAAATAATAAATTTATCTTTGTAGTAATTTTTTGAAATAAAAGAAAATAAGTTTTAAATATAGGATTATATATATAAAGGAGGTGTGATATGGGTTTAAGATGGAAAAGAACTAAGGCCTTCTTTTTAAGTATAACTTTTTTTTTATTAGCATTATTATCAGTATTTGCCTTAGTTTTTGGAATTAAGTACATATGTAATATAAGTGATGATGCAAATATGCCTATATATAGTGTTGACACAGATGAAAAAAAAATAGCTATAACTTTTGATGTTGCATGGGGAAGTGAAAATATAGATGAAATATTAGAGGTATTAGATAAGCACAATATAAAGGCGACATTCTTTTTAGTTGGAAGCTGGATAGATGATAATAAGAATACAGTTAAGCTAATAAGTGAAAAGGGTCATGAAATAGGAAATCATTCAAATACTCATCCTAATATGAAAGAAACACCTGATGAAGATATTATGAATGAGATAGAAATCACATCAGAAAAAATATCTAATATAACAGGACAAAGAGTAACATTATTTAGACCACCATTTGGAGAGGTTACTGATGAAGTGATGGAAGTTTGTAAATCTTTAGATTATACAGTTATAAAATGGGATGTAGATTCACTAGATTGGAAGGGAATAAGCGCAGATCAGATAACAGAGAGAGTATACAAAAGTGTTCAACCTGGATCAATAGTTTTATTTCATGCGAGTTCTAGTAACGTAAAGGAATATCTAGATACTGCTATTACTCAACTTGAAAAAAACGGATATGGTATTTGTAAAGTATCAGATTTAATTTATAAAGATAACTATACTATAAACTCTTCGGGAGTCCAAAAGTCAAAAGAGAATTAATGTAATAAATTTAAGTAGTTATAAATATATTTATTATATAAGATTGAGATAAAATAATAGAATTAACAATTGTGGGAGGATAAATAATATGATAGATATAAAGGATGACACTAATGTAGTATACCTAAGAGGAGAAATGGACGATAATTTAGACTTTAGTCATGAAATCTTTGGGGAAAAGTTTTATAATACAAAAATAAAAATAAATAGATTAAGCGAATCTTATGACATACTACCATTAACTATATCAGAAAGATTATTACAAGATGTTGATATAAAAAATAATAATTTAGTAAATGTTATAGGTCAACTTAGATCTTATAATAAAAATATTGATAATAAAAACAGATTGGTTTTGACTGTGTTTGTTAGAGAATTAAAGCAATCTGAAGAAGAAAATAAGGATCCAAATAGTATATTCTTAGATGGGTATATATGCAAAGAACCTATATATAGAAAAACACCTTTAGGAAGAGAAATTACAGATCTGTTAGTTGCAATAAATAGACCATATAATAAATCTGATTATATTCCATCTATTGTATGGGGTAGAAATGCGAAATTTGCCAAGACCCTAAAAGTTGGTGATAGGGTACAGATGTGGGGACGAGTTCAAAGTAGAGAATATGAGAAAAAGGTTGAAAATGGAGATCCTATCAAAAAAGTAGCTTATGAAGTATCTATATCTAAAATTAAAAAATTATCTGAAAATAATGCTCAAGAATAAATACTTCTATTTATGTATTGAATAGTTGCTCATGATTTATTATAATCTATTTTATGATAAATTTTGAGAAAAGATAAGAGGGGGAGCACTGTGAAGAGCGCATTATATCATGACTATGAGCCAAACTCAGACCGAATTGAAGAATCAGACGACATAACATGTTTTTTGGATACGATTAAATATGATATAGGAGACAAGATACTGCTTGTTGGAGATGTAGGCAACTTAGGCAAAAAACTTAGGATGCTGGGTGTTAACGTAACGATATTAGAACATAGTAACTATCAAGATGTATGTCCATCTTTAGTGAATAATGAGAACTGTACTGTTGTAAGAGGTGCACTAGAATATATGCCTTTTAATGATAGTTTCTTTGATAAAGTTATAGTGTTAGATCACTTTAACCATACCAGCAACTGTAAAAAGGCATCACATGAGATACGTAGAGTTTTAAAGAAGAAGGGCGAGCTTATTCTAGAAGACCACAACTTAAAAAACTTGAAAGTAAAGTTAAAATATTTTAAGCATAGGCTTCTAGGAGAAAATGTACACTATAATTATCCACAAGAAATACTTAATTTATTTTCAAAATTAAATTTTGAAGGTGCTCTCAAGGAAATAAAGGATGAAAGATACATTTATATAGGAAAAATGAAATAAATGAATTAAAATATAATTGTGAATAAAAATACTAAAGACTAGGTTATCCTGGTCTTTTATTATAGGAGAGAATAATAGGTATGAATATAAATTTTACACTAATAGTAGTAGTCATGTTGTTTGTAATACTTATGTCAATTCAATTTACGCTAAATAAGATATATGTGACATTAAAGGAAATAAAGGAATTGATACGTCTAAAGAAAAATAAGGAATGATAAAAATGAATAGCTTAGAGTATATAAAGGATGAAATTCAAAACATAGCAGAAGCTATACTTTCAGTTCTGAATATAGAGGTGACTATAGTAGATGAAAGTTTAATTAGGATAGCTGGAACAGGAAGATACTTAAACAAGATAGGAGAACGAATTGATGGATACTCTGCATTTAAAAAATCTTTACAAGAACAAGTATCAATTGTTATAGATGATCCTCATATTAGTAAGGTATGCATAGTATGTGATAATAATCAATTTTGTAAGGAGTATGCAGAGGTTTGTTGTCCTATCACATTAGATGGGCATTCATATGGAGTTATTGGTCTTATAGCATTTAATGAAGAGCAAAAAGAAAGAATAATGCATAATATCGAAGGTCTTTTAAATTTTCTAGGAAAGATGGCAGATTTAATTTCTAACAAATTAAAAGCTCAAATTAAAACTGAAGAGCTAGAATTAGAAAAGAAAAAACTTGAAATATTAATTGATAGTATGGACAAGGCTATCGTTTCTATAGATGTAAATGGTAAAATAGATAAGTATAATTCTAAATTCAAGGAATTTTTTGAACTTGATAGTTATGATATAGAAAATAAAAATATTGATGAAATATTAAATTTTGTAAATAACTCTCTTAATAAAGATTTTAGGGCATATAAGTCAGGCATGTTTTTTTACCATAAAAATAGACGTAATTTAAAGGGGATATATAACATAAATAAGATTATAGTAAAAGAAAATTTAAAAGGTTATGTAATTGATTTTATAGACAAAAGAGAAGCTATAAAAAACTATAATAAGATAAACAATGACTATAAGATAATGTTAGATAATATTATTGGAGATAGCGATATAATAAGTAATATTAAAAAAGAAGCTTTAGTAGCATCTAAATCTAATTCTACAGTTTTAATAACTGGAGAAAGTGGTACAGGAAAAGAGTTATTTGCTAGAGCTATACATAATCATAGTTATAGATGTGAAAATCCTTTTATAGCAGTTAATTGCGCAGCTATACCAGATAACCTTTTAGAGAGTGAGCTATTTGGATATGAAGAAGGTGCATTTACAGGAGCTAAAAAAGGTGGAAAATTAGGTAAGTTTGAATTGGCTCATAATGGAACAATTTTTTTAGATGAAATAGGAGATATGAGCTTACATCTTCAAGCAAAATTACTGAGAGTGTTACAAGAAAAAGAGCTTGATAAGATAGGTGGAAAATCAAATGTATCTATAGATGTAAGAATTATAGCTGCAACTAATAAAGACTTAGAAAAAATGGTATCTAAGGGAAGCTTCAGAGAAGACTTATACTATAGATTAAATGTTATACCAATACATTTACCAAGTCTTAGAGAACGAAAGGAAGATATTCCTTTACTTATAAATTATACAATTAAAGAATATGCAAAAAAGCTAGGTAAGGATGTAGAGTCAATTGACAATAATGCATTACAAGTAATGATTGATTACAAGTGGCCTGGAAATATAAGAGAGCTACAAAATATAATAGAATACAGTATTAATATGTCGACATCTTCCATTATAACTTTAGATGTGATTCCTCAGAAAATAAAAGCAAGACGTATAGATAAATTTATAAAAGAGAATACTACAATAAATACATTAGAAATGCTAGAAAAAAATGAAATTATTAAAGCTTTAAATAAATATAAAGATTATAAAAAAGATAAAGAATTAGTCGCTAAATCTTTGGGTATATCTAGAGCCACTTTATATAGAAAGTTAGAAAAATATAATATAGTCTCAAAATGATACAAATTCTCATTTTGAGACTATATTTTTTTATTTTGAGACTATATTTGTTGAAAAATATTATATATATAAAAACTAATAAAATTTCTAAGTACAAAATCAAGTATATACCTTAATTATAAAAAATTAATAAAATTTTAAAAGTTGGCATGAAAAATGCTGTATATAAATGTATAATAAAATTTATTAGGAGGTTATATTATTATGAGAGATATAAGAAATAATTTAATAAATATATTAATGGAAGAAGTTAAGCCGGCGCTAGGATGTACTGAACCAGTAGCAGTAGCTTTAGCTTGTGCAAAAGCAAAAGAATTACTAGGAGAAGAAATTGTTAGCAATAAAATATTATTAAGTCCAAATGTTTATAAAAATGGTATGTGTGTTGGAATACCAGGGACAGATAGATTAGGATTAAAGATATCAGCAGCTATGGGGTTATTAGGTGGACATTCAGAAAATGGTCTTCAAGTTCTAGAAACTTTAGATAGCACTCAAGTAAAGGCTGCAGAAGATTATATGGATAATAATCCAATAGATATATCACCATTAGATACAGATGAGAAAGTTTATATAGAGGTTATTTTAAAAGGAAAAAATCATAGTGTAAAAGTTGTAATAAGAAATAAACATGATAATTTTATATATTTAGAAAAAGACGGGCAAATTATATTAAATAAAGAAGAACTAACAGAAGAAGTAAAAGAAGAATCGATAACAATCGATAAACAAGAAAACATAATGGATAGTATAACTATAAAAGAATTGGTTGAAAATATTGAAAAGCTTAATTTTGAAGATATAAAGTTTTTATTAGATGGTATATCTATGAATGAGGAGATAGCGAAAGTTGGATTAGAGGGAAAAGTTGGAATTGGTGTAGGTTATGGTATGAAAAAATCCATGGAGGAAGGTATTCTAGGTGATGATTTAATGAACCAAGCTATGATGATAACGGCAGCTGCATCAGATGCAAGAATGGCTGGTGTAAAAATGCCAGTTATGAGTTCTAATGGAAGTGGAAATCATGGATTAACAGCAATACTTCCAATCGTAGCGTATAATAGAAAGTTTCCAAAGTCTGAAGAAGAGTTAGCTAAGGCTTTAGCAATATCTCATTTAGTAACAGCATATGTTAAAAACTTTACAGGTAGATTATCTGCAGTTTGTGGTTGTGGAGTAGCTGCATCAACAGGAGCAACAGCAGCAATATCATGGTTAATGAGTAAAGATATAAGTCAAATTGAAGGTGCTATAGAAAATATGGTGGCAAATTTAAGTGGAATGATTTGTGATGGAGCAAAAGCTGGTTGTGCATTAAAACTAGCATCAGCAGCATCTGCAGCTGTTCAAAGTGCAATAATAGCGAAACAAGGGTGTTATGTACCACCTATGAATGGAATTGTAGGTTCTAGAGTTGAACAAAGTATAAAGAACTTAGGTAAAGTAAGTGATAAGGGTATGTCAACTACTGATAAAGTTATAATAAAGGTAATGGATGAGATGAATAAGTTAAATTAAATCCTCCTTGCAAAAGAAGCTAATCTCCTATAAAATGGATTTATCATTATTACAAGTGGAGGTTACATTATGGATATAGCAACTAAGAAATGGGAAGTTTTATGTTCTGAAGAACAAATAAACGAAAGATTAAAAGAGCTTGGAGCTCAAATATCAGAAGATTATAAGGATAAAAACTTATTAGTAGTATCACTATTAAAGGGAAGTTTTATATTCTGTGCGGATCTAGTTAGACAAATAAGTGTTCCAGTTAGAATAGAGTTTATGACAACAGCAAGTTATGGACATGGTGAAGAGAGTTCAGGAACTGTAAATGTAGTATCAGATGTAAAGGCAGATTTATCTGGATACGATGTTTTAGTTGTAGATGATATAACAGATAGTGCTCTTACTATGGACTTTGTTATAAAGCATTTAAGTGGAAAAAATCCTGCTAGTATAAAATCTTGTGTATTATTAGATAAGCCAAGTAGAAGAAAAGTAGAATTAGTACCTGATTATTGTGGATTTGAAATAGAAGATAAGTTTGTTGTTGGTTATGGACTAAACTATGGTGATTACTATAGAAATGTACCATATGTATTTAACGTAACAAACGAAGATAGATAGGTATGTCTGGAGGTTTTGTGTTCGCTGGGATTAACGAACACAAAACCTCTTTTTGGTTGAAATGTTTAAAATAAAGGAGATATTATGATGAGCAAAAGAGTTATGCATCATGTTTGTATTCAGACTGAGGATTATGAGAAATCTTTGGCGTTTTATAGAGATGTTATGGAGTTTGAAGTTGTTCAGGTTAGTGAAGGTTTTCATGGTAGAGATTTTAATACTTGGCTTAAATTTGGAGAATTCATGATAGAACTTCAAACTGCTAAGAATGGTGAGTCTCTTAATAAGTGGAGTTCTAAAAATGAGGGAATCGTTCATATGTGTTTTTTAGTGGATAATATTGATGAAGAATATAATAGAATTATAGATATGGGTTATGATAATTTTAAGGTTAAAAATGGAGAGATTATTTATAATGTAGAAGGTTGTAAATTGTTCAAAATTAAAGCACCAGAAGGTACAGAAATAGAAATTAGAGATACAAATATATAATAAAAATAAAAACGCCTCTTATATAAATTAAGAAGTATACCTTAGTTATATGTGGAGGCTTTAATTGTATCAAAAACATTATAAACTAAATATGATAATAGTAGTACTATATTTAATAGGGGGTTGATATTGTGAGAGATTGGAATTTAAAGTATTCATTGATTAGAATGCTTCATGCTGTGCCAGAAGGGGATAGAGTAGATATATATATAAATAATATGCCTTTTTATAAAAACTTAGCTTTTACTGAATTTAGTCCGTATGTATATGTACCGGAAGGCAATTATACTGTAACTGTGTATCCTATTGATACTCAAGAGAACCCTATAATAAATGAAAAAATAGATGTAAAAGTAGGGGAATTAGCAACAATTGCTATTAGTGGTAGTGAAAATGATGTAATATTAATTCCTGTGGTAGAAGAGGCTGAGGTTGTAGAGGGGAATAATGCTAAAATTAGAGTTGTACACTTAGTTCCAAATGGACCATCAGTTAATATTGAAGTAAATGGACAAAATTTATATAGTAATGTGGAATTTAGAGAAGTAACTCCTTATGTAACTGTTTTGGCAGGTGAATATGTAGTTAATATAGAAGAATCTGAAGAGGGAAAAATAATATTAAAAAATAAGGTAATATTAAATGCTGGAAGGATATATACGTTTTATGCTGTAGGAAATTTACCAAATGCGGAAGTAATCCAATCTTTAGATGGAGCTACATTTATGAATTAAAACAATATAAAAAGCTATAAACAATAGATATGAGTCTAATTGTTTATAGCTTTTATCATTTAGGCTGGTAAATGATATATTAATCTAATTTCCTTAAATCACTTAATATTTGTGTTTTAGATGAAGTTTTTTCATCCTTAAATTTTAATAATTTAGCAGGTGAACCAGCAACTACTGTATTAGGTTCGACATCTTTTGTAACAACAGAACCCGCAGCTACAACAGCACCTTTACCTACTCTTACACCCTCTAAAATAACACAGTTAGCACCAATAACAACATCATCCTCTATTACTACTGGAGTAGCAGAAGGTGGTTCTAAAACACCTGCTACAACAGAACAAGCTCCTAGATGAACATTTTTACCTATTATGCCTCTTGCTCCGATTACTGCATTCATATCTACCATAGAACCTTCACCTATAACAGCTCCTATATTAACAACAGCTCCCATCATAATAACTGCATTTTTACCGATAGTAACCATATCCCTTATAAGTGCACCTGGTTCAATTCTTGCTTCTTCATGTAAATAGTTATACATAGGGATAGCAGAGTTTCTTCTATCATATTCTATATGAATATCGTCAATATGGTTTTTTATACTTTCAAGCTCATTCATTATAACATTATAATCTCCGATTAAAGTATAAGAACCATTACCTCCAAAAACTTTAAATTTATCGTTTCTTTTTAAACGTAAAAGCTTACCAGTAATATATATTTTTACAGGTGTTTGCTTTTCTGAGTCCTTTATAAATCTTGCAATTTCATAAGCATCATTTAAATTTATCATAAGTTGAATTCCCCCTTGATTATGTCTTAATTAAAATATATTATCCATGTTATAGTATCCAGGATCTTGATTAGCTAAAAATTTAGCAGCAGTAATAGATCCTTTTGCAAATATGTCCTTAGATTGGGCCGTATGCTTTATTTCAAGAACTTCATCATGACCAGCAAATATTACGTCATGTTCACCAACAATAGTTCCACCTCTAATAGCGTGTATACCTATTTCATTTTCTTTTCTTTTAGCTTCACGCCCATATCGCCCATATTTATTTTCTGACATTGGTAAAACCTCTTTAATAGAGTTAGCTATCATTACAGCGGTACCGCTTGGAGCATCTACCTTTTTATTATGGTGTTTTTCGATTACTTCTATATCAAAATCACTTAGTGCTTTAGCAGCCTGTTTTACTAATCTTAGTAATACATTAACTCCTAAAGACATGTTATAAGAGTGAAATATAGGTATAGCTTTAGATGCATTATAAATCTTATCAAACTCTTCATCATTATAACCTGTAGTAGCTATAACTAGTGGAGTTTTAGTTTTTAATGCATAACTTAAAACTTCATCTAAAGCTAAGTGATGTGAGAAATCTATTATAACATCAGCATTTTCACTAACATAGTCAAAAGAAGAGTATGCTTTAAATCCTAAATCATTGTTATTTTGAGGAGAAACCCCACAAACTAATTCTAAATTAGAGTCCTCATTAACACAGTTAGCCAAAACTCTTCCCATTTTTCCACTACATCCATTTATTATTACTTTTAGCATGTTCCCTCCTGTAATTTTAGTCCACAATTGACTAATTGTTGCTTTAGAACTTCTACATTTTTAGGATCCATTTCAGCAAGAGGCAGTCTTAAACCACCAACCTCGAATCCAAGTAAATTAGCAGCTGTTTTTACTGGAACAGGATTTACCTCTATAAATAAAGCATCTATAAGAGGTTTCATTCCAAGTTGAAGTTCTCTAGAACCATTTATATCTCCTTCAAAGAATTTATAAACTAAATCATGAGTTTCTTGAGGACAAATATTAGCCAGTACTGATATTACACCATGGCCTCCAAGAGATAATAATGGTAATATAGTATCATCATTACCAGAGTAAACAGCGAAATCTTTTGGAACTAATCTACAAACTTCAGCAACTTGAGCTAAGTTTCCGCTAGCTTCCTTTATACCAACTATGTTTTTAACCTGAGCAAGTTCAGAAACCATACTAGGAGCAAGATTGACACCAGTTCTGCTAGGAACGTTATACATTATTATAGGTATATTAACGCTAGAGGCTATAGTTTCAAAGTGTTTTTTTATTCCAGATTTATTTCCTTTATTATAATAAGGTGTTATAACTAAAAGAGCATCTGCTCCAAATTTCTCAGCTTGTTGACACATATAAATAGAGTGAATAGTATCATTTCCACCAGTGCCAGCTATGATAGGTATTCTTTTATTAGCCTTATCTATAACATATTTTATAACAGCAAGATGCTCTTCATCATCAAGAGTACTAGCTTCACCTGTAGTACCACAAGCAACTATAGCATCTGTATTATTTTCTATATGAAATTCAACTAATTCACCAAGTTTTTCATAGTTAACTCTACCATTCTCATCAAATGGAGTAATTAAAGCAACTGCAGATCCTTTAAATATCATAACGATATCCCCCTTAAAATATAAAAATTAAAAATAATTTTTAATAAATTTAAACTAAATTATATTTTAATAGCAACTCAGCTATTTGAACTGCATTAGTAGCAGCACCTTTTCTGATGTTATCAGCTACACACCAGAAGTTTAATCCGTTATCGATACTAAAGTCTCTTCTTATTCTTCCAACAAAAACTTCATCATTACCGTTTGCATCAATTGTTGTAGGATATTCTAATTTTTCTGGATTATCTATTACAATAACACCATCTGCATTTTTTAAATCATTTATTACATCATTAAGTTCAAATGGATTTTCAAGCTCAATATTTATAGATTCACTATGACAGTTTTTAACAGGAACTCTAACTGTAGTAGCAGTGACTTTTAAGTTATAGTTATTAAATATTTTCATAGTTTCGTTTACCATTTTCATCTCTTCTTTTGTATAGCCATTTTCAGTAAATACATCTATATGAGGAAGACAGTTAAAGGCTATTTGATGAGGATAAAAGCTATTAGCTTCTCCGTTTACACCATTTTCTAAATCTTTAACTCCTCTCACACCAGAACCAGATACAGCTTGGTATGTAGAGTAAATAACTCTTTTTATTTTATATTTTTCTTGAAGTGGTTTTAATGGAACTACAGCTTGTATAGTAGAGCAATTTGGATTAGCTATAATCCCTTTATGATCTTTAACTGCATCAGGATTAACTTCAGGAACCACTAATGGAACATTAGGGTCCATTCTCCACTGACTGGAATTATCTACTACAATAGCTCCTTTAGATGCTGCAATAGGTGCAAATTTTTCACTTATAGATCCACCTGCAGAGAATAATGCTATTTGTATATCTCTATCAAAAGAGTTTTTAGTTAATTCTTCAACTATATACTCTTTTCCTGCAAATTTAACTACAGAACCTGCTGATTTAGCAGATGAAAATAAATAAAGATTTTTTATTGGAAAATGCCTTTCTTCTAACACTTTTAAAAATGTTCTACCAACCATACCAGTAGCACCAACTATTGCCACATTTATCTTTTTCATTTTAATCACCCCAATTTAATATATATTTACCAAAGTTATATAAAATACATACAATTAAAAAAACGTACAAAGGTATACTTTGTACGTTTTAAAATACATAAAAGTAAACCTTGTAGCTCAACACTTAAGATAAGTGACAGTATTGTATATATTCTATACAATCCCAGAAAATACCTTTGCCAAGATATATCTTCGGCTATAATTCCTTTCTCTAATTATTAACGCTTGCCAGCTACAATTAGTTACTAATAATTACAGCGCCTCTACGATAGGTTAAGAGACTATAAATAATTTAGTATAATTTTAATGTATAAATCTCTAAAAATCAATTTAAATTTTAGAAAATTCTAAATTTTAATGCAAATAATGAAATTAGGTTGAAAAAATTCTAAATTTTAATGAATAATTTGTATCTAATAATATGACAAAAAGATATAATTAAAATTGAAGGAATATACTAATTATCACAATATAAGGGGGAAATTTAGTGGATACTTTAAAAGAATTATTTAAAATTGGTTGTGGTCCGTCAAGCTCTCATACAATGGGTCCGCAAAGAGCAGCTAAAAAGTTTAGAGATAAGAATCATAATGCAGATAGTTTTAGAGTAAATTTATATGGTAGTTTAGCGGCAACAGGGGAAGGTCACTTGACAGATTATATTATAAAAAAAACATTAGAACCTAAAAGTGTTGAAATAATATGGGAACCAGATGAAATAAAAGATTTCCATCCAAATGGAATGACATTTAGGGCTCTAGATAAAGATAATAATGTGATAGATGAGTATACAGTGTTTTCAATAGGCGGAGGAAGTTTAAAAGAAGAAAATGAAAATACATCAAATATTAGTAAACAATACCCTTTGACTACAATGACAGATATTATGAATTGGTGTAATGAAAATAATAAAACCTTATTGGATTATGTTTTAGAAAATGAAGATGACGATGTTTTTGAATATATAGATAATATAAGAATAGCGATGAGACGATCTATAAAAGAAGGATTAGAATCAACCGAATTTATACCTGGCAAGTTACAATTAAAAAGGCGTGCTAAAGACTTTTATAATAAATATTTAGAAAGTAATAAATTTACAACTATGTTATTTTCTTATGCATTAGCTGCTTCAGAGCAAAATGCTTCTGGAAATATGATAGTTACAGCTCCAACATGTGGTTCAGCAGGAGTTATACCAGGGGTACTTTTAAGTTTACAAGACCATGGTGAATATACTGATAATCAAATAAATGAGGCATTATTAGTAGGAGGATTGATTGGAAATATTATAAAATACAATGCATCAATTTCAGGTGCTGAAGTAGGATGTCAAGGTGAAATCGGTGCTGCATGTTCTATGGCTGCTGCAGCTATTGCATATCTTAAAGGTGGAACTACTGAGCAAATAGAGTATGCAGCTGAAATAGCATTAGAGCATCACTTAGGAATGACATGTGACCCGGTATATGGGTATGTTCAGATTCCATGTATAGAAAGAAATGCTATCGGAGCAGAAAGAGCTTTAGACTCAGCTAACTATGCTTTATTGACAGATGGAACACATTTTATAACATTAGATCAAGTAATTCAAACTATGAAGGAAACAGGTATAGATATGATGGATAAATATAAAGAAACTGCTAAAGGTGGTTTAGCTAAGCACTTTTTCTCATGTTAACAAAAACATAGTTTAAATAATTCACTCAAGGGGGAAGAAAAATATGAATGACATAAAGGCATTGTTTGAAAAACTGAAAAATCATAGAAATAAATTACATAATATTGGTGAAATAGGTAGAAAAGAATATAATACATCAAAATATATAAGAAGTTATTTAGATAAATTAGGAATAGAATATAGTGTTTATATAGAAACTGGTACGGTAGGTATTATAAAAGGAAAAAATCCTAGAAAAACTATAGCATTTAGATCAGATATTGACGCATTAAGTACTGAAAATGGAGTTAAGCATTTATGTGGACATGATGGGCATATGAGTATTTTACTTGGATTAATAGAATATCTAAATAATAATAGGCATAATTTAAATGATAATATTGTATTTATATTTCAACCAGCAGAAGAAGCGCCTGGTGGAGCTGAAGAAATGATAAAACAAGGTGTTCTCAAAGATTATAATGTAGATGAAATATATGGATTACACATATATCCTGAAATACCAGAAGGATATATTGGTTTAAGAGATGGTTATTTCTTAGCACAAGGAGCAGAAATAGATATAAATATAACTGCTAAAAGTGCCCATGGAGCTATGCCTCAAAATGGAATAGATGCTACTGTAGTTGCTTCTAGCTTAATAAGCAATTTACAAAGTATAGTTTCTAGAAACTTAAGTCCTATAGATAATGGAGTAATTACAATAGGAAAACTAAATGCAGGATCTGTAAGAAATATAGTTGCTGAAAATGCATATTTAGAAGGAACTATGAGAACATTTAGTCCAGAAACTTACGCACATATGAAAAAGAGAATTAAGGAAGTTGTATCTGGGTGTGAAGTTATGTATAATTGTAAAATTGATGCAGAGATAAGAGATTTTTATCCTGCTGTAAATAATGATAAAAAGTTGTATGATGAATTTATAAATATAATAGGTGAAGATAAAATAATAAAGTTAGACCCTTTAATGATATCGGAGGACTTTTCATACTATCAAAAAGAAGTTCCAGGATTATTTTTTATGTTAGGTTCTAGAAATGAAGAAAAAGGATATATAAATGGACTTCATAATATTAATTTCAATTTTGATGAAAAAATTTTCTTAAATGCCTTAGAAATATATATTAAATTATTAAAAGCTAAAAAATTACTAAATTAAAAATTAACCCCTTTGTTTTTTGTATAAATTTTGTCTAGATGATAAAAATACAGAAAAGAAGGGGTGTTTTTATGGAAAAAAATGAATTAAATAAAGAACTTATAGAAAAATGTGAAAGAACTAAAAAAGGAGCTAATAAAAAGAAGCTAAAGCCATTGACAGATAATGATATAATGAAATATGAGATAGCATCAGAACTAGGCTTATTAGATAAGGTTAGTGAACGTGGATGGGCAGGTCTTACTGCAAAAGAAGCAGGCAGAATTGGTGGAATACTTACATCACGAAAAAAACAAAAGAAAAAGATGATGGAGGACAAAAATAAAGAGGATGAATCAGTATAAAGATTTTGCATTCGTATACGATGAACTTATGAATGAAGTTGATTATGACGGATGGGTTGACTATATAGAGAATATAATAAAGAATGAAGATGCACAGGTTAAAAATATATTAGAATTAGCATGTGGAACAGGTAACTTAACAATACCTTTAACTAAGAAGAATTATGATATTGCGGGTATAGATATATCAGAAGAAATGCTTAGTGTAGCTAGAGAAAAAGGTGAAGATGAAGGCGTTGAATTAGTACTACTTCAACAAGATATTGCTGAATTAGATTTTGATATACCAAACCTTGACTGTATTCTATGTGCTTGTGATGGATTTAATTATATAACTTATGATGAAGACTTAGAAAATGTATTTTCTAAGTCATATGAACTATTAAAAGAAAATGGATTATTTATATTTGATATAAGTTCATTTTATAAACTATCAACTGTATTAGGAAATAATATGTACGGTGAAAATAGAGAAGATATAGCCTATATGTGGCAAAATTATTTTGATGAAGAAGAGAACTTAGTTGAAATGGAGTTAGCATTCTTTATAAGAGATGAAGAAGATGAGAGATTTGATAGATTTGAAGAAACTCATTTACAAAGAGCATACAAGGAAGAAGAAATAATAAGCCTACTAAAAAAAGTAGGATTTAATAAAATAAAAACATATGGAGACTTTACTTTTGAAAGTCCTAAAGATGACAGTGAAAGAATATTCTTTGTATGTAAGAAATAATTAGGATTTATCGGAGGAATACGAAATGAAAGATTATGTAATAAGAGCAACTGCAGGAAACGGACAAATTAGAGCCTTCGTAGCAACTACTAGAGACTTAGTTGAAGAAGCAAGAAGTTTACATGATACAACTAAGGTTGCAACTGCAGCATTAGGAAGAACGCTAACAGCAACATCAATGATGGGCTTAATGATGAAAAATGAAAGAGATAAAGTAACAGTTATAATAAAAGGTGGAGGTCCAATAGGAACAATACTTGTTACATCTGATTCAAAAGGGAATGTAAAAGGATACGTTTCAAATCCTTATGTAGAAGTTGAAAATTATCCGAATGGGAAATTAAATGTAGCAGGAGCAGTAGGAACTAATGGACATGTTAAGGTAATAAAAGATATAGGCCTTAGAGAACCTTATAATGGTTCTTATCCGCTAGTAAGTGGAGAAATAGCTGATGACTTTACTCATTACTTTGCATTATCTGAGCAAACTCCATCAGTAGTTTCTTTAGGTGTTCTTACAAGAAGTGATGAAGTTGAATATGCAGGTGGATTTATAGTTCAATTAATGCCTGATGCGGAGGAAGAAAATATATCTATATTAGAGAAAAATATATCAAATTTACCATCTATAACAAATATGCTTAAAGAAGGTAAAACTCCAGAAGATATATTAAATATAGTATTAAATGGATTAGATCCAAAAATATTAGATAAATGTGAAGTTAAATTTGAATGTGAGTGTTCAAAAGGAAAAGTTAAAGATGCACTAGCTGCTATAGGTAAAACTGCTTTAACTGAGATAATAGAAGAAGACAAAAAAGCAGAAGTTGGATGTCAATTCTGTAATAGAAAATACAATTACACAGAAGAAGAACTTATAGAAGTTTTACACAATATGTAATTAAATAACTTATTTTAAACCCTTGTGCTATGGTATACTAAACTTGTTGGTAGACCTTAGTATAAGGGTTTATTTTTATACAAAAAAATAAGAGTTAATAAAAGTTGATAGGGGGTTAAAATATGTACATTAAAAACAACTTAGAAATAACTCAATCTCAAAATCTAGTAATAAACTCTCAATTAATTCAATCTCTAAATATATTGCATATGAATAATATAGATTTAGATAAAGAAATAGAAAGAGAGCTTGAAGATAACCCTTTATTAGAAGCTGAAAAAAATAATGATATAAATTGGGAAGAATATATTAAGAGTAATGAAAGAAATAATATAATTAATCATAAAGAAAGGGAATTTAATGATAATGAGCTAAATTTAGAAAATGTTATTAAAAGTCCCAATAATATTTATGATGATCTACATCTTCAGCTTAATTTACATAAAGTAAGTCATTTAGAAAAAAAAATTTGTGAATATATAATTGATAGTTTAGATAAAGATGGATATTTAAATATTAGTGATGAAGAAATAATAAGTGAATTTAATATAAACAATGAAGTATATAATAAATGTTTAGAAATAATACAAGGATTTGATCCAAGTGGAGTAGGAGCAAGATCTGTGAAAGAGTGTCTAATAATTCAATTAAAAAATATGGGAATACTTAATTCACTATTAAAAAATATCATACTAAATGATTTAGAACTGATTGCTTCTAGTAAGTACAAAGAATTATGTAAAAAATATGATATATCGAAAGGAGAATTTAAAGAAATATTTAATATAATAAAAGGTTTGAGTGTAAAGCCATATGATAATTACTCTAATAAAGGTGATGAAATATTATATATAAAGCCTGATGTTGTAGTAGAAAAAATAGAAAATGAGTTTTTAGTCTATTTAAATCAAAGTAGTTCATATCAATTGAATATAAATAACTTTTATAAAGATATACTTAAAAATTCTAACTCTGATAAGGAAACCCAAAAATATATTAAAGAAAAATTAAATTCAGCTTTAAGTCTAATTAATAATATTGAGAATAGAAAAAATACTATACTTAAAATTGCAGAATGTATAGTAAACAATCAAAAAGACTTTTTAAATAAAGGTATTGAATTTATAAAACCTATGACTATGAAATTTATAGCAAACGAATTAGATATTAATGAGTCTACAATAAGTAGGGGTGTAAATGGAAAATATATATTAACTCCATATGGAACTTTTGAATTAAGATACTTTTTTAGCAGTTCTATAAATATAGATGGAAGTGAGTCTATGTCTAGTATAAGCATAAAAAAGATAATAAGGGATAAAATAAGCGAAGAAAATAAGGACAAGCCTTTAAGTGATGATAAATTGGCAAAAATATTAAATGAAGAAGGTATAAATATAGCTCGAAGAACTGTAGCCAAATATAGAGAAGAGCTAGGTATATTATCCTCAAGTAAACGAAAAAGGTTATAATTAGAAAAAATAAAAAAAATTATACTAAAACTATTGAAATAAATTGGGATATGATTTAAAATTAAATTATCTTGTGGGACTAAAATTGAATGTAGGGACAATTAATGTCCCGTTAAATTACACCAAGGAGTCATAAAATGAAAGACTTAATTAAACTTCAAAAAAAAATAATTCCCCAAGTAGTGGAGCTTATGGAAAGAAGATACTCTATTCTTAGACAGATTTCCTTAAGTCAACCAGTAGGAAGAAGAACCTTATCGAATATATTAGATATAAGCGAAAGAATTATAAGATCTGAAACAGAGTCATTAAAGGAACAAGGACTTATAAGTGTTGCAGGTTCAGGCATGAATATTACTTTAGAAGGTGAAGAACTTCTAGAAGATCTAAAAGATGCTATGAATGATATAATGGGACTTTCAAGATTACAAGATAAGGTAAAAGAAAAGCTAGGTATAAAAAAGGTTTTATTAGTACCAGGTAGCTTTGATAACAACGAAAGTATTTTACATGACATAGTAAAATGTGGAGCTGAGTATTTTCTTCAAGTATTAAAACCAGAAGATGTAGTTTCTATAACTGGTGGAAGTACAATGTTAGAGTTTTCTAAAGCTTTAAAAACAGAAAAGAAATATACTGATGTTACGGTAGTACCAGCTAGAGGTAGTATGGGAAAAATCGTAGAAACTCAAACAAGTAATATAGTTTCAAACATAAGTAAGAAGTTAGATTCACATTATAAATTATTAAATATACCAGATGAATTAAGTGAAGAAGCGAAGAAAAGCTTAACACAAGAGCCAGAAATAAAAACAACATTAGATTATATAGAAAAAACTAATATATTAGTTTTTGGTATTGGTAGAGCTGATGAGATGGCAAGAAGAAGAAAAATACCAGATGAACAAGTTGAAGAAATTATATCAAAAGGAGCTGTATGTGAAGCCTTTGGTTATTACTTCAATAAAGATGGTGATATAGTATATAAGTTGAATACTGTGGGTATAGACTTAAATACTGTAAATAATGTAAGAGAAACAATTGCCATATTTGGAGGTTCAAGAAAAGTAGAAGCTTGTATAGCAATATCAAAGGTAGATAAAAATATCGTCCTTGTAACAGATGAAGACAGTGCATATAAGATTCTAGATACAAATTAGTTAACCACTAGCTAAGCTAGTAAAAATATATTATAAATATACATACACTTAGGAGGTAGCACGATGGTTAAAGTAGCTATAAATGGATTTGGGAGAATAGGAAGACTTGCATTAAGAAAATTAATGGAACAAACTGATAAGTTTGAAGTTGTTGCAATAAACGACTTAACAGATGCTAAAACTTTAGCACACTTATTCAAGTATGATACTGCTCAAGGTAGATTCAATGGTGAAATAGAAGTTAAAGACGGAGCTTTCGTTGTTAACGGAAAAGAAATAAAAGTAACTGCTGAAAGAAATCCTGCAGACTTACCATGGAAAGAATTAAATGTTGATATAGTATTAGAGTGTACTGGATTCTTCACTTCTCAAGAGAAGGCTGGTCTTCACTTAGAAGCTGGAGCTAAGAAAGTTGTTGTTTCTGCACCAGCAACAGGGGATATAAAAACTGTAGTTTACAATGTAAACCACGATATATTAGATGGAAGCGAAACTGTTATATCAGGAGCTTCTTGTACAACTAACTGTTTAGCACCAATGGCTAAAACTTTAAATGATGCTTTTGGATTACAAAAAGGTTTCATGACAACTATACATGCTTACACTAATGACCAAAATACTTTAGATGGTCCTCACGCTAAAGGTGATTTAAGAAGAGCTAGAGCTGCTGCTGCTAACATAGTTCCTAACACTACAGGAGCTGCAAAAGCTATAGGTTTAGTTATACCAGAATTAAAAGGTAAATTAGACGGAGCTGCTCAAAGAGTTCCAGTTGTAACTGGATCAATAACAGAGTTAATATGTACATTAGATAAAAATGTAACTGTAGAAGAAATAAATGCTGCTATGAAAGCTGCTTCAAATGAATCTTTCGGATACACTGAAGAGCCATTAGTATCTTCTGATATAGTTGGAATAAGCTACGGATCATTATTCGATGCTACTCAAACAAAAGTTATGGAAGTAAACGGAGAACAATTAGTTAAAGTTGTTTCTTGGTATGACAATGAAATGTCTTATACTTCTCAATTAATAAGAACATTAGGATACTTTGCTAACTTAGCTAAGTAATTTTAAACAAGGTCCGGGTTTGTAGTTTTATACTACGGGCTCTGGACTTTTTTTCTAAAAAATTGTACCTAAGAGTATGAATTTATTGTATACGATATAAAGGGAATATATATATAATTCGGTGTTAGAAGGAGAATACATAATGTCAATGCTTAATAAAAAAAGTATAGAAGATATAAACATGAACGGAAAAAGAGTATTAGTAAGATGTGACTTCAACGTACCTTTAAAGGATGGAGTTATAACTGATGAAAATAGATTAAACGGAGCATTACCAACTATAAAGTATTTAATAGAAAATGGAGCTAAAGTAATACTTTGCTCTCACTTAGGAAAACCAAAAGGTGAAGCTAAGCCAGAATTATCTTTAGCACCAGTTGCAAAAAGATTATCTGAAATGTTAGGTAAAGAAGTAGTATTTGCTGCTGATGCTAATGTTGTAGGAGAAAATGCTAAAGCTGCTGTAGAAAAAATGCAAAATGGTGATGTAGTATTACTTGAAAACACTAGATACAGAAAAGAAGAAACTAAAAATGAAGAAAATTACTCTAAAGAATTAGCTTCTTTAGCTGAAATATTTGTAAATGATGCATTTGGTACTGCTCATAGAGCTCACTGCTCAACAGTAGGTGCTGGAGAATTCTTAGAAGAAAGAGTTTGTGGATATTTAATCCAAAAAGAATTAAAATTCTTAGGTGAAGCTGTTGCAAACCCTGTTAGACCTTTCACTGCAATATTAGGTGGAGCTAAAGTTTCTGATAAGATAGCTGTTATAGAACAATTATTAGAAAAAGTTGATAACATAATAATAGGTGGAGGAATGTCTTATACATTCTTAAAAGCTTTAGGATATGAAATAGGAACTTCTTTAGTCGAAGAAGATAGAGTTGAATATGCTAAAGAAATGATGGCTAAGGCTGAAGCTAAAGGTGTTAAATTCTTACTACCAATAGATAATGCAGTAGCTGATAAGTTTGCTGATGTTGAGCCAATTATAACTGAAGGAGCTGACATACCAGAAGGATTCATGGGACTTGATATAGGACCAAAAACAATAGAATTATATGTAAATACTGTAAATGAATCTAAGACAATAGTATGGAATGGACCAATGGGAGTATTTGAGTTTGAAAACTTCAACAAAGGTACATTAGCAGTAGCTAAAGCTATGGCAGCCTTAACTGATGCTACTACAGTAATCGGTGGTGGAGATTCTGCTGCAGCTGTTAACCAATTAGGATTCGGAGATAAAATGACTCACGTTTCTACTGGTGGAGGAGCATCATTAGAGTTCTTAGAAGGTAAAGAATTACCAGGGATAGTAGCTTTAGATAACAAATAATATAGAAATTAACAATAGAGTATAGTACTCAATTTTAAAATATAAATAAGTTACCACAGCAGTTTTATGAAAATAAAACTACCTTAAATATTATCAAGATTAAACTTAAGGAAAATCCAATTAGGGAATGGATTTTCCTTAAAGTTTAGTCAAATGTGGAGGAATTGAAAATGAGAAAGCCTATAATAGCAGGAAACTGGAAGATGAATAAAACAATAGCAGAAGCTGTTGCTTTTGTTAATGATGTTAAAGATAGAGTAAACAATGGAAATGTAGAAGCAGTAATATGTGCACCTTTCTTAGCTTTAAAAGATTTAAAAGAAGTTACTAAAGGAACTAATATAAAAGTTGGAGCTCAAAATATGCACTTTGAAGAAAGTGGAGCTTTTACAGGTGAAGTTGCACCATCAATGCTAAAAGAGATAGGTGTAGACTATGTAGTTATAGGGCACTCAGAAAGAAGAGAATACTTCAATGAAACTGATGAAACTGTAAATAAAAAAGTTTTAAAAGCTTTAGAGCATGGTATACTTCCAATACTTTGTTGTGGAGAAACTCTAGAACAAAGAGAAGCTGGTGAAACTAAAGCAGTTTGTAAAGTTCAAGTTGAAAAAGCTTTAGAAAATGTAGCTAAAGAAGACTTATCTAAAGTTGTTATAGCGTATGAACCAATATGGGCAATAGGAACTGGTAAAACAGCTACTGCTGAAGATGCTAACGATGTTATATCTTATATAAGAGAAGTAGTAAAAGGTTTATATGGTGATTTAGCTAATGAAGTTAGAATACAATATGGTGGAAGTGTTAAACCTGCAAACGTTGCAGAAATAATGGCACAAAGTGATATAGATGGAGCTTTAGTTGGTGGTGCTAGCTTAGCTGCTGACGATTATGTAAAGCTTGTAAATTTCTAAGGAGTGAAATAATTATGAAAAAACCAGTTGCTTTAATCATAATGGATGGTTACGGATATACTAGTGAAACTAAAGGGAACGCTGTAGCTGCTGCTAAGACTCCTAACTTAGATAGAATATCTAATGAATATCCAAGCACAACAATAAATGCTAGTGGACTAGATGTTGGTTTACCTAATGGACAAATGGGTAATTCAGAAGTTGGACACACAAACATAGGTGCAGGAAGAATAGTATACCAAGACTTAACTAGAATAACGAAAGCAATAGAAGATGGCGAATTCTTTGAAAATGAAGTATTATGCCAAGCTATGGAAAATGCTAAAGATAAAGCACTTCACTTAATGGGATTATTATCTGATGGTGGAGTACATTCACATATAGATCATCTAAAAGCTTTAATAAAAATGGCTAAGAAAAATGGTGTAGAAAAAGTATATGTTCATGCATTTACAGATGGTAGAGACACAGATCCTCAAAGTGCAATAACATATGTAAAAGAAATACAAGATGTTATGGATGAAGTAGGTGTAGGTGAATTTGCTTCTGTAAGTGGTAGATACTATGCAATGGATAGAGATAAAAGATGGGAAAGAGTTGAGCTTGCATATAATGCAATGGTAGAAGGTAAAGGTGAAACTGCAAATTCTGCTACTGAAGCTATACAAAATTCTTATGATGATGGTAAAAATGATGAATTCGTCTTACCAACAGTTATAGTTAAGGATAATACTCCTGTTGGAACTATAAAAGAAGGAGATTCTATAGTATTCTTCAACTTTAGACCAGATAGAGCTAGACAAATAACAAGAAGTTTAGTTTGTGATGAATTTGTAGGTTTTGAAAGACCTTGTATGAAGACTTTCTTTGTATGCTTAACTGAATATGATATAACTATTAAAAATGTTCATATAGCATTTGGACCTCAATCATTAAGCAATACTTTAGGAGAATTTTTAGCTAAAAATAACAAAACTCAATTAAGAGCTGCTGAAACAGAGAAGTATGCTCACGTTACATTCTTCTTTAATGGTGGGGTTGAAGAACCAAACCAAGGTGAAGAAAGATTATTAATACCATCTCCAAAAGTTGCAACTTATGACTTACAACCAGAAATGTCTGCTAATGAGTTATTAGAAAAAGTTGAAGCTAGAATAGATGAAGATAAATTTGATTTTATAGTTGTTAACTTTGCAAATCCTGATATGGTTGGTCATACAGGAAATATTGAAGCTGCAATAAAAGCAGTTGAAACAGTTGATAGCTGTGTAGGAAAACTAATTGATAAAATAATTAAAAAAGGTGGTAGTGCAATAATAACTGCTGACCACGGAAATGCAGAATTAATGGAAGATATAGAAACTGGAAAAACAATAACAGCTCACTCTACTAATCCAGTACCATTTATAGTTGCAGGTGAAGAATTTAAAAATTCCACATTACTAGATGATGGTAGATTATCTGATATAGCACCAACAGTATTAGATATGATGCATTTAGAACAACCAGAAGAGATGACTGGTCATTCATTAATAAAAAAATGATTATAAAAATGATTATTTGAGATAAATTTATTATATTTGAAAATTATAAAATACACGATATATTATTTTATTACCAAATTTAAAAATTTAAATAAAATTTGCCCATCAACAAATTTATATTTTTATATAAAGAAGGAATTAAATTAATATATTGTGTAGATATTAATTATTATATTATGAAAATTGAAGGGAGATAGAAATATGTCAGTTATAGAAGCTGTATACGCTAGAGAAGTATTAGATTCAAGAGGGAATCCAACTGTTGAGGTTGAAGTAACATTACAAAGCGGAACTATGGGGAGAGCAATAGTACCATCAGGAGCATCTACAGGAGCTTTCGAAGCGGTAGAATTAAGAGATGGAGATAAAGGAAGATACATCGGTAAAGGTGTAGAAAAAGCTGTTAACAATGTAAATGAAATAATAGCACCAGAATTAGAAGGAATGGACTGCTTTGACCAACCAGGAATAGATGCAGTTATGATAGAATTAGACGGAACTCACAACAAGGGTAAATTAGGAGCTAATGCTATACTTGGAGTTTCTATGGCTGTAGCAAGAGCTGCTGCTGAAGAATTAGGATTACCATTATTCCAATACATAGGTGGAGTAAATGCTAAGCAATTACCAGTACCAATGATGAACATATTAAACGGTGGAGAACATGCTGATAACAACGTTGATGTTCAAGAATTCATGATATTACCAGTAGGAGCTAAATCATTCAAAGAAGGATTAAGAATGGGAGCAGAAGTATTCCATTCATTAAAGAAAGTTCTAGGAGAAAAAGGTCTTGCTTGTGGTGTAGGTGATGAAGGTGGATTCGCTCCAAACTTAGGATCAAACAGAGAAGCTTTAGAATTAATAGTTGAAGCTATAGAAAAAGCTGGATACAAGCCAGGAGATGACGTAAGATTAGGTCTTGACGTTGCTGCTACAGAAATGTACAACAAAGAAACTAAGAAATATGTTTTAGCTGGAGAAGGAAAAGAATTAACAGCTGAACAAATGGTTGATTTATATGAAGATTGGGCAAATAACTTCCCAATAGTAACAATAGAAGATGGTCTTGATGAAGAAGACTGGGACGGATGGAAAGTATTAACTGAAAGATTAGGAAAGAAAATACAATTAGTTGGAGACGATTTATTCGTTACTAACACTGAAAGATTAGAAAGAGGAATAGATGCAGGTGTTGCAAACTCTATACTAATAAAAGTTAACCAAATAGGTACAATAACTGAAACTTTAGATGCTATAGAAATGGCAAAGAGAGCTGGATACACTGCAGTTATATCTCATAGATCAGGAGAAACAGAAGATACTACTATAGCTGACTTAGCTGTAGCTGTAAATGCTGGACAAATAAAAACTGGTGCTCCATCAAGAACTGATAGAGTAGCTAAATACAACCAATTATTAAGAATAGAAGAAATGGTTGGAGAACAAGCTAGATATTGTGGAATGAAATCTTTCTACAATTTAAAAGATGAATCAAAAATATTAGTAAAATAATATTAAGATATAATAACTAAGCCTATATAATTTTTATATAGGCTTAGTTTTTTGTTTTAAAATAACTACTTAAGAATCTTATTATGAAGATGAAATGAATATTAATTATAAATAGGTATGTAATATTTTATAAAAATGCATATAAAGAACACCAAATCTATGCAAAAATATAAAAAAACATGTTAAAATTTAGTCAAATGAACGATGAAAGTGAATTTGGAAAACGTTTATAATATAAGTATAAAGCATAGGTTTTCCAAAATAAAATTGAGGAATTTTGGAGAATATTAGAGATAATTTAACTGTAATTTTAAATGTTAAAAAAAAAGCAATTATAGGGGGAGGAGTAATTTATGACAGAGGTAAGTAGTACACAGATGATTTTAGGGCTAGTAATAGGGATTGGAGTATTAATATTCCTATCTATGAAAACAAAGGTACATACATTTTTAGCACTAATTTTTGCAGCAATGATAACTGGATTAATTGGGGGAATGGATGTATCATCAGTATTATCTTCAATAACAACGGGATTTGGGAACACATTAAGTAGTACAGGTATCATAATAGGTTTAGGAGTAATGATGGGAGCAGTTCTTGAAAAATCGGGAGCAGCAGAGCAGCTAGCTTTCTCTGTAATAAAACTTGTAGGTAAGAAAAAAGAAGAATGGGCACTTGGAATTACAGGATATATAGTTTCAATACCAGTATTTGCAGATTCAGCTCTTGTAATACTAACGCCACTTGCGAAAGCACTTTCTAAAGTTAGTGGTAAATCAGCTGTAAGTTTAGGTTTATCATTAGCTATAGGTCTTCAACTTACACATACTTTTGTACCTCCTACACCAGGACCTTTAACAGTAGCAGGGTTATTAGGAGTAGATGTTGGTATGATGATACTATCAGGTGTACTTGTAACAATAATACCATTCATAGTGTGTATATTCTATTGTAAATGGATGGGAACAAAAGTATATCAAATTCCAAATGATAGCGGAGATGGATATACTAAAAAAGAATTTAAAAAAGAATACATAAAAGAAATAGAAAATGTAGAGGAATTAATGAAAAATAAAGATTTACCACCATTATTAATGTCAATATTACCAATATTAGTTCCATTAGTAATGATATTTGCGAATACTATATGTAGCTTTGCAGGGATAGAGTATCAAATAATAACTTTCATAGGTTCTCCAATAGTAGCTTTATCAGTTGGTGTTCTTATAGCAGTTTATGGTCTTGCAAGAGATAAAGATAAATCAACTGTTATGAGTTATATGGAAGATGGAATAAAATCAACTGGTATGATAATGTTAATTACTGGTGCTGGAGGAGCATTAGGATTTATAGTTAGGGATTCTGGAATAGGAACAGCTTTAGGGGAATTAGTTCTAAATTTACCGATTCCTGCAATATTAATACCATTTATAATAGCAGCATTAATGAGAATAGCTTTAGGAAGTGCAACTGTTGCATTAACTACAGCAGCAACATTAACAGCTCCATTATTATCAGTAGTTGGCCTTGATCCGATAATAGCAGCTATGGCAACTTGTGCTGGTGGAGTAGCATTTAGTTACTTCAATGATAGTGGATTCTGGGTATTCAATGGAATGTATGGATTGAAAGAAATGAAAGATCAAATGTATGCTAAATTCGGTGTATCTATGGTTGGTTCATTAACAGCTTTAGCTATAGTAATAATAGCAAATATGTTATTCTTCTAAAAATAATATATAGATAGCGATAAACTTATGTTTATCGCTATTTTTTTATGTATGTATTTAACTTTAAATAAGGAACTAAATTTATAATTAATTAATATAATAAAGTATCAACATGGACATAATGAGTATATAGTAGATTATTAGTATTGTATTTAGTATACATAGCTAAAGATTTTAAAATTATAATACAAGGAGGTCTTGTAAAGTGAATGAACTTAACAAGAATTTGACAAGCCAAGAAAAAGAGTTAGTAATAAATTTACTAAATAATGAAATATTACAAATGGCAAGAGGAATTGAGTTCAGACAAGACAAAAAAGAAGTAATGGAAAAACTTAAATCATATACTGATTTATTAGATAAAATTAATTAATTATTATATTGAATAAAAAATAGCTATATTTCTATATTGAGATATAGCTATTTTTTATTAGCAATTTATATTTAGAAATAATGTTAAAATGTTGAAATGCACAAATTAATAGACTAACATATAAGGTTATAAACGAAAATAATGTAGATATGTTTAGATTCATATATAATTACAGTATTTTTATACTAATTTTAACTATTTAAAGTGTCTTGTGCATAAGCACAATAAATTCTTAATTATATTAGTAAACTGCCGATGAAAACGATATTAAAATAATTTAAAATAATATATATAAAATAAAAAGATTTTGGGGGGATGGTATGAAATTTGTATTGGCACCGGACTCATTTAAGGAGAGTTTGACAGCAAAAGAAGTAGCAGATGCTATGGAAATTGGTATAAAGAAAGTATTGCCTGATGCGGAATGTATTAAGGTTCCTATGGCAGATGGTGGAGAAGGAACAGTTCAATCTTTAGTAGATGGAACCGAAGGTAAGATTTATGAGGTGAGAGTAATTGGTCCTTTAGGAGAAATGGTAAATGCTAGATATGGAATTTTAGGAGATAATGAAACTGCTGTAATAGAAATGGCAGAAGCTAGTGGCATTCATTATGTAGAGAAAGAAAAAAGAAATCCTTTAATTACAACAACATTTGGAACAGGAGAAGTTATAAAAGCTGCATTAGATAAAGGTGTTAAAAAGATAATAATAGGAATAGGTGGAAGTGCTACTAATGATGGTGGTGCTGGTATGATACAAGCTTTAGGAGGCAGACTTTTAGATAAAGAAGGAAATGATTTATTTTTTGGTGGTGGATCATTAGATAAACTGCATAAAATAGATTTAAGTAATTTTGATAAAAGAATAAGTGAAATAGATATAGAAGTAGCATGTGATGTAAGCAATCCTCTTACAGGAGATGAAGGTGCATCTGCAATTTTTGGACCTCAAAAAGGTGCAACAGAAGAATTAATAAAAATTCTAGATAAAAATCTTAGTCATTATGCACAAATTGTTAAAGAACAATTAGGAAAAGATATGTCAAATGAAAAAGGTGCAGGAGCTGCTGGTGGATTAGGATTTGCTTTATTAGCATTTTGTAATGGTCACCTTAAACCAGGTATAGATATTGTTATAAAGTACTCAAACTTAGATGAAAAAGTTCAAGGAGCTTCATATATAATAACTGGAGAAGGAAGTATAGATAGACAAACTAAATTTGGAAAAACACCATATGGTGTAGCACAAGTTGCTAAAAAATATGATATACCAGTAATTGCAGTAGCTGGAAATGTTGGAAGTGGTGTAGAAGAATTATATGAATTGGGATTTAATTCTATTTTATCAATAATGCCAGGTGTAATGACATTAGAAAAAGCTTTAAACTCAGGAAAAGAAAATATAGAGAATACAGTAGAGAATATTGTACGATTATTAACTATTTAAAAATGTTTACTTATAACCTAGATGTACTATGCTAAATTTATTATTATAAAAAAGATTGTTAAAAAAATAATAAAATCTATGTACTATTGGGATGTATTATAGTAAAATCGATATTAAATAAAACAATTGTACAAATCTACAAAAAAAGTTTATTTACTATGGATAATAAATAGGGGGACATAGAATGCATAGTATAGATAGTAAAATAGCTCAGGATATAGTTAATAGAGTTATGAAGGTTATACCATATAATGTAAATATTATGAACCAAGAAGGTGTAATAATTGCAAGTGGAGATAGAAGTAGATTAAACAAGATACATAGTGGGGCTTTATTGGTTTTAGAAAAAAATAAAAGTGTAGAAATACACAAAAACACTGATAAAGAAAAGGCTGGTATAAATTTACCTATAATATTTTCAAATGAAATGATAGGAGTAATAGGGGTTACAGGTAATCCTGATGATATAAGGCAATTTGGTGAGCTAGTAAGAATAACAGCTGAACTTTTGGTAAATGAACACTTTACATTTTCTAAGAAAAAGGCGTTTGAAATGCATAGAGATAAATTCTTTTATGAGTTAACTCAACTAGAAGGGGAGTATAGCGAAGAAATAAAAAGAGAATCTATTGAGCTAGGAATAGACTTAGATATACCAAGAATTGCACTTGTTATAAATATAAAAAATAAAGATTTTAACTACTATTTAAAAATAAAAGATAAACTATGGATGTTCTTAGAAAAACAAGAATTTATAATAGAGTATTTTGAGAATACACTAGTTGTACTTGTTAATACACCATCGAAGCAAAATATAATTATAGATATTTTATCTCAAGAAGAACTAGATATAGGAGTTAGTTTAAAAGAAAATCTTATATCAACAGCTGTTAAACAAGGGGACTTAGCTATAAAAGTAGGTAAAACTTTGAGTAAAAATGAAAAGGTTCTAAAGTATGAAGAACTATATTTTTTGTCAACTTTAACAACTTGTAAAGGAAATGAGATATTAAAAAGGCATATGGAAATCTTGAAAAATGAAGGTAATAAATTAGATTTAATAGATACAATATTATCTTATATAGAAAACAGTGGAGAGATAAATACAATCTCTAAAAACCTTAATATTCACAGGAATACACTTAATTATAGATTAGAAAAAATATATTCATTAACAGGTAAAAATCCTAAAAACTTTTTAGATTTATTGGAATTATATACATCATATATACTTTATAATTAAGATTGTGCAAGTGAACAAAAAAGAATGTTAAAGTTTGGTCAAAGAAACGATGATTACAATATATGGAAGTTTTATAATAAAAATATAGAAAGATAACTAAAAATAAGTAATCAGCTAAGCATATTAGTATATATGAAAAAGAGGGATGATATGGAGAATAAAGTAGCTAATGAAAAACAACCTCTATACATAAAAGTTAATCCTAAGGATAACGTTGCCATAATCGTTAATCAAGGAGGATTAAGTAAAGGGACTGTTTTTCCAGATGGATTAGAATTACTTCAAGATATACCAGAAGCTAATAAAGTAACTCTTGAAAATATAAAAAAAGAAGAGCCAATAATCAGGTACGGTGAAGTAATCGGATATGCAACAGAAGATATACAAAAAGGAAGTTGGTTAAGAGAAGATAGGGTAATCTTACCAAGAGCATATTCTTTAGATGAACTTAAAAGTGAATGTATAGAAAATGACTTAGAGCCGCTTGAAGGATATACTTTCATGGGATATAAAAATTCTGATGGTAGTGTAGGAACCAAAAATATATTAGGGATAACGACTACGGTGCAATGTTCGGAAGGTGTTCTAAATGTTGCTGTAGATAGATTAAAAAGAGAAGTATTACCAAAATATGAAAATGTAGATGACATAATAGCTTTAAACCATCTTTATGGATGTGGAGTAGCTATAAAAGGTAAAGGTGCAGAAGTTCCTATAAGAACTATAAAAAATCTTGCTAAAAATGCTAACTTTGGAGGGGAGATATTAACAGTATCGCTAGGTTGTGAGAAATTAGTACCAGATATGTTATTTCCTGAGTTAGAAAAGGAAAACCTTGTTATACTACAAGATTGTCATGGATTTAATGCTATGGTTGAAGAAATAATGGCTAAGGCTGAAGCTAAACTAAAAAAACTGAATGAGAGAACTAGGGTAGAATGTCCAGTATCTGATTTAGTAGTTGGGCTTCAATGTGGAGGAAGTGATGCTTTCTCTGGAGTTACGGCAAATCCGGCAGTAGGATATGCAGCGGACTTATTAGTAAGAGCAGGAGCTAAGGTAATATTCTCTGAAGTTACTGAAATAAGAGATGCAGTTCATTTATTAGCACCAAGAACTGTTAATGAAGAAGTGCTTTCAAAACTTGTATATGAAATGAAATGGTACGATAACTACTTAGAACAAGCTGATGTCGATAGAGATGCTAATCCATCTCCAGGGAACAAAAAAGGTGGATTATCAAATGTAGTTGATAAAGCCTTAGGTTCAGTAGCGAAATCAGGTAGTACTAGAATAGTAGATGTACTATCTCCTGGTGAAAGAGTTAGAAAACATGGTATGACATATGCAGCTACTCCAGCAAGTGACTTTGTATGTGGTACTCAACAATTAGCATCAGGAATAACAATGCAAGTATTTACAACTGGAAGAGGAACTACATATAACTTAAATGTATCTCCAGTAATCAAGGTATCAACAAACTCAACACTTAAAGAAAAATGGTTTGATTTAATAGATGTAGACGCAGGACGAATTGCAACAGGTCAAAAAACAATAGAAGAAGTGGGTTGGGAAATATTCAATTTAATATTAGATGTTGCAAGTGATAAACAAAAAACTTATGCAGATCAACATAAAATATATAATGCATTAGCAGTGTTTAATCCTGCACCAGTAACTTGATTTAAAAAAGTAAGTTAATTTAAATTTAAAATAGATAAATAACATTAATTTGATGAAATAAATATAACTTTTAGGGGGAAAATTTACGATGAGTAAAACACCAGTAATAACTAAAATGCAAGTAATACCAGTAGCAGGACATGATAGCATGTTACTTAACTTAAGTGGAGCACATTCACCATTCTTCACAAGAAATATAGTTATATTAGAAGATAGTAATGGAAACACAGGAGCTGGGGAAGTTCCAGGTGGAGAAGGAATACGTAAAACTTTAGAAGATGCTAAAGAATTAGTAGTAGGACAAAGCATAGGTAATTACAATAATATATTAAATACAGTTCGTCATAAATTCAATGATAGAGATGCAGCTGGTAGAGGGCTTCAAACATTCGATTTAAGAATAACAGTTCATGCAGTAACAGCATTAGAAGCTGCTTTACTTGACTTATTAGGACAACACTTAGATGTACCAGTAGCAGCATTATTAGGTGAAGGTCAACAAAGAGAAGAAGTTGAAGCTTTAGGATATTTATTCTTTATAGGAGATAGAAACAAAACTGACTTACCATACTTAGATGGAAAAGGTGGTGACTGTGAATGGTATAGAGTTAGAACTGAAGAAGCTTTAACTCCAGAAGCAGTAGTTAAGTTAGCAGAAGCTTCTCATGAAAAATATGGATTTAAAGATTTCAAATTAAAAGGTGGAGTTTTAACACCAGATCAAGAAATAGAAGCTATAACAGCTATAAAAAATAGATTCCCAGATGCTAGAGTAACAATAGATCCAAATGGATGCTGGTCATTAAAAGATGCTATAAGAGTTTGTAAAGGAAAACAAGATGTACTAGCTTATGCAGAAGATCCATGTGGAGCTGAGGATGGTTACTCAGGAAGAGAAATAATGGCTCAATTTAGAAGAGCTACAGGTTTAAAAACTGCTACAAATATGATAGCAACTGACTGGAGACAAATGCAACACTCTATACAAGTTCAATCAGTAGATATACCACTTGCTGACCCACATTTCTGGACTATGCAAGGTTCTGTAAGAGTTGGTCAAATGTGTAATGAATGGGGATTAACTTGGGGATCTCATTCAAATAACCACTTTGATATATCACTTGCAATGTTTACTCATGTTGCAGCAGCAGTTCCAGGTGAAATAACTGCAATAGATACTCACTGGATATGGCAAGAAGGAATCGATAGATTAACTAAACAACCTTATGAAATAAAAGGTGGTAAAATAGCTGTTCCTAAAAAATCTGGTTTAGGTATAGAGTTAGACATGGAAAAAATAATGCAGGCAAATGCATTATACAATGAACATTGTCTAGGAGCAAGAGACGATAGTATAGGAATGCAATACTTAATAAAAGATTGGAAATTTGATAATAAAAAACCTTGTTTAATAAGAGAAGAACAAGCAGTACTTGCTTAATATTAGGGGGATTAAAATGGATACTAGTTCAATAAAGGGGATAATTGTTCCAATAGTTACTCCCGTTGATGAAAATAATTGTATAAATGAAGAAGCTATGTCAAGAATGGTAAACTATGTTATAGATGGTGGAGTACATGGAATACTTGCTTTCGGAAGTAACGGAGAATTCTTTGCTATAGACTATAAGGAACAAAGAAAAGCATTAGCTTGTATGGTAAAAACTGCAGCTAAGAGAATACCTGTATATATGGGTATAGCTGGAATAACTACAAAAGAATGTGTAGAAACTGTAAAAATGGCTATAGAGGAAGGTGCAGATGGTTTATCTATACTACCTCCAATGTTCATATCTCCAACTGAAGATGAACTATATGCTCATATAGTTGCAATAGCTGAAACAGCTCCAGAATTACCAGTACTTTTATACAACAATCCTGGTAAGGTTGGATATGGATTAAGTGTTAATTTAGTAAAAAGACTTGCAGATGTACCTAATATAGTAGGTATAAAAGATACTAGTGGAAATATGACTCTAACTGCTGAATTCATAAGAACTACAAGAGATAAAGATTTCAAAGTTATGGCAGGGAAAGATACTATGATATTAGGTTCACTAGCATATGGAGCAGTAGGAGCAATAGCATCAACTGCCAATATAGTTCCAGAATTAGTTGTTGAAATATATGACAAATATATGGCTGGTGATATAGAAGGTGCTTGCGAAGCTCAATTTAAATTAACACCTTTTAGAAATACTTTTGATAAAGTATCATTCCCAGCAGGAACGAAAGATGCTTGTAATTTAATAGGTCTTGAAGTTGGAAATAGTATAAAACCAAATACTACAGCATCTAAAGATGTACTAGATGAAATGGCACAAATATTAGCAGATTTAGGTTATATAAAAAGAGAAGCTCTTTTAGAAGCTTAATTATTGAAGGAAATTAGTACGAAAAATAGATAAAAGGAGTAAATGAATATGAAAAGAATAGGATTTATAGGATTAGGAATAATGGGTAGACCAATGAGTAAAAACCTTCTAAAGGCTGGTTTTGAACTTGTTGTATTAGATAGGAAACAAGAAGTAGTAGATGAATTAGTATCTTTAGGGGCTAAAGCTGCATCTACTCCAAAAGAAGTTGCAGAGCAAGTTGATGCTGTTATAACTATGCTTCCAAATTCTCCACATGTTAAAGAAGTTGTTTTAGGAGAAAATGGTGTAATAGAAGGAGCTAAAGAAGGTTTAGTAGTTATAGATATGAGTTCAATAGCTCCATTAGTAAGTAGAGAAATACATGGAGAATTAGCTAAAAAAGGAATAAAAATGATAGATGCACCAGTAAGTGGTGGAGAACCAAAAGCTATAGATGGAACAATATCTGTAATGGTTGGTGGAGAAAAAGAAGTATTCGATGCTTGTTACAATGTAATGGATGCAATGGCTGGATCTGTTGTTTACACAGGGGAAATAGGAGCTGGTAATATAACTAAATTAGCTAACCAAACTATAGTTGCATTAAACATAGCAGCTATGTCGGAAGCTTATATATTAGCTACTAAAGCTGGTGTTGATCCAGAATTAGTTTACCAAGCTATAAGAGGGGGGCTTGCTGGAAGTACAGTTTTAGATGCTAAATCTAAGATGGTTATGGATAGAAACTTCGAACCAGGATTTAGAATAGATTTACATATAAAAGACTTAGGAAATGTATTAGAAACAGCTCATGAAGTTGGAGCTCCATTACCATTAACTTCTTCAGTTATGGAAATGATGCAAGCCTTAAAGGTAGATGGATTAGGACAAAAAGATCACTCAAGTTTAGTAAAATACTATGAAAAATTAGCTAATGCTGAGGTTGTTAGACACGAAGATTTAGTAAAAGCTTAATAACATATAAATTAGGAATAGCGAATTTTAATAATTCGCTATTTTTAATCCATATTATTTTATTAAATTTATGTGATTTAGTAAGAAAACTATATATTATAAATACTAATAATTAGAAATATAATTAAAAAGATGGAAGATTTAAAATTATCTAAAATTTAACTATATATAACTTCAAAATATATGTAAAAAATTGTATAATAATATATGGAATATAAATATATATATAAATTATAAAAATGAAGTAAATATTATAAGGGTAGTATTTATTTCAGGAATATAGGAGAGTCAATTATGATCAATAGCACAAAAAGAACTAAAATTGTTTGTACATTAGGTCCAGCAAGTGAAAAAGAAGAAACTCTGAAAGCGCTTATTCAAAATGGATTAAATGTATGTAGAATGAACTTTTCTCATGGATCTCATGAAGAACATAAAGTAAGAATGGATTTAGTAAAAAAAGTAAGAGAAGAATTAGGACAACCTACTGCTATACTTTTAGATACTAAAGGTCCAGAAATAAGAACAGGACAATTTGATACGCCAGAAGTTTTTTTAGAAGAAGGACAAACTTTTACTATAACAATGAAAGATGTTATGGGGAATAAAGAAATGTGTACAGTAAGCTACAAAGGACTAGCTGAAGACGTAGAACCAGGAAATACTATATTAATAGATGATGGTTTAGTAGGACTTACAGTTAAAGAAGTTAATGGTGATGAAATAGTTTGTGTAGTTGAAAACTCAGGGATAGTAAAAAATCATAAAGGTGTTAACGTACCAGGGGTTAAAGTTAATTTACCTGCAATAACTGAAAAAGATAGAAGCGATATAGAATTTGGTATAGAACAGGGAATCGATTTCATAGCTGCTTCATTCGTAAGAAAAGTATCTGATGTTTTAGCTATAAGAGAGATACTAGAAGAAAATAATGCTACTGATATAAAAATAATATCTAAGATAGAAAATCAAGAAGGTGTAGATAACTTAGATGAAATAATAGCTGTATCTGATGGCATAATGGTTGCTAGAGGTGACCTTGGTGTTGAAATACCAACAGAAGAAATACCTGTTGTTCAAAAGCTTATGATAAGTAAGTGTAATAAAGCTGGAAAGCCAGTTATAACTGCAACTCAAATGCTAGACTCTATGATGAGAAATCCAAGACCAACAAGAGCAGAAGTAACTGACGTTGCAAATGCAATATACGATGGAACTGATGCAATAATGTTATCTGGAGAAACTGCTGCAGGTAAATATCCAGTTGAAGCTGTAAAAACAATGGCTACAATAGCTAAAAGAACAGAAGAAACAATTGATTACAATAAAAAATTAAGAAATAAAGCTTTAGAAGCTACAAATGTAACAGATGCAATAAGTTATTCAACTTGTTCAACTGCTATAGATTTAAATGCAAAAGCTATATTAAGTTCAACTTCTTCAGGACATACTGCAAGAATGGTATCAAAGTTTAGACCAGCTTGCCCAATAGTTGCGGCAACAGATAATGAAAGGGTAATGAGACAATTATCATTAACTTGGGGAGTACTTCCAACAATAACTACAAATGGTAAAAATACTGATGAAGTTATAAACAATGCTATAAGTGCAGCTAAAGAAAAAGAATACGTAGTTGAAAATGATTTAGTAGTAATAACAGCAGGTGTACCAGTTGCAACAAGCGGAACTACTAATTTAATAAAAGTAGAAACTATATAATAAATAATTTATATAAATTTTAAATAGATGTAGACAATAGTATAGTAGGTTTTTTAATCTATTATATAATCATATAAAAATTTTGGAGGTAATTTAAATGTCATTAATAGAAGCCGTATACGCTAGAGAAGTATTAGATTCAAGAGGAAACCCAACTGTAGAAGTTGAAGTTATATTAGAATCAGGATCTATAGGAAGAGCAATAGTACCATCAGGAGCATCTACAGGAGCTTTCGAAGCAGTAGAATTAAGAGATGGAGATAAAGGAAGATACATTGGTAAAGGTGTAGAAAAAGCTGTTAACAATGTAAATGAAATAATAGCTCCAGAACTAGAAGGAATGGATTGTTTTGATCAACCTGAAATAGATGCTATAATGATAGACTTAGATGGAACACATAACAAAGGAAACCTAGGAGCTAATGCTATACTTGGAGTTTCTATGGCTGTAGCAAGAGCTGCTGCTGAAGAATTAGGATTACCATTATTCCAATACATAGGTGGAGTAAATGCTAAGCAATTACCAGTACCAATGATGAACATATTAAACGGTGGAGAACATGCTGATAACAACGTTGATGTTCAAGAATTCATGATATTACCAGTAGGAGCTAAATCATTCAAAGAAGGATTAAGAATGGGAGCAGAAGTATTCCACTCATTAAAGAAAGTCCTAGGAGAAAAAGGTCTTGCTTGTGGTGTAGGTGATGAAGGTGGATTCGCTCCAAACTTAGGATCAAACAGAGAAGCTTTAGAATTAATAGTTGAAGCTATAGAAAAAGCTGGATACAAGCCAGGAGATGACGTAAGATTAGGTCTTGACGTTGCTGCTACAGAAATGTACAACAAAGAAACTAAGAAATATGTTTTAGCTGGAGAAGGAAAAGAATTAACAGCTGAACAAATGGTTGATTTATATGAAGATTGGGCAAATAACTTCCCAATAGTAACAATAGAAGATGGTCTTGATGAAGAAGACTGGGACGGATGGAAAGTATTAACTGAAAGATTAGGAAAGAAAATACAATTAGTTGGAGACGATTTATTCGTTACTAACACTGAAAGATTAGAAAGAGGAATAGATGCAGGTGTTGCAAACTCTATACTAATAAAAGTTAACCAAATAGGTACAATAACTGAAACTTTAGATGCTATAGAAATGGCAAAGAGAGCTGGATACACTGCAGTTATATCTCATAGATCAGGAGAAACAGAAGATACTACTATAGCTGACTTAGCTGTAGCTGTAAATGCTGGACAAATAAAAACTGGTGCTCCATCAAGAACTGATAGAGTAGCTAAATACAACCAATTATTAAGAATAGAAGAAATGGTTGGAGAACAAGCTAGATATTGTGGAATGGATTCTTTCTACAATTTAAAGAAATAATAAAAAAAGACTATCTTGAGAAAGTATTATAATATTAGACTATCTCATAGATAGTCTTTTTTATTTTTACAGATATTATAATTTATTTTGAAAAATATATGTGAAGATAATATTAACTGTAAAAATTTAGAGTGATTATTAATATGATTAATATAGAATTATATTGAATAAAATATTGTTAGAAAGCATTGATTATATATAAGTATAATCAAATAATATAATCTAAATTGAGTAAACTTTTAATGTGAATATTGAGCATTGCATAAGGATAGTATATATAACAAAATATATAGAAAATTATTTAATTTTTAGAAGTGATATTTTAATTTTTAATGCTGTTTGATATTACATTAATAAATAGGAGGCGATAGAAATTATGAAAATAGTAATTGCAATAGACTCACTAAAAGGAAGCTTAAGTTCTATGGAAGCAGCTAATGCTATAAAAAAAGGAATAGAAAATGCTAAATTACAAGCAGATGTTGAAATAAAACCATTAGCCGATGGTGGAGAAGGTACAGTAGATGCATTAGTTGAAGGAATGAATGGTAAAAGGAGAACTGTACAAGTTTGTGGTCCAGTTAAGCAAAAAATTAATGCAACTTATGGAGTATTAGAGCAAAGTAATACTGCAATAATGGAAATGGCTCAAGCAGCAGGAATTACTTTAGTTTCTGGGGAAGATAAAAATCCATTAATAACAACTACATATGGAGTAGGAGAGATGATAAAAGAAGCTATAAATGAAGGCTGTAGAAACTTTGTGATAGGTATAGGTGGAAGTGCAACCAATGATGGTGGAGTAGGTATGCTTCAAGCTTTAGGATTTAAATTTTATGATGAAAATAATGAATTAGTTGGATTAGGAGGACAAGTATTAAATCAAATAAGAAAAATAGATGTAAGTGAAAAATTAGAAAAATTAGATGAATGTACTTTTAAAATAGCATGCGATGTTAATAATCCTTTATATGGATTAAATGGAGCGGCTCATATATATTCACCTCAGAAAGGAGCTACACCAAGTATAGTAGAAGAGCTGGATAAAGGGCTTATGAATTTTGCACAGGTTGTAAAAAGAGATTTAGGCAAGGACTTAGCAGATGTACCAGGGGTTGGAGCAGCAGGAGGCCTAGGATTTGGATTTTTAGCATTTTTAAATGCAAAGCTTGAATCAGGTATAAAGATAATACTTGATGAAACTAAGTTAGAAGATGCAGTTAAGGATGCTGATATTGTTGTAACTGGAGAAGGAAGACTTGATAATCAAACAGCAATGGGAAAAGCTCCAATAGGAGTTGCTAAGTTAGCAAAAAAGTATGGTGCAAAGGTCATAGCAATATCAGGATGTATAACAGATGATGCAGTTAAATGTAATGAAGAAGGTATAGATGCATTCTTTGCAATTGTAAATAAGGCTATGTCATTAGAAGAAGCTGTAGATAAAAGTACAGCAGAAAAAAATATGATTCAAACCGCAACTCAAATATTTAATTTAGTCAGGGTGTTAAGTTAATTTTAAGTTTATATAAATAAGATACAAAATTATATAATGGTGGTGAAGTAGATGGATATACAAATAACTACATTTGGAGCATTATTAGGGTTAGCAGTAGCTATAATTCTAATAATAAAAAAATTTCAACCAGCATATAGCTTAATATTAGGAGCATTAATTGGTGGATTAGTTGGTGGAGCGGGCCTTGTTGGAACTGTAGATGTAATGATGGAAGGTGCAAGGGGAATAATGTCAGCTATTCTTCGTATATTGACATCTGGAGTCCTTGCAGGTGTTCTTATAAAAACTGGAGCTGCAGCTAAAATTGCAGATCAAATAATAAGAACATTAGGAGAAAAAAGAGCTTTAATTGCTTTAGCATTATCAACTTTAATATTAACAGCAGTAGGTGTATTCGTAGATATATCAGTAATAACAGTTGCACCTATAGCTTTAGCAATAGGTAAAAAATTAGGATATTCAAAGTTTACAGTGCTTTTAGCTATGATAGGTGGAGGAAAATGTGGTAACGTAATTTCTCCAAATCCAAATACAATAGCAGCATCAGAAAACTTTGGCGTAAGCTTATCATCATTAATGGCAGCTAATATAATACCAGCAATTTTTGGATTAGTAGCTACTATTATAATTGCAAATATATTAGCTAAAAAACATGCTGGAGATAAAATTGAATTAAATTTAGAAGAAAATGAACCTCAAGAAGAGTTACCATCTTTTTTTGCAGCAATAGTAGGTCCATTAGTAGCAATATTACTACTTTCATTAAGACCTATAGTAGGAATTACAGTAGACCCACTTATAGCTTTACCTCTAGGAGGAATTATAGGAGTATTAGTTATGGGAAAAATAAGATATATAAATGATTATATGGCATTTGGTTTATCAAAGATGATGCCAGTTGCAATACTTTTAATAGGAACAGGTACAATTGCAGGTGTAATTAAATATTCAGGAGTCCAAGCTAGTACAATATCAATACTTAATGCAATGCATATACCAGAGTTCTTATTAGCACCAATTTCAGGTATATTAATGGGTGCCGCAACTGCATCAACTACATCAGGAGCAACTATTGCTTCAGCTACATTTGCACCAGCAATAATATCAGTTGGAATAGCTCCATTAGCAGGAGCAGCAATGGTGCATGTAGGAGCAACTGTACTTGATAGTTTACCACATGGTTCATTTTTCCACGCAACAGGAGGTTCAGTAAATATGAGTATAAATGAACGTCTAAAACTAGTACCATATGAAGCTGCTGTTGGGTTAACTATAACAATAGTTTCAACTATTATGTGGGGAATAATAATGTAATATATTATAAAACTATACACTAAGTAGAGGAGACAAACGTATGATAAATAGCATAAAAAGAACCAAGATTGTTTGTACATTAGGACCAGCAAGTGACAAAGAAGAAACTTTAAAATTACTTATTCAAAATGGATTAAATGTTTGTAGATTTAACTTCTCCCATGGTTCTCATGAAGAGCATAAAGTAAGAATGGATTTAGTTAAAAAAGTAAGAGCAGAATTAGGACAACCTACTGCTATACTTTTAGATACTAAAGGGCCAGAAATAAGGACAGGAGAATTTAATGAACCAGAAGTTTTTTTAAAAGAAGGACACACTTTCACTATAACAATGAAGGATGTTATGGGAAGTCAGGATATGTGCACAGTAAGCTATAAAGGATTAGTTAAGGATGTTAAGTGTGGAGATATCATATTAATAGATGATGGTTTAGTAGGACTTAAAGTAAAAGAAGTCAATAATGATGATATAGTTTGTGTAGTTGAAAATTCAGGTATAGTAAAAAATCATAAGGGGGTTAATGTTCCAGGTGTTAAAGTTAATTTACCCGCTATAACTGAAAAGGATAGAAGTGATATCGAGTTTGGAATAGAACAAGGAATAGATTTTATAGCAGCTTCATTCGTAAGAAAAGCATCTGATGTATTAGCTATAAGAAAAATATTAGAAGAAAATAATGCTACTGATATAAAAATAATATCTAAGATAGAAAATCAAGAAGGTGTAGACAACTTAGATGAAATAATAGATATATCTGATGGTATAATGGTTGCTAGAGGTGATCTTGGTGTTGAAATACCAACAGAAGAAATACCTATTGTTCAAAAAAATATGATAAATAAATGTAATAAAGCAGGAAAACCAGTTATAACTGCAACTCAAATGCTGGATTCGATGATGAGAAATCCAAGACCAACAAGAGCAGAAGTAACTGATGTTGCAAATGCAATATACGATGGAACTGATGCAATAATGTTATCTGGAGAAACTGCTGCAGGGAAATATCCTGTTGAAGCTGTAAAAACAATGGCTATAATAGCTAAAAGAACTGAAGAAACCATTGATTATAATACAAAATTAAGAGAAAAAGCTTTAGAAGCTACAAATGTGACAGATGCAATAAGTTATTCAACTTGTGCAACTGCTATAGATTTAAATGCAAAAGCAATATTAAGTTCAACCTCATCAGGTCATACTGCAAGAATGGTATCAAAGTTTAGACCAGAATGCCCGATAGTTGCGATAACAGATAATGAAAGAGTAATGAGACAATTATCATTAACTTGGGGTGCGCTTCCAGTTATAACTACAAGTGGTAAAAATACAGATGAAGTTATAAATAATGCAATAAATGCAGCTAAAGAAAAACAATACATAGCTGAAAATGATTTAGTGGTAATAACCGCAGGTGTGCCAGTTGCAACAAGTGGAACTACTAATTTAATAAAAGTAGAAACTATATAATTTTAAACCTAAGCTAATAATATTAATCATATTATTGGCTTATTTTTTTGTTATGATATTATAAAAGAGAGTCAATCAAACACAGGGGGAAAATTAATATGATTAGGTTTGAGATAAATACTAAAAATAGATTTGGTATTACTACTGAAATATTATATAAGCTATATAATAAAAAAATAGATTTAGTATCTATGGAGGTTTTTCCGGAAAAGGTTTGTATAAAAATAGATGATATTGATCCAGATAATAAAGATATTCTTAAAGAGGCAATATCTAGTATAGAAGACATTATCTCTATAGATGAAATAGAACTTTTAAATCATGAAAAAAATGAACAAAAGCTACTGGCAGTTATAAATTCTGTAGATGAAGGAATTATTTCTATAGATAAAAATTTTAGAATTAATATATTTAATAACTATTGTCAGGATTTGTTTAACTATAATAAGCAGGATGTTATTGGAGAAGATATTAGGGGAATTATTGGAAAAGATGATGTAATTGTAGATTTAATTAATAATGGTGATGAATATGACAATATAAAAGCTACATTAACTCATGATGGTATAAAAAGCAACTATATAACTACAGGAAGAAGAATAACAAATGATCATGGAGAAACTATAGGTGGTGTAATTTCTATAAAAGATGTTAATAAAGCAAAACAACTTGTTAATATTATCAATAAAAATAATGATGGGCCTTTTAAAAATATAATAGGTAATAGCAAGAGTATAGAAAAGGTAAAGCAGATGACTTTGGCTATAGCAAAAAGTAACTCAACTGTATTATTAAGAGGAGAAAGTGGTACAGGTAAAGAGCTATTTGCAAATGCTACACATGAGTTAAGTGATAGAAAAAATAAAAGATTTATAGCTATTAACTGTGCGGCACTGCCAGATAGCTTACTAGAAAGTGAATTATTCGGATATGAAAAAGGTAGTTTTACAGGGGCTATGCAAAATGGTAAGGAAGGACTTTTTAAGGAAGCTAATGGAGGAACTATTTTTCTAGATGAAATAGGAGAGTTATCAATGTTACTTCAAGCTAAACTTTTAAGAGTTTTACAAGAAGGAAAAATAAGAAAGATTGGTAGCAGTAAAGAAGAAGATGTTGATGTAAGGATTATAGCTGCCACTCATAAAAATCTTGAAAATATGATAAAAGAAGGAAGCTTTAGAGAAGATTTATACTATAGATTAAATGTAATCCCAATAAAAATACCAAGCCTAAGAGAACGATTAGAGGACATTCCAATATTAACTCAGTTCTTTATAGACAAGCTTAATAAGAAACTTAAGAAAAATATAAAAGGATTTAAAAAGGATTTTATTGATACTTTGATGAACTATGATTGGCCAGGGAATGTAAGAGAACTACAGAATTTAATAGAAAGGGCAATGAATCTATGTAGTGGAGACATTTTGACTTCTAAAGATATTATTATAGATTATTTATATAAAAGTGAAGATATTATACAAAGTATTATTGAAGATGATGATATAAAAATAAGTACTCTAAAAGAGGAAATGGAAAACTACGAAAAAGAAATTATTATGAAAGTATATAATATTAATAAAAGTTATAGGGAGAGTGCTAAAATACTTGGAATATCGCATACATCAGTGATGAATAAGGTAAAGAAATATAAAATAAATGAGTAAGATAAATTTGTAAATAAATATTTACAGATGTAAAGTTTTATTTACGTAAAATATATATAATGTAAACAAAGGTTTACGATATATATAAATATATATAATAAGATAAGAAAAATATGTGAATACACCATCGGAAAACGTTTTACAAAGTGGCTTATTTCAAGGGGTACAAAACTAATAAAATAAAAAATAAAGTTTATTATTTAAAAGTAAAAAGTTGGCACAATGATTGCTCTATATAATTGTGTAAATAAAATTATAGGGGGTAACTCAAATGGAAAACTTAAAAAATAAAAAATTCGCAACACAAGCTATACATGGAGGTCATAAAAAAGACCCAGTATCAGGAGCTTTAACAACGCCTATATACCAAACATCAACTTTCGTATTCGATAGTGCAGAACAAGGTGGGAGAAGATTTGCGCTAGAAGAAGATGGATTTATATATTCAAGATTAGGAAATCCTACAAACATGCAATTAGAAGAAAAGATAGCTTTATTAGAAAAAGGTGAAGCTTGTGTATCTACAGCTTCAGGAATGGGAGCTATAACTTCTACTTTATGGTCAGCATTAAAGGCAGGAGATCATATGGTTGCAAGTAAAACTTTATATGGATGTACTTACGCATTATTAAATCATGGAATGAGCAGATATGGAGTAGATGTTACTTTTGTAGATGCAACAGACTTAGATGAAGTAAAAGCAGCTATGAGAGAAAATACTAAAGTTGTTTATTTAGAAACTCCAGCAAATCCAGATTTAAAATTAATAGATATAGAGTCTGTATCAAAAATAGCTCATGAAGTAGAGGGTTGTATGGTTGTAGTTGATAATACCTTCTGTACTCCATACATACAAAGACCTTTAGAGTTTGGAGCTGACGTTGTAGTTCACTCTGCTACTAAATACTTAAATGGTCATGGAGATGTTCTAGCTGGGTTCGTTGTTGGTAAACAAGAATTCATTAATCAAGTAAGATTATTTGGAATAAAGGATATGACAGGTGCTGTACTTTCTGCATTTGATGCTTACTTAATAATAAGAGGAATGAAAACTTTACAAGTAAGAATGGATAGACATACTAAAAATGCTAAAGAAGTTGCTAAATTCTTAGAATCTCATACAAATGTAGAAAAAGTAAATTATCCAGGATTAGAAAGCTTCCCACAATATGAATTAGCTCAAAAACAAATGGATATGCCAGGCGGTATGATAGCATTTGAAGTTAAGGGTGGACTTGAAGCTGGTAAAAAATTATTAAATTCTTTAGAATTATGTACTCTTGCAGTTAGTTTAGGTGACTGTGAAACATTAATACAACATCCTGCATCTATGACTCATTCACCATATACTCCAGAAGAAAGAGCTGAAGCTGGAATATCTGAAGGATTAATAAGAATATCTGTAGGACTTGAAGATCCTGAAGATATAATAGCTGACTTAAAGCAAGGTTTAGATAAATTAGAGTGTGTAGAAAAAGAAGAAGTGTTAAATGCTTAAAATATAATACTAATATCCGCTATGATACTTTTATCATGGCGGATAGTTAAGATTTCCATTGTTAGATAATAACAATTGTATGATAATGGAAATCTTAAATAAGATTTTATTGGATGAGCACAAATATACTTAATTTTTAAGGGGGTATGATGGTGAATAACACAATAGAGATTAGATGGCATGGAAGGGGAGGACAAGGTGCAAAAACTGCTTCATTATTACTAGCAGATGTTGCATTTAGTACAGGTAAATATGTGCAAGGTTTCCCTGAATATGGTCCAGAGAGAATGGGGGCACCAATAACTGCTTATAACAGAATCAGTGATAAAGAGATAAGAGTACACTCAAATATATATGAGCCACAATTTGTAGTAGTAGTTGATGAAACTTTATTAGAATCAGTAGATGTAACTAAAGGATTAAAAAAGGATGGCGCAATAATAGTAAATACATCTAAAAGTAAAGATGAAATATCAAAATATCTTAAAGGATATGAAGGCAGGTTGTATACAGTAGATGCTAGAAGTGTATCAGAAAGAGCTCTAGGAAAATACTTCCCAAATTCGCCAATGCTTGCATCAATAGTGAAGGTAGCAAACATAATGCCTTTAGATACATTTTTAAATGAGATGGAAACTTCTTTTAAACATAAATTTGCATCTAAGCCAGAGGTTATAGATGGAAATATGAAAGCTCTAAAAATTGCACTAGAGGAGGTAGAATAGATGGAAAACAAGAAAATAAGCAAAGTTATTACAGAAGATATATCTTGGAAAGATATAACACCAGCAGGAAATGTTTTTGGTGGTGGAACTTCAGCAGAATTTAACACAGGTGAATGGAGAGTAGATAAGCCTATATTTATAGAAGATAAATGTAAGCAATGCTTACTATGCATTCCAGTTTGTCCAGATAGTGCTATTCCTGTAGAGAATAAAAAAAGAAGTGAATTTAACTATATGCACTGTAAAGGATGTGGTATATGTGCAAAAGTTTGTCCTTTCGATGCTATAGAAATGGTAAAGGAGGAAGTATAGATGTCAACTACAGCAATAATGGAAGAAAGAGTAGTAGAACCTTCAGTAATAAGAGAAAGATTATCAGGAAATGAAGCAGTGGCAATAGCTATAAAGCAAATACATCCAGATGTTTTTCCTGCTTTTCCAATAACTCCTTCAACTGAAATACCGCAGTATTTTTCATCATACGTAGCTAATGGTGAAGTTAAAACTGAATTTGTAACTGTTGAAAGTGAACATAGTGCAATGAGTGCTGCAGTTGGAGCACAATCAGCAGGGGCAAGAACTATGACTGCAACATCTTCTTGTGGGTTAGCGCTTATGTGGGAAGAATTATATATAGCAGCATCAAACAGATTACCAATAACATTAGCTTTAGTTAATAGAGCTCTATCTGGGCCAATAAATATAAACTGTGATCATTCAGATAGTATGGGCGCTAGGGATTCTGGATGGATACAAATATATTCTGAAAATAACCAAGAAGCTTACGATAACTTTATTCAAGCTGTAAGAATAGGTGAACATAAAGATGTACAATTACCAGTAATGGTTTGCCAAGATGGATTTATAACAAGCCATGCTGTTGAAAATATAAACTTGATAGAAGATTCTTTAGTAAAAGAATTTGTTGGAGAATATACTCAAGAAAATTATTTATTAAATGCAAAAATACCAATGTCTACAGGGGCTTATGATGTGACAGGATATTATATGGAACATAAGAGACAACAGGCAGAAGCTATGAAAAATGCTAAAAAAGTAGCTTTAGAAGTAGCAAAAGATTTCGAAAAAATATCTGGAAGAAGTTATGGATTATTTGAAAAATATAAATTAGATGATGCAGATTATGCAATTGTTATAATAAACTCTGCTGCAGGGACAGCGAAAGATGCTATAGATAAAATGAGATCAGAAGGGAAGAAAGTTGGATTGTTAAAAATTAGACTGTTTAGACCTTTCCCGGCAGAAGAAATAAGAGAAGCTTTAAAACATGTAAAAGTTTTAGCTGTAATGGATAGATGTGAAGGTTTTAATGCTTATGGAGGACCATTAGGAGCGGAAGTAAAAGGAGCACTTTACAGTTTAGAAAAGGGGCCTAAGATTGTAAATTATATTTACGGTTTAGGTGGTAGAGATGTTAAGGTTGAAAATGTTGAAGAAGTATACAGCGAACTTGAAAAAATTGATAATAGTAATGAGCTAGGGGATGAGTATCGTTATTTATCAGTAAGAGATTAGGGGGGTGTAAGAGATGAGTTATAATTTTAAAGAATTTATGAATAAGCGTGAAAGATTAGCTGGTGGACATAGAATGTGTGCTGGATGTGGAGGTACTATAGCTGTAAGAAACATATTACGTGGATTAAAAGATGAGGATCATGCAGTAATAAGTAGTGCAACAGGATGTTTAGAGGTATCTACTTTTATGTATCCTTATACTGCATGGAAAGACTCATTTGTACATAATGCATTTGAAAATTCAGCAGCAACGATAAGTGGTGTAGAAGCAGCTTACAAAGCAATGAAAAGAAAAGGGAAAATAGATGATAATTATAAATTTATAGCATTTGGTGGAGATGGAGGAACTTATGATATAGGATTTCAATCACTATCAGGTGCGATGGAAAGAAATCATGATATGGTATATGTATGTTATGATAATGGCGCATATATGAATACAGGTATACAACGTTCATCTGCAACTCCCATGTATGCAGATACAACAACAACTCCAGTAGGTTGTGAGTCATCAGGAAAGCCACAAAATAGAAAAGATTTAGCCACAATAATCGCCTCACATGATGTTCCCTATGTAGCTCAAACAACATTTATAAAGAACTTTAAAGATTTGCATACTAAATCTGAGAAAGCTATATATACAGAGGGTGCATCATTTTTAAATGTAATGGCACCATGTCCAAGAGGATGGAGATATCCAGCAGAAGATATGATGAAAATATGTGAATTAGCAGTAGAAACTTGCTATTGGCCACTATTTGAAGTTATAGATGGAAAATGGATATTAAATTATAGACCTAAAAATAAACTTCCAATTGAAGAATTTTTAAAACCACAAGGTAGATTTAAGCATTTATTTAAAAAAGGAAATGAACATTTAATAGAAGATTTCCAAAAAGAAGTTGATAGAAGATGGAGAGAATTATTAATTAGATGTGGTGAAGAAATATAAGTTATATATTAGGATGATTATAATATTGGCAAATTCATCAAGATAGAAGTTTAGATAGCTTTACTATGGGGACTATCTAAACTTATCTTGGTGGGGAATTTATATATAAGTAATATTATAAAATTTTAAATAGGGAGAGGTTTAGCATGAACAAAAGCGCTTCAAAAGGAAATCCATTGGCATTATTACCTATAGTTGTATTCTTAGTATTATTTGTTGGTAGTGGTATTATAACAGGGGACTTTTATAAAATGCCAGTTCTAGTTGCTTTTATGATAGCATCGGGAGTTGCATTATTATTTAACAAAGACGAAAAATTTGATACTAAGATGGATATATTCTGTAAAGCAGCAGGAGACCCTAATATAGTTCTAATGTTAGTTATATTTTTATTAGCTGGAGCTTTTGGAAGTGTTGCAAAGGCTATGGGTGGTGTAGATTCAACAGTAAATTTAAGTTTGTCAGTATTACCTCCAAATTTATTAGTTGCAGGTTTATTTATAATAGGTAGCTTTATATCTATATCAATGGGGACATCAGTTGGTACAATAGCAGCTCTTGCTCCAATAGGTCTTGGAATAGCTGAAAAAACTGGTATACCAATAGCTTTAGTTACAGGAGCTATAGTTGGTGGGGCAATGTTTGGTGATAATTTATCAATGATATCTGATACAACAATAGCTGCATCAAGAACTCAGGGGTGTGATTTAAAAGACAAATTTAAAGTTAACTTTTTAATAGTTTTACCAGCTGCAATAGCTACAGTAATATTACTTGCAGTAATGACAAGAGGATACCAAGGAGCGACAGGAGAAAATTATACTTATGAATTTATAAAAGTAGTACCTTATATTGTGGTACTAGTTGGTGCTCTGTGCGGGGTAAACGTTTTTGTGCTGCTTGGAGGAGGAATACTATTTGCAGGAATAATAGGATTAGTAACATCGTCTATTGATTTATTAGGATTGATACAAGCTGTATCTTCTGGTATGGCAGGTATGCAGGAGTTATGTATATTAGTACTAATAGTAGGTGGAGTAGTTGGTTTAATGAAATATAATGGTGGAATAGAATTTTTACTTAACTTCATAACTAGCAAAATAAACAGTAAAAAAGGTGCTGAGTTTGGTATAGCTACATTAGTAAGTGTTGTAGACTTATGCACTGCAAATAATACTATAGCAATAGTAACAGCAGGACCTCTTGCTAAAGATATAGCAGAACAATATGATATAGACCCAAGAAAAACCGCAAGCATACTTGATATATTCTCAGCTTGTTGGCAAGGTATGATACCTTATGGAGCACAGCTTGTTACGGCTGCTGGAATAGTTGGAATATCAGCAGTTGAGATAATAAAATACTTGCATTATCCAATGTTAATGCTTGTTTGTGGTATAGCTTCGATAGTATTTGGGATTCCAATACTTAAAAAATCTAATGAAAAAACGAGTAAAGTATCTTAAAATAAATTGATAAAAATAAAAAATCACTAGTCAAATAGTATACACTAGACTAGTGATTTTTTATTTTAAAAATAGATTTTGTTCTTTTTTTAGCAAATAAACTAACCCTCATGAATATAATAAAAATAGCAATTCTTTTTTCTTATAAGAAAGGGGGGATTTTTATCATATCTAAAAAAAATTTAAATGAAGTAATCGTTGATTCTAAAATAGGAAAGAAAAAAATAGACTACAAAGGTTCTGCGATTTCAGCAGTAAGATTGGATGCTTATAAGGCTTATGACGGAATACCAATTTTATTACAAAAATTTATAGATTATAAAGATTATGCAGCGTGGGGAGAGATAGTAAAAAAAATCGATTATATTTATTACAATATAGATTGTTTATTATCAAAGTTAGATAAAGAAATTCATTTTAAGGAAAAAGTAAAATATGACGTAAATAAAGGTAAAAAGCTTTTATTTAAGCCGAACATAATAGGGTCTATTGCGATAGATCCTATTACACATAGAGAAGCAGATACAAAAAAGATTTGTACAGAATGGCCGATAGTTGCAGCTATAATGAGATGGTTTCATGATGAACTAAATATATCTTACTCAAAAATGTCAATTGGAGAATGCTCAGCTAGTACACTTATGATATCAAAATTTTTAAGTAAATTTGTAGGTAAAGAAATAACACCACAAGCTGTAATTGAAGGTAAAAGTGGCGAATTTTATGGAGGATGGGGGTTTTACTTCGCTCGTAAGTATTTAAAGGAATGTAATTTATATAGTCATAAAGATAATCCTATGAATGGATATGAAGAAAGTATAGAAGGTGCATACTTATCACCTGGAGAAGCTTATAATCAGCTTATGGTATATGACCTAAATGATATAGGAATGGATAAATCTAAAGGAAGAGTTATAAAAATAGATGATGGAGCAAATTATGAAGAAATAAGGTTGCATAAGGTAATTGTAGGTGGAGATAAAGGAGATAAAGATGATATTTATAAATATCCAGGATGTGTATTAATTAATATTCCTAGAGTAAAAATACACGACCAAGACCTTTTAAGTGGTGCAATTAAAAATCTTGGAATGGGGCTTCATCCATATTCTCCATGGCATATGGAAATAGATGAAGAAACTAATTCACCAAAGATGAATGAAGATGGAGATTATATAAAATATAAAACTCATGGCATATCTGGAACTCAAAGTGACATAATAAAAGCTATAAAAAGTCAGGATATATTTATGATTCATATATTAGATGCAATAGAAATTATGAATAAAAGCCATGATAGTGCTAATGCGCAACCAACTAAAGAAGGATTTATTTTTTCATCTCTAGACTGTGTTGCCATTGATTTATTTACTGCTAGATATTGTTTTAAAAATATACCTATGGATAAGGCAATAAAAATTAAAGATGAAAATAATTGGAGCACTGAATTTATTCAAAAAATTCCAATAGCTGAAATTGAAAATAATAATATAATAACAACTTATGGATATGATTCACCATTACTTAGATATGATTTATACAATTATGCTCAAAAAAGAGGAATTGGAAAACAACTATATTACGTAATTGGTATAGATAATTTAACTAAAAAGCCATTAGTATCACTTCAAGGTCATTTAGGAAAAATAGAAGAAAATACTTTTGTAGAAGTGATTACAGAAAACTTTTATTATAGTTTAGTTACAATAATGCATGATTTACAATCAACAATTTTTAGTTACCTAAAATCTCAAGATAAATTAGCTAACACATCTGTTTTTAATACAATAATGAATATTTACGATGAAAATAAAGACGGTGTAGTTGATTATAATGAAAAGGGAAGAGGATTTGAAGATGCTATTTATAATATTTTAGAAGAATGTTATAAAAGCTTTAATGAAAGGTATGGCCAATTAAAAACTAACTTTCTTATGGTAAGATCTTTTATAAAAAATGTGAGAAAAGATTGGAATCATCAAGGTCATGATTTTATAATTGATAGAATTTATGTAAATATAGCTCAAGTAGCATATGAAATGTCTCAAAGTGAAGAGATTAATGATGATTTATTTATCGAAAATATGAAATTTGGAAAAGGTATGTGGCCTAGTTGGAAAACTGCAACATATGTCCTTTATATGTCATATATTTATGGCTCAGTAACAGAAGAATATATAAGTATAGATTCGTTATATGGATGGGCTTTTCAATATGCAGATAAAGTATTAAATTTTGGTAAATATACTCAAAAAATTAAAGACAATATAGTGTCATTAGAGTCGATACAAGGTAATATTCCTAAAGTCTCACCTCATATTTTAAAATCAGATAAGCGCATAAATAATCCTATTAAAAAATATTTTGAGGATGTTTATAATGGAGAACCACCTTTAGATTTTACACTTTATGTTCCTTTTGAGTTTGTATATATTCAAGGAGTAAAAATACCAAATATAGAAGGAACTGATGATAAGAATAAAATTTTTACAGTAAGTTTTTCTGAAAACTGGTAAAAAAAATCACTAGCGTTGTAGATGTTTACAAGCTAGTGATTTTTTATTAATAAACTTCAGTTTGAAGTAATTGTTTATTTGATAAATAAATTTCTATATTCAAGTGGAGTCATATTCATATGTTTTTTGAAAAACTTAGAAAAATATGATTGTGATGAGAATCCAACCAAATCACTTATTTGATTTAAAGAATAACTACTTTTTCTTAGAAAATCACATGACTTTTTTAATTTATACTCCATTATATATTGTTGAGGAGTAGTCATCATATTAAGTTTGAATATTTTGTAAAAATGGCTTCTATCAATATTTAAGTAGCTTGCTACATCTGATACTGTTATGTTTTTATGATAATTAGATTCTATAAATTCTATTGACTTAGAAATATAGCTTTTAGAGGATGAAATATCGCTTAGATCAGAAGATGAGTTTTCGTTTATTAAAATTGATAAAGTTTGATATAAATACCCAATTCCTTCAAATATATTATTTGAATAGCAGCTATCATAAATATTTTTAAAACAATAATCTAATTTATTATCTTTAGTATACCTAAAAGTATAATTACCATTATAAAAACCACACAGAGTAAGAAGTTCTTTAGCTTTAGACCCATTTATTCCAATCCATCTATAAACCCAAGGGTTATCATCTAAAGGATAGTAGTTATTATCAGTATTTGGCGGTATAAAAAATCCATCTCCTGCTTTTAAATGGTAAACTTTGTCCTCCATAAAAAATAGACCTTCTCCTTCTAATATATAGTGAATTAGATAGTAATCTATTTGTTCATACTGGTATGGCTCTCTAGGAGAACAATGCTCAAATCCACATTCATATATATATAATTCATTACTAGGCTTAAAGTCTGTTGAAAAAATTCCTATCTTATTTTCCATAAAACACCCCCACATATTTGATGATAAATAATTAATTATAATTTAAATCTAAAAATATATTGTGTCAACTTTAAATGCAACAAAATTACAAAACATAGCAACATTAATATATTGATATAGAACATATTAATTAGTATTATTAATTTATAAAGAAAACGTTTTTTAAAAAGGAAATAGCTAAATTTAGCAGTGTAGAGAGTATTAAGTTAAAGATTCTAAAAAAGTTTAATAACTAGATTAATATTAATAATTATGTAAAAAATACAAAACTCAGGGGGTCAAATAATGAGTGAAAATAGAGGAACTCTTAGTTCTAAAGCTTTAATGTTAATGACTTTTACAGCTGTATTCTCATTTGGAAATATTATCGATAGTAGTGTGAATATAGGATTAGCAACTATACCATCATATATATTTGGTACCATATTTTACTTTTTCCCATTTGCACTTATGATAGGTGAGTTTGCATCAGCTAATTCTAATTCAGAATCAGGAATAAATAGTTGGATAAAAACTTCTCTAGGTGCAAAGTGGGCGTTCTTAGGTTCTTGGTCATACTTCTTTGTAAATTTATTTTTCTTTACATCATTATTACCAAAAACTTTAATATATGCATCATACGCTTTTGTAGGAAAGAATATATTTAATGGAAAAACAGTTTTAATTTCAGTTTTATCAATATTATTATTCTGGGTAGTAACTATATTATCTACAAAAGGTGTAGGTTGGATATCGAAGATAACAAATTTATCAGGTGTAGCTAGAATGGTTTTAGGAATTGGATTTATAGTACTTTCATTTGGCGTAATTATTGTACTAGGTAAAAAACCAGCACAGGAATTTACGGTAGATACTATTATGCCTAAATTCAACTGGACATACTTTATGGTATTAGCATGGGTACTTCAAGCAGTAGGTGGAGCAGAAAGTATAGGAGTTTATATAAAAGACGTAAAAGGTGGAAATAAAGCATTTATAAAAACAATGCTATTTTCAACAGTATTAATTGGACTACTTTATGCATTAGGATCAGTGGCAGTAGGGATCGTTGTTCCAGCAGAAAAGTTGAGTGGAAATTTTTCAAATGGATTATTTGATTCATTTTTGATACTAGGTTCTTATTATGGAGTAGGGAATATAATTACTAACATTGTTGGATTTATAATGTTACTTGCAAGTTTAGGGTCGTTAGTTTTATGGACAGCTGCACCGGTTAAAGTTTTATTCTCAGAAATACCAGAAGGGATATTTGGGAGCTGGGTAGCTAAAACAGACAAAGAGGGTAATCCAATAAATGCATTATATCTTCAAGCGATGATAGTAACAATACTTTTAATAATACCAGCTTTAGGGATAGGTTCTGTTGATAGTTTATTAGAAATGTTAATAAATATGACAGCTTCAACATCATTAATACCAGTATTCTTCTTCTTAGTTGGATATATAGTATTAAGAGCTAAAAAGGATAATCTAGAAAGAAGTTTTAAAGTTGGATCAAGAGGTCTAGGTATAGGAATAGGTGTTTTATTATTAATACTGTTTACATTTGTATTTATTATATCTTCAGTACCATCACCAGCAGACTTAACAGCATATTTTAATGGAACTTTACCAGAAGGTCAAACTAATCCTCTATTTGTTCTTTTATACAATGTATTAGGATTAGTAATATTCTTAGGATTTGCACAAATATGCTGGATGAAATATGAGAAAAAGGTTGGTAAAAATATAGCTAATGAAATAGATATTATAGCTTAAATCTATGATCATAATATAAAAAGGAGAGATTGGATATGAAATTATGGGAAAATATACATGTTGATGGGGTAAATAGATTAGATGCTAGAAGTGAATTTTTAAGTTTCTCATCTAAAAGAAAGGCATTAATAGGGGATAAAAAATATACACAAAATTATAAAAATTTAAATGGAAGCTGGAAATTTTTATTTTTAGATGCTCCAGAATATTCTCCAGAAGGTTTTTTTAAAGAAGAATTTGATACTGAAAATTGGGATAATATAGTAGTTCCAGGGAATTGGCAACTTCAAGGATATGGGAAGATGCACTACTCTGATTTATGGTATAACTTCCCAATAAATCCACCTTATGTACCAACTGAAAATCCAACAGGAATATATAAGAGAAAGTTTGTAATAGATAAATCTTGGATGAATGAAAGAATAATATTAAAATTCAATGGAGTAGATTCTGCATATAATGTTTGGATAAATGGAGAAGAAGTAGGATACAGTAAAGGTGCAAGAATACAATCAGAGTTTGATATTACTAAATATATAAGATGTGGTGAAAATGAGTGTACAGTAAGAGTATATCAATGGAGTGATGGAACATACTTAGAAGATCAGGATATGTGGTGGCTAAGTGGAATATTTAGAGATGTAGAGCTTTATACAGAGCCAGTTTATGGAATAGACGATATAACAATAGTAACGGATTTAGATAAAGATTATGAAGATGCAATTTTAAATATAGATCTTAAGTTTAGAAAATATGATAATCAAAAAGTTAAATTTGAATTATTAGATAAAAATAACAATATAGTATTGGAAGAAGTTATAGATATAAATGGAAATACAAAATTTAGTAAGGAAGTCAAAAAACCGCTAAAATGGACGGCAGAAGAACCGAATCTATATACATTAATGGTAAGTGTATTAAAAGAAGGAGAAATAATACAAGTAATACCTCAAAGAGTTGGATTTAGAAAAATAGAGTTAAAAGGAGAAGTATTTACTGTAAATGGAGTTGCAATTAAGTTTAAAGGAGTAAATAGACATGATTACAATCCTAAAAATGGAAGAGTAGTTTCTAAGGAAGAAATAATCAAAGATATAGTATTAATGAAGCAACACAACATAAATGCAATAAGAACAGCTCACTATCCAAACTCACATTATCTATATGAATTATGTGATGAATATGGAATGTATGTAATAGATGAAACTGATTTAGAATGTCATGGATTTGAATTAACAGGAGATTATGCTTGGATAAGTGATGATCCAGAGTGGGAGTTAGCTCATGTAAGTAGATTAGAAAGAATGATAAAGAGAGATAAAAATCATCCATGTATATTAATGTGGTCATTAGGAAATGAATCCTCATTTGGATGTAATTTTAAAGCTATGGCCAAAAAGCTTAAGGATTTAGATCAAACTAGAATACTACATTATGAAGGCGATTTTAATGTATCAGAAGATGATGGACCAGTTTCTGAAGTTTATAGCACTATGTATACTTGGTTAGAGCATGATAGCAAATTATTAATGAACAAGATAATAAATGATGTTAAGAAGCCTCATATATTATGTGAATACTGTCATGCTATGGGGAATGGACCTGGAAATTTAAAAGAATATCAAGACTTATTCTACAAATATGATAAATTACAAGGTGGATTCATATGGGAGTGGTTTGACCATGGAATACATACAGTAAGTGAAAATGGAGAAGTTTATTATAGATATGGAGGAGACTTTGGAGATGACCCAAGTAATATAAACTTTTGTATAGATGGATTAATAATGCCAGATAGAACAGCCTCTCCAGGGTTATTAGAATATAAAAAAGTTATAGAGCCAGCTCAAACTAAGGCCATAGATTTAGAAAAAGGAATAATAGAAGTTATAAATAGATATGACTTTAAAAATTTAAATACGTTAGAGTTAGTTTATAATATAAAAGAAGATGATAAAATAATACAAAGTAAAAGAGTAGAAATGCCTTCCATTAAAGGTAGAGAGACTTGTCAAATAACACTACCGTATGACTTAAACTTTAAGAAAGTTGATGGAGCAACATATTACTTAAATATATCTTATGTGTTAAAAGAAGATTGTAATTGGGCAAGTGCTGGACATGAATTAGCAAATGCACAATTTGAGCTTCCAATAAAAACAGAAAAGGTGAAAGTAACGCCAAAAGGTAACTTGGAAGTTAATAAGGAACATTGTAAGTTAATAGCTAAAGGAGATAGCTTTAAGATAGTATTTGACTTAGTAAGAGGTCATATATTAGAAGTAAGTAAAGATGATTATAAACTAATAGAAGAAGGACCAAGGCTAAACTTTTGGAGAGCCCCTATTGATAATGATATGTACATAGTTGAAGACTATAAGAAGAAGTATTTTATGCATTTAATGCATGAAGTAGTAAGAAATGTTGAGTATAGTGTAGAAGGAAATGTACTTATATTTAAAGTGGAAGTTATAAATGGAGCAACTAACTCTGCATGGCATTATAAATCTACTTATGAATATAAGGTATTTGGAAGTGGAGATATAATAGTTGATGTATCTGGAGTACCTTCTGGTAGAATAGAAACTGCACCAGAAATGTTACCGAAGATAGGTCTTCAAATGAGAGTTAACAAAGATTTAGAAAATGTTAAGTATAAAGGAAGAGGACCAGGAGAGTCTTATGCAGATACTAAAGAAGCAAATTTATTTGGAGTATTTGAAAATACAGTTGATGGATTATTTACGAACTATGTAAAGCCACAAGAAAATGGAAATAGAAGTGATTGTTCATGGATAAGTTTAGGCAATGATAGAGGAATATCAATAATGGCAATTGCAGATGATAAATTTAATTTCAGTGCATCTTATTATGAAGATACAGATTTAGAATATGCTAAACATACTATTGATTTAGAAAAGAGAGATTATATTGTATTTAATATAGATTATAAACAAAATGGAGTAGGAACTAACTCTTGTGGACAATGGCAATTAGATAAATATAGATGTAAGTTTGAAGAATTTAACTTAAGATTTAGACTTAGCGTATTTAATAATAAAGAAGTATCAGAAATTTCATTAGGAAGAGAGATATTAGAGTAGTTATAGCTTAAAGTATAATATATTAATAAAAAATCACTAGCTTAGTATTAAATTACAAAGCTAGTGATTTTTTATTAATAAACTTCAGTTTGAAGTAATTGTTTATTTTTTACAATGTAAGTTATATCAGATTTTTTAGCAATTTCGTTATTATGAGTTACTAAAATAACTGTTTTATTATGGTCCCTTACTAATTTTTCAAATATAGATATTATCTCATTTGAAGTATTTTCATCTAAGTTACCAGTAGCTTCATCAGCTAAGATTAAATTTGATTCAGTAGCTAAAGCTCTAGCAATTGCAACTCTTTGCTGTTGACCACCACTTAAAGTTAATACCTTCTGTTTTCCTTGTTCTTTACTAAGTCCAACTTGTTTAAGTATTTCAATGGCCTTTTCTTTTTTATTAGAACACTTCACACCTTTTATCTCCATAGCGCAGATAATATTATCTAAAGCACTCATATATGTTAATAAGTTATAGCTTTGGAAAATTATAGACACACACTTATTTCTATAATTAGAAAAACCTATATTATTTATATTTTTGTTATCAAATAAAATTGAACCGGATGTTGATTTATCAAGACCAGCTGCTAATGATAAGAAAGTAGTTTTACCAGAGCCAGAAGGACCTATTATAGTATAAAACTTTCCTTGCTCAAAACTAGCATTGGCTTTATCTAAGATAACTGTATTGTTATTATAAGCATAACTTACATCTTTAAATTCTAATATTGTATTCATATAGTCCTCCTAACTATGCTTACTTAGTATATTTTTAGGGTTAAGTCTCATTACTGTAACAGCAGGAACACAAGTTGCTACAAGTGATATAGTAGCTCCTAGGGCAGCCATTTTAGCAAAATCAGACCCAGAAACAGAAACATCAAGTTCATCTATAACTTCTACATTAGAAGTTTGAGAGAACATTCCAGCAAAACCACCTTTGCCACCCCCCATACCTTTACCTGAGTTATCACCAGGGATTCCTTGAGCACTAACTTCATTACTATCTTCAGATGATGAAATTTCAGAAGATAAAAGTTGGTTTGCAACTATATTACTAGTTGGTTTACCTAAAAGTGACGAAGCACCTAAAGATAAAACTAATATTAATAATATTTCAACTGCAAATTGAGCTATTATCTTAGGCTTCTTTTCTCCAAGAGAAAGAAGTATACCTATCTCTTGGTTTCTATCTCTTATAGATAACATTATTATTAATGTTAAAATTAATCCTCCAGCGATAGCTATAACATATATAGATATTTTTGCAAATGAGCTTATATTTTCTATAGGACCTAGCATTTGCTCATAAGCTGCATCATTTGCATCTAATTTAAATGTATCAAAATCTATAGAAGAATTTTCTTGTGCATTAGCTATAAAAGCATCAACATTAGCAGGATCATTTAAATAGAATGTTGCACTATCAACTACATTTTCATAATCAGAACCTTTGATTGTAGATATAGTATCTAGGTTTGTATATATGTTGTTGTATGGGCTAGATGCAGTATTCATCATAGCTTGTTCTGTGAAATCCTCACTAGAAGCATATATACCAATTATTTTTAAATCATATGTAGTACTTTCATCAGATGTAGAGCCTACAGTTATTGTATCTCCAACACTTAAATCATTTTGACTAGCTAAGGCTTCTTCTATAACAGCAACATTAGATGAGGTATCTTCTGTTATCATATTACCTTCAACCATATTTATATTTCCATCTCTAAAAGATGAAGTTTGTTCTAAGCTAGAAACACCTGTTAAAGTAACATCACCCATATTACCCATCTTACCGCCTTGTCCCATTTGAGGCATATTAGAGCTAGTACTTTCTCCAGTTGTAGTATCTTCTTCATCAGAAGCACCAACAGCAGTGAAGTTGCTTGCTAGTAAGCTTGTACTAGATTGAGCTAAATATTCTTCTACATATTCAGATGATAATAATTCATTTATATATTCAGTAGAAACAGGTGTCATACTTGGTTTCATTTTATCAGGAGCAGGAGTTCCTGACGAATATGAAGCTGAAGACTCTCTTTGACTCATCATATTTTCTCTCATCTTTTCTGTATCAACTTTTAAAGTTACCTGAGCACCAAGTTGTTGTCTAGCTAAAACTCCTGCAGCCTTACTAGCAGTTTGTATTGATATACCACTTAGCACTAATAAACATATTGTTGTTATAACTGTAAATAAAAGTAGTGTTTTTGATAGTCTACTTTTAATGCTTAAAATTGCTCTTTTAAAAAAATTCATTAAAATAAGTTCTCCTTTTCTAAATTGTACCTTCAATTTTTATTTTAGAGATAAGGGATGAACTTCATATGAATGGTAGAAGAATATTCCATGAACTGGTTATGAATTTTATGTGAATTGTGAGTGCTTGTATAAAGTAATGTATTATGTTAGACTAAAAATGAGTAAATTTATCATTTTTTAAATAGGAGGATACCATATGTTAAGCAATGTTTTAATGGGTGTACAGGTTGTACTAGGGATAATATTAATACTTGCTATAATGCCTCAAGATAGTAAAAGTGCAGTTCCTTCACAGTTCGGTGGAGAAGGAAGTCAAAGTTACTTTAAACCAAAGGGTAAAGAAGCTTTCCTGGGTAGAGTAACTAAGATTGCTGCAGTATTATTCTTCTTAAATGCATTAGCATTAGTTGTAGTGAATAAATAGTTTTTTGGAGTTGGTTGTGCTGGAATATGGCCGGTGGTTGATATGTAAGTTTTCTTCCATGCAGCAAAGAATGCTGCAAATGTCAGAATAACTTAACATATCAATTACCACGTGCTGGGTGTTTCCAAAATAACTTAACTCCTTTTTATTTTGATAGGAGTAAAAGATTATATTAAAGCAAATTGCTTTAATATTAGTATCCATAAAAATACGGTTGGGATACAGAATAAGCATGAGAATACTATTGATTGTTCTGCTAATATACTATCTCCACCCATTTGTTTTGCCATTTGGAATGATGATACTGCTGTTGGTGCTGCAAAAACTAGTAGTATGCTTAGTAATTCTATTTCTCTAAATCCAAATGCTACAGCAATTGGTATAAATATAAGTGGTACAAATATTAGTTTATTACTAACTATGAATATAGTCTTTTTAAAATAAGATTGTACGTTGCCAAATGAGAAAGATCCACCTAGTAGTATAAGTGAAAATGGAGTTGCTATTTTAGAAATATCGTTAACTGATTTTTCTAAGAATGTAGGCAACTTAATTCCCAATAAAACAAATATAAGACCAATAGCTGAAGCTATAATAAGTGGATTAGTAATAACACCTTTTATAATTTTTTTGTAGTCTATATTTTTATCTTCTCCTCTAAACAGCTCTAAAGCTATAACTGATAAAAGATTAAACAGAGGAACTACTATAGCTATTAATAATGCTGTAATACCAATCTTTTCATCACCAAAAAGTTCAGTTGCAACAGGCATTCCAAAAATAACGAAGTTACTTCTAAAAATACCTTGAATCATAACACCACATTTTGAGTTATCTTTTTCAATTTTAGGAATAACAATTAATAAAAATAAAAATAGGATTATAACCGAGATAACCGAGAATAGTATTAAGTTTAGATTAAACGAACTTTTTATATCGCTCTTATAAACATTATAAAATAATAGTAATGGTAGGAAAACTTTAAAACAAATTGTATTCATTGAATTTAAAGTCTTTAAATCTAAAAGCTTTATATGCTTTAAATAATATCCAAGTGACATTACTAGAAATAGTGGAGAGACCACATTAAAAGATAGAATTAAATTATTCATACATATACTCCTTTATATTAAAATGTCAGTATACTCTAGTGTAAAAAAAATTATATGAAAAATCAATGAAACTCATATAAAAACACTTAAAATACACTAGAAAATCAATAATATAAAAAGTATGATTAATTTAAGGTAAATTATGCTAGAATAACAATATATTGTAAAATAGTTTGGAAATATATAATAAATAAAATAATTATCATAAATATATTAAATATGCTAAAGATGATAATAATAAATAATAGAATAAAATAAAAATTAATAAAATTAAATTTATAATTAATAATTATAATGTTTTAGAAAATATGTAGTATATATTTAATAATAAGAATTTTATGAACTTAATATAAAAAAGTAAATAGGAGGACTAACATGGTACCAGGACTTAAAGAAAGTTTATTAGGACTAATAAATGATCCAGCATACAATCCTCTAAAGAAAGAAGAACTTGCAGTTATATTTAATATACATCCAGCGGAGATGGCAATGTTTTTTAATTTTTTAGATGAATTAGAAGAAGATGGATATATATGTAAAAGTAAAAAAGGAAAGATAATGTCATTGAATCAAATGGGATTATTTGTAGGTAAATTCGTATCTCATAGAAAAGGATTTGGATTTGTTGAATCTGATGAAGAATTTACACAAGACTTATTTATACCAGCAGAGTATGTAAATACTGCAATGCATAACGATAGAGTTATAGCAGAAATTATAAACCCTGCAACTGAAGATAGAAGAGCAGAAGGTAAAATAATAAAAGTAGTTAAAAGAGAAGTTACTCAAGTTGTTGGACTATTTAAGCCAAGCAGAAACTTTGGATTTGTAATACCAGATAATAAAAAATTTAATCAAGATATATATATTCCTAAAAAGTTTTTCTTAGGAGCAAGAGAAGATGATAAAGTTGTTGTTGAAATAACTATATGGCCTTCAGAGGATAGAAAGCCAGAAGGTAAGATAGTTGAAGTTTTAGGACAAAAAGGTGAAAGAGGAGTTGAGATTGATTCTATAATTAAGGCTCATGGACTTCCAGAAGAATTCCCTAAAAAGGTTTTAGAAGAAGCTGAATTTGTAGCGGTTCCAATACCGAAAGAAGAAATAGAAAGAAGATTAGATATAAGAGAGTTAAAAACATTTACTATAGACGGTGAAGATGCTAAAGATTTAGATGATGCTGTATCTATAGAAAAATTACCTAATGGAAACTTTAAACTAGGAGTTCATATAGCAGACGTTACTCATTATGTAAGAGAAAAAAGTAAATTAGATAAAGAAGCTTTAAAAAGAGCAACTTCAGTTTACTTAGTTGATAAGGTAATACCAATGTTACCTAAAACTCTTTCTAATGGAATGTGTTCACTAAATCCATTTGAAGACAAACTTACTTTATCAGTATTTATGGAAATAGACCATAAAGGTGATGTAGTAAAACATGATATACATGAAACTGTAATAAATTCTAAAGCTAGAATGACTTATACAGAAGTATCTGACATACTAGAAAAAGACGATGAATTATTAAAGAAAACTTTCTCTCATATGGTTGAAGAATTTAAAATGGCTGAAGAGCTAGCTAGAATTCTTATGAAGAGAAGAGAAGAAAGAGGAGCAATAGACTTTGACTTCCCTGAAGCTAAGATAATTTTAAATAAAGATGGAGAAGTTGTAGATATAAAACATTATGAAAGAAGAATATCCAACAAGATAATAGAAGAGTTTATGCTTATAAGTAATGAAACTGTAGCTGAACATTATTTCTGGTTAGGTGTACCTTTCGTTTATAGAATACATGAAACTCCATCAGCAGAAAAAATGGAATCACTAAGTAAATTTGTTGCTACTTTTGGATACAATATAAAAGGTGATTTAGAAGAAGTTCATCCAAAAGCATTACAAGCAATAGTTGAAAAAATAAAAGGAACTAGAGAAGAAGAAGCAATAAGTACAATATTACTACGTTCTTTAAAACAAGCTAGATATGAGCCAAACTGTATAGGTCACTTTGGTTTAGCAGCTAAGTATTATTGTCACTTTACTTCTCCAATAAGAAGATATCCAGACTTACAAATACACAGAATTATAAAAGAACAATTAAATAATAAATTAACTCAAAAAAGACAAGAACAATTAAGCGGAATTGTTGATTATGCATCTACTCAATCTTCTGAAAGAGAAAGAGCAGCAGAGCTTGCTGAAAGAGATGTACATGATTACTACAAAGCTTGTTACATGGCTGATAAGGTAGGTCAAGAATTTGATGGTATTGTTTCTAGTGTAACTAACTTTGGTATGTTTGTTGAGCTAGAAAATACTGTTGAAGGTTTAATTAGACTTGCTAATATGGCTGATGATTATTATATTTACGATGAGATGACTTATACTATTATAGGTGAAAGAACTAAGAAAACTTATAAGATAGGTGATCCTGTTAGAATTAGAGTTGATAAAGTTAACGTAGACTTTAGAGAAATAGATTTTGCGTTATTAGGTAAAATAGATGACCAAGAGTAGTTGGTAGCTTCGGGGTAGGTGTTATGGAGTTTTCTTCCATGCAAAGTAAAGGGCGCTTTGCGAATGGAAGGAAAACTTCCATAAACACCAATCCCTTCGCTTTAGCTACTTTATTGGTCAACGTATTTTAAGCTTGAGAGTTAGGATTAAAAGATTTTTTTGTTTATATTTATTGGTTTGGTTAAGATTAAATTTTTTATTATTGGTGCGTATATTTATGTTGAGTTATTTTAATAATAAGCTTAGAATATAGTTAGTTATGTTGACTATAAGCTATAAATATGGTATATTTTTACTTATAATATGTAATTTATATTAATGAAATTTTTTTGTGAAGAAGGTGAACTTGTTGTCAGGTAAAAAGGTGTTAGCTACAAATAAAAAAGCAAGACATGAGTATTTTATAGAAGAAACTTATGAATGCGGTATAGAGCTTAAAGGAACAGAGGTTAAATCAATTAGACAAGGTAAGATTAACTTAACTGATGGTTTTGGATCTGTTGATAATAGTGAAGTATTTTTAAAACAAGTTCATATAAGTCCTTACGAGCAAGGAAATAGATTTAATGTTGATCCTCTTAGAGTTAGAAAGTTATTACTTCATAAGAGTGAAATAAGAAAACTTATAGGGGCAACTACTATAAAAGGTTATTCTCTTATACCACTTAGTATGTACTTAGTACGTGGTAAGGTTAAGCTAGAATTAGCTTTAGCAAAAGGTAAAAAGCTATATGATAAGCGTCAAGACTTAGCTAAAAAAGATGCTCAAAGACGTATAGAAAGAGAAATGGCTGGAAGATACTAAAAAATCCATTAGTTAACATTGATTTTTGTTTTCAAAAATATTATATTATATATACATTCTTAATTAACAAATAAAAACTGAATATAGAAATGGTGAAGTTTGCGAAAGAAAGACAGTCTTAAGGACTTTAAACTACCACGGGGGCGTAAAGGTTTCGACGTGGGTTTGGAACTTGGGGCTGCGTGCCGTGTTACTCTGGGTCACGTAAAAACTGGGGAACTTAAAATAAACGCAAACGATAATTACGCTTTAGCAGCTTAATTGACTGCTCGACCCGCCTAAGCCCTCCTGCCGGCTAGGCCTGGTCGTCATTTATGCAGGGAACTACTTTTGGGATGTCTCGACCAAAAGCGGAGTAATCGAGACTGGCCAATCACATAGCCTGCCGCTTGGCGATGTGAGAGGCGAGACGATAAGTAAAGTCGGCTACGCACGTAGATGCAATGAGGAAAAGACTTGCGGACAGGGGTTCGACTCCCCTCGTCTCCACCAATAATTGCTTATTAGAAGCTATATAGATTGGAATTGCTTAATTATATAAAATTAGCAATTCCTTTTTTAGTATAATAAAACACAATAGTAACACAACTACAAAGTATTTTAATTAAAATTAGGGAGAAGGTACAAGGGAAACATAATGCATAATATAAAATTGATTTATGATAATATAGAAGAAGTAAAAGTTAATAGAAGGAAAAAATATATAACAATAAATATAAAAGATGAAATTATCGATAGTCAAACATTATATTATATAGCAGCTAGATTTAAGCATTTGCTTAAGTTTAAATATATGAAATATAAAATTAACCTTATATTTGGTAAAGTTAAATTTGCGGACAAGATTACATATTTAATACTAGATGCTCTATTATATGACATGTTTAAAAGAACTAATTTTGAAATAGGTATTGAGATGGAGGGTTCATTAGGTGAAAGTATACAAAGCTTAGGTTTTACTAATACGGCATTATATAGAACCGGAATTTTAACGAAAGGTAATTTAAATAGAAGGGTTTTTATAGATGAGTATAGAAAGTTAGTAGTCAATGAGAATACATATAGAAAACTATTAAGTAGAGAAGAGTTAGATGACATTATGATTGAATCTATAATAGCTACTGATGTAGCTAGTTCATTAAAAGTATGCTGTGATGATGACGAGTGGATAGATGATATAGCAGAGGTTTCTTCAGAGTTAGTTTGTAATGTAAGTTCTCATACTAAAGGAGAGTGCTTATTAGATATAAATTTTAGCAATACAATTAAAGAAATAGATAATGATATAGAAAAGAACTATATTCTAGTAAATATATCAGTTATAAATTTTTCTGAGAATAATTTGTATGATGAAATTAAGGTTAATATTAAAGAAAATAAATATAACTCAGATGACAAATTATATAGTAAGGTATATGATGCTTACGAAACTCACAAAAGATATTTTGATGATATATATAATGAAGATCACTTTTTCATGATAACTGCATTCCAAAACCATGTAACTAGTAGGCGTTTAAAGTCAGGCAATAACGGTACTGGTCTTACTAAGTTAATACAAAATATCATAGGGAAAGCGAAAGATGAATACTCATATACAATGAGTGGAGAAAATATTATATTTTTTAGAAATGAATACTTGAATATGTCAGAAGATAAATTCATAGGATTTAATAAAGAGCAAGATTATTTTAAATCACGTCCTGATCCAAATATAATTAGCAGATCTACTATATATATACCGGGAACAATACAGAATTTATTATTAATAAAGGAGATTTAATTATGGAAAACAGAATCGAACTATCATTTAGAAATAGTGTAAGTAGATTAGCTGGAAATAAATTAGGTATAGATACATATGAGAAACAAGTAAAAGAATTCGTTGATCTTACGAAGGTCAATGTAATTATTATACCGGATGCAATTGAAGATATTGCTATATCATTTGTACAAGGATTTACATATGAAATATTTGAGGAGATAAGAAGAACAGATTTTTATAAATACTTTAAAATTGAAGGAAATAAAAAGGTAGTTGATAAATTTAGCAAATCAGTAAACTATTAAAGTAAGCTAAGGAGAGAAAATGGAATTTTTTACAACTAATTGGAACGATTTAATTACTATAGTTCTTGCATTGGCTACAATAGTTATAAGTGTTGTCTTAGGAAAAAAAGGATTTTTCTTAACTAAAAAATCTACGGAGATAACTTTAAACAAAGATTTTTTTGAAAAAATATTTTTTGACTTTATTATTGTAAAGTTACCAGAGTCACTTACAAAACTAGAAGCGACATCAGAAAACGGCTCTGTTATTTGTGATGAAGTAAATGAAATTATAAACAGCATTTTAACTAAAGCTGTATTTTATAAATATTTTGACGAAGATTTTTATAATAAATTGTTAGAAGTGTGTACTAAATTAGATGAAGAGTTAGTTACAGCAGCCGATGATAGATTAAGATCTCATACATTTATAAAACATAGAACAGAAATTGTAAGGTTAATAAATGAACTATACAAAATACTTAAAGATCACTATTCTAAATTTTAGATAATAAAAATGCAAACCATAAAAAGGTCTATTGTTAATAGATCTTTTTATGGTTTAAAGGTTAAATATATTATTAAGTTTTTCAACAGCCTCTAATTTAGTATCCTCCATAACATGTGTATATATATCTAACGTAATACTTATATCATAATGGCCCATTAACACTTGAACCGTTTTAGGCGGAACATTAGCTTCAAATAATCTAGTAGCATAAGTATGTCTTAATCCATGGAACTTAATAGGCTCAATATCGAGTTTAGTTAAGATACTCTTTAAATTCCTAGCAGGTCTTTTATCATCTATAGGATAACCTAACTTATCACAAAATACATAATCATTATTAGAATATAAATCACCAAGTTTTAGTCTATTTTTATTTTGCTCTAGTCTATGATCCTTGAGTTTGATTAATATATTTTTAGGTATAGGAATAGTCCTTATAGAATTTTTAGTTTTAGGTAATTGTTCAATAACTTTAGACTCTCTATTACCGTTTCTATCTATATGAGTAACTCTTTGTAATGTTCTATTAACAGTTAGAGTACCAGTATTAAAATCTACATCACTCCATTTTAAACCTAATATTTCACCAAGTCTTAAACCCGTACTAAGTGCAACTAAGAATAATACTTCAAGATTATGTCCTTTAATAGCTTCAATAAATAACTTTTGTTGGTCCGAACTTAATACTTTGATTTCTTTAGTTGTATTATCTTTAGGTAAAGTAACCATTTTACAATAGTTCTTTTGTATATATCCTTGTTTCTCAGCTTCTGCAAGGCAAGGTTTAAGTCTAGTATTTAAGCTTTTAACAGTTGATACAGGCTTATTATATATATCTATAAGCTCATTATAATGCTTTTGTAAGTGTGTAGCTCTTAAGTCCTTTAACTTAATTTTACCTATAGTAGAGCCTTTAATATAGTTTCTATATATTCCCTCATATTTTTCAAATGATTTAGGCTTTAAGTCTTTTATTCTATAATCAAATAACCAAGTATAGTACCAATGCTCAAGAGTTAATTTATCATCAGATGGCAAAGCTCCTAGGCTTATTTGCTTTTTAAATTCCTCTAATTTTTCCTTAACTTCCTTTTGAGTTTTACCATAGAATTGTTTTCTAATATATTTTCCGTTTTCATCTGAGCCAACTGATATAGAAGCTCTCCATCCTTTATTTACTCCATTAACTATATATTTACTTATAGAGCCTTCGCCATTAGCTCTTTTATTGGCCATGAGCTATCACCCCTTTATATTTTAAATATTCCTAAGTAACTAAGAATTTTATGTAGTTACTAGGTATATATTTTCAGTAACTACAAGATAAGCAAAAGTATTTATATCTAACTTTGGTATGAAAAGCTTAAGTTTATTGTGCAGTTATATTTTTAGATAAATACTTAGTATTATTTGTCACTACAATGTTAATAGATGACGAGGTAAAATTTATTAGGTTAACGAAATATTTCGCTGAGCTCAAAGTTGAGCGGTTATCATAGTGTAGTTTTATATTTATAGTGAGTAAAACTTGTCACTACAATGTAATAGATGACAAGGGAAAAATCTCGGTTAATTATAGTAAAGTAAAATTTTTGAAAACGAAAAATTACGTTCTCAAAATTGAGCAGTTATCATAGTGGAAGTTTTATATTTATACTTAGCAAAATTTGTCACTACAATAGAGTGTTAATTTACTCAGAATCCAATTTTGGATTTTGACATTATTTTCAGTTTTATTCGTTATTTTCTTGGTCGATTTCTTTTTCTAATTTGAATAACTCAAACTCTAATAAATCACAAGTTTTCATAAGTAATTTTCTATATGATTTATCATTCATATTAGAGAGATTATTTTCTTTTCCTATATAAAATATTAAGTTAACTAATGATTTATAGGCCAAACCTATGTTTATTGTTTCAGGTTTAGATGTAAATCCTCCAGGGATTTTAATACTTTTATTTGCAGCATATTTAAAATCTTGTATTATATTTTTTATATCAATGTCTAAATCGGAAAAGCCAAATGAGCTACCATTAATAAAAGCGTAAAAGTCATTAAAATTATAATATCTATAAAAATCTAAGAGCTTTATTAATTCTGGTAAAGGTAATTCCTTTTCAGCATTGATGAGCCAAATATTGTGGATATTAGTTTGTTCTTCTAAAAATTCTTTTAAACCATCAATAGATAATGGAGTATTATTTTTAGAATAAGATTTACCTATGCAAGTAATTAGTTCTGATGTAAATGAAGGATATGAAGGTGATACAAAAATATTATCTTTTTTATAATTATTTGATAAACTTAGATTTCTTTCTAAAAACTCCATATAACCTTCATAATTTGGATCAAAATATCCAAATTGGCTATCTATGAATCCAGAAAAACCACTTTCATCTTGCATTGGTATTAATTCAGAACCTATTAAAAAATCTATTGGTATTTGTAATGTTGTAGCTATATCTCCTAATACATCTATTGGAGGCATAGCATCATTAGCTTCATATTTTTGTATTGTAGATTTTGATTTATTTACTTTTTTAGCTAGCTCCGTTTGAGTTAGGCATTTTTCTTTTCTATATTTCTTTATGTTCTCACCTATGTTCATTTATAACCTCCATAAAATAAATTCTATTATATAACTATTGCCTAATTTAATTATAACATACAAGGTGTAATATTGTTATGCTTTTTTGTAGTTAATATATTGACTAACGTAATTTAGTTATGCTAATATATAAACAAGACATAATTAAATTATGCTTTTAGAAGGTGGTAAATATGAGTCTAACTCTAAAAATAGCGAGAATAAAAAAAGGTTTGAGGCAAAAAGATTTGGCTAAAAAATTAGGAATGTCTCCAAGCACAATTAATAGGCTTGAAGTTGGAAAACAAGATATAAAGCAATTAAAATTTGAATCTATAGAAAAAATAGCAAATGCTCTAGACATAACAGTAAGCGAACTTATAGAAGAGTAGGGGTGATTAATTTATGAGTAATACAAATAACCTAGAAATATTAAAAACGCTACAAAGTACTTTAAATATTTTAGTAAGCCAACAAGAGGAAGAAAGAGATAGGGAGCGAGGCTATAGAGAAGTAATGACATATAAGAGGAATAAAGCAGAACTTATGACAGCTAAAGAAGCAGCAAAGGAATATCCTATAGGAGAAGCTAAGTTTAGAGAACTTTGTAGGTCAACAAATAAAGGATTCCCAAGCATTAAAATAGGGTGTAGATATTACATAATAAAAGATAAACTAGATGACTGGTTTAGAGCTAATGCAGGTAGTTGCTTGTAAGTGGGTGAGGTGATTGAGTAAGATTTTAAATAAAGGATATATGGTTTCACCTTTAGGTTTAAGTGAAAGGCAATTACTAATATATAATGCTCTATACAAAAAGTGTAATTTTGAAAATATGCTTGTAGATATGACTATAGATCAAATTATATTAGAAATTAAATCTATAGAATTAAGTTATGACATAGCTTACAGAGAGGTTAAAAAATTAATAGAGTTAGGTTGTTTGAGAGTTTTTAGAAAGAAATCTAAAGGCAAAGCACCTATATATGAAATTGTAAAATTTCAAGAAAAAACATCAAAGTTAAAACAAAATCAAATCCAAGTTAAATCCAAATTAAAACCTAGTAATTCCAATGATTGTAATGAGGATAATGCAAGTGATATCCAAGTTAAATCCAAATTAAAGCCATATACTATCAAAGAAAAAGAAAAAGAAATAAATATATATAGTCGAGTTATCACACGACTTAATGAATTAACTTGTAAAAGTTATAAACCTACAACTAAGAAAACAGTAGCTTGTATAGATGCTAGATTAAAAGAAGGTTTTATAGAGGATGATTTTTATAAGGTAATAGAAATTAAAACTAAAGAATGGTTAGGAACTAATATGGAGATTTATTTAAGACCAGAAACACTTTTTGGGACTAAGTTTGAAGGATATTTAAATCAGAAACCAAAAGATCAACAGTTATATGATAAACCAATGGGAAAAGTTATAGAAATGAAGATAGGAGAAGGATAATATGCCAGAGCATTTATACAGTCAAGAAGCAGAGCAAAGTGTACTAGGGTGCATGATATTAGATAGTAGAACCATAGACTATATAAAAAATTTAAATGGTGATGATTTTTACTATGAAGCTCATAAGGACTTATTCAATTCTATTATGCTGTTAAATAAAAAAAATAAGCCTATAGATTTAGTTACTATAGTGGAGCAATTAAAATCTATAGGCAAGCTAGAAGATGTAGGAGGAATTAGTTATATAACGAGCTTATCAACCATAGTTCCTAATACTTCTAGTATAGGGCATTACATAGATATTGTAAAAGGATTTAGCGACAAAAGAAGAATGATAATAGCTTCATATAAGTTTATAGAAAATATACGAGGTGGTAAGGATATCGATTCATCTTTAGAGATATTTGAGAAGTCAACAAATATTATTGATGAAGTTAAGGAATATAATAACACTCTTGATTACATAATGAGCAATATTTTTGACAAGTTAAATGACAAACCACAAGAAAAAATTAAAACTAATATAGCTATTATTGATAAACATACTAATGGAATTGGGAAAAAAGAGTTAATAGCTATCGGCGCTGGTAGTGGAGTTGGTAAGAGTGCTATAGCCTTAAAGATATCAATAGAAGCTTATAAAAAAGGCAAAAAAGTTATGATAATAAGTCGTGAAATGAGTAAAGAGCAAGTAGCTGAACGTATAATCTTGTCAGAGACAGGAATATCTAAATTAGATTATGAAAATAGAAGTTTTACAGAGAGTGATTGGGTAAAGTTAACAAATACTATGAGCAATTATTATACTAAAAACATAATTATAGACGATCAAATATCTACTATACAGGGGATAAAAAGAGCTATAAGAGTCAATAAGCCGGATTTAGTTATAGTTGATTATGTTCAATTATTAACTCCAAGCTCAATTAAAGATACAAGAGAAAGACAAGTAGCAGAACTTTCTAGAGAGTTAAAAAATATAACTTTAGACTTCGGAGTACCAGTAATTCAACTAACACAATTAGCAGAAAAGGGAAATGGAAATTTTAGACCTAGAGGAGAAAGTTATACAAGAGAATCAAGAGCTATATATCATGACAGTAATATAGTTATATACCTTCACAGGGTAACAGAAGAGAAAGAGCTTAATGAGGCTTATAAAAGGACTATATTTAATGAAAGAGGAAGCTTTGATGATATGAAAGCAACTATTGAAGCTCAAGGGATTAAGGGGAATAAATTCTTAGAAATTATAGTTGATAAAAATAGAAATGGTACAACAGGAAGTAATTATTATTGGTTTAAAGGCTCAGATTTAAACTATTATCCAATAGTATAAAATTTTAGAACGATATAAATTTTTATATATGAACATATGGAGATTGATAAATGAGTATTCAAAAATTAATTACAGAAATAAATAGAAAAGTTGGAGCATTAGAAATTATAGAGCATATAAGGGTTAAAAGATCTATATCCAAAAATAAAGATTTACTAGTTGGAGCTTTTATTGTAGAAGGTGGATTTTTAGAATTTAAAGGAGTTTCAGGATTAGAAATTGAGATTAAGATAAATAGATTTTTAAAGTATGAAAAAATAAACTCAGATATATATAGAATATATAACCAAAATATTAATCTATTAATTAGACCTTTAGAATAGTAAAAATATCTAAAATTTAGTACTTATAAAGCTTTTTAGACTTATTTTAGTATAAATCTACATTATGAATATAAAAAAAGCAGTTACACACGGTAACCACTCTATCCACAAATAGAATTGTACCACGTGTAGTTGCTCTTAGTAAAGGAGTAAATGTATATGAATTATAATAAATTTAAAGTAATAAAAGAGATATTGATAAGAGCTAAGAAAGATTTCAAGAGTAAAGAAACTTTAGAAATAGCTATAAAATTAAATAAATTAAGATAAAACACACACATACTTAGGGAGATTTAGGACTAATGATAACAATAGCAATAGGGATAGAAGAACCAACGGTAACAGTTGAGATACATCACAAAGAGAATTTTTACTATCATGAAATTCAATGTGAGAACTTCAAAATAGCTCAAGAGGTAGCTGAAACATTAAGAAAAGGAATACAAGATAAAATAAATATGTATAAATAAGGGGATGAATAAAAATGTGTAGATATAAAAATTACTATGTTTATGTTATAAGATATACCTTTAAGAATGGTTCTAGAGGAGAGCAGAAAATATTAAGTAAATGTGATAACATTGATAAATTAGTTTCTATTTTTAAAAAGCAATTAGATAGAGCTAAAAGAGCTAAGTTTAAAGTTTTAATAAATAAAAATACAAGCTGCGGAAAGCAAATTTTTAAGGTTGTTGATGGTTGGCTTTTAAATATGGATATAAGTAATTTCTATATAGAGTTAATGTAATGTTCTAAAGTCCTAGTTTTATACTAGGGCTTTTAATTAATAAATTAGTAGTGTAGAAATAATGTTTAGTTAAAATGTAAATTTACACTATATGGAGGTTGAGATATGTTTTGCAAAATAAGAAAGGGAAAAGAAACATATAGTATTTATATATGTGAAAGATATAGAGAAAATGGGAAGGTAGTGTCAAATGATAAGAAGATTTGTACATATGGATATCATAGCCTATATGATGATTTTGAGGATTACAATCCTAATTTTAATGAACTTCCAAAATCATTAAAAAAGATACTAACAAGAAGGATATTAAAGATTTATACGGTTGAATTATATAATGATTTAGAATGCAAATTGTTAAAGCTAAAAAAGGAATATTATCCTAAGTATGAGCAGCTATGTAGAAAGATAGATTTAAAGTGGGCAGAAGAAAAGGCGCAGAGAGAAGAAAAGTATAATGAATTTAAAGAACAATATAGAGATTTGTATTATAAAGAGATATCAGCTAAGTATCAAGAGGGTTACTTGAATGGTCAATTATCAAGTGCAAATTTTGGTAGTGGAAATAGTTTAGACATTGACAGTCAAGAAAAGTCACTACTTAAAGAAGCATTTAAATTATTAAGTCATAAATATCATCCAGATAAAGGTGGGTGTACTGATAAAATGGCTTCTATTAATAATTTAAAAGAAAAGATATTATAGATAGGAGAGGGTAATATATATGAGTAAAGGATATGAAATTTTTTTATAATGTAATAGGATTTATGCGATATATAAAGCATGAGCTACATTTGAAAATAATTAAATAATATTGAACAAGGTGTTAGTATGATGACACCTTGTTTTTATATATAGATGGATTTGAGATTGTATGAGGTCATATGAATATATTGAAATATTTGGTATAATTTGGAGTATATAGATTAATTTAAATAGAAAAGGAAGTATTAATGCTTAAGAAATATATAGAAAATGAATTTAAAAGTTTGAAATTATATCCCAACTTTTGGTCTAGCAATGAACAATATTTATGCTTAGAGCTTGGAAGGGATATAAGTACATCAGATAATGATTATATAAAAGTTGTATATGATAGAGCTGTTAGTGTATTTAAAGATTTATTCAACGATAATGATGATATAATTTTTGTAATTAATGTTTATACATGGCTAGACTGTATCAATAGGTATGAGGAAAGTAAGTGTTGTGATTTATACTATAGTAGTGTTGAGAATATAAGACTAAAACAGTACTTAAGACATAAAGCAGAATTAAAAAAAGTTAATGTTTACTCAGAATATATATCTTGTGAAGATACGGATGATAATCTTAAGAAAATAGATCATTATTATGTAAAATGTAAAGTCAAAGATATAAAATATGGATTATTAATTGAGCAAATAACTAAAGAAGATCTAGGATATAGATTTAAAGGGTTAGCAGATTATTTTATAATAAATATTAATAAGCATTATGTATATAGAATGTGTACTGATGAATATATAGATTTAGTGTTTCTAAATAATGAAGATAGATTGAAAATAAGAGCTAAATATATAGATATAAATGATGATCAAGAAAACTATTATTAAAATAATATAGCTATACTTAATAATAGTTAAAGAATTATTTGTATGCTTAGTATTTTGTTAACTGAATGTAACTTGAATAAGATGATAGTATACATATAAAATAGAATTAATAAGGGAGGAGGAGTAAATATGAATAGAAGCATAGAAAATCCTATGTCAGCAATTTTTAAATGTCTAGCTACATCTGTATTATTTATGTTCATAGGTTTTATGTTTGGACAGATATTTATACCGGTTAGTTTTGCATATTATGCAAATATGATATTTACTTTTTTAATGATAGGACTTTTAATAATGTCTTTATTATCAAGAAAAAATATAATTCCTAGAAGCTTTTCTATGAATTTTGTTTATGCATTTACTTTTATTGATGGTATTCTTACATATCCATTATTACAATATTATTTAGAGGATTTAGGGACAGGTGTATTTACATCCATATTGGTTGCATCAATAGCGTTATTTGCAGTATTAGCTAAATTATCAAGTAGAAAAGAAGCTGGACATTATCTGGGACTAGGAAGTATATTATTCGCTGGACTTATAGGTATACTAATAGCATTGATAATTAATATATTTATAGGGGGAGCAATGCTTAGTTTATTAATAAGCATAGTGGGTGTAGTAATATTTTCTGGCTATGTTCTTTATGATATAAGTTTAATAAAGCATGAGATAGAAAATGGTGAAATAAGAGAAAAGAATGATCTCTCTCTACATGTTTTAAACCTTTACTTAGACTTTATTAATATATTACTAGATTTATTGAATATAGCATCAATTTTAGATGATTAATATATAATATTTTTATAGAGGTGGCTAAACCCAATTTTAAAATGATTGGTTAAGCTATCTCTATTTTTATACATATAATGTTATAATAATTATAGTATAAATATAACAAAGGGGTGTTTATTATGATAACTAATGAAGATTATATAAGATATGAACCTATGGTATATAAGATTGCTAATAAATTTAAAAATAATATATATAAATTAGAGATAGAGGATTTAGTTCAAATAGGGTCTATGGGTTTTATAAGAGGGTTTAATACATATGACGATACAAGGGATTGTAAAAAAGATACTTGGATATATTCATGTATAAAGAGAGCTATATTAAGAGAATTTCAAAATTTAAAGAGAATAAAAAGACAATCTTTAGCTAATTCAATATCAATAGATACACCTATAGGTGGACTGGATGAGGATATAACAATAGCTGATACGATAGAAGATATAAATATAAATGTATCAGATGAAACTATAGATAAAATAACAATAGAAGCCTATAAAAAAGAAGTAAATATGATATTAAATGGAATAGAACATTATATTGCTTATGAAACCTTATTTACTGATAAGACATTAACTGAGGTATCAGCTTCAAAAGGAATAGAATACTCAAAGGCAAAGCATATACAAAATAAAGCATTTAGAGAATTAAAGTTTAAGAGTAAATTAATACGTTCTAAGTATATGGAGTTAAAAGAGCAAGAGGCGGAGAATAACATAATTAATTTATATAAAGATCCTGCAAAATCAATTTATATTCATGAAATAAGCAAAGAATTAAGAAATAAATACAGACATGAGCTTGATGTTATAGATACTATACAAACTATATTTGATGGACTAGATACATATAAGAGGAATAAGGTTATACAAGGATTTATATTAAGTTTAGATGATATTGTAGAAGCTAAAGATCTATTTATATATAAAACTATTGCAGAAGGTAATAGAGCTTATCTAAAGGATAAATATAGCTTTAGTGATATTTATTTTGTGGAAGATAGAATAAAAAATACTATTTCTAAAAATAAAGATTTAGTATATGATTTATGGATAAGTTTTAATGACAATTATAAAGAAGATTTAAATAATGAATTTGATAAAAGTATTATTTTCGATAGATAGAGTAGTAGATAATAGTAATAATATTTTTAATAGTAATCAAGTTACCTTAGATATGATTTTAGGACTATAAAAATATCTTCTATGGGTTACAGAGAGGTTTTGAATAATAAATAAGGTAATTATACCCATACATAGAGTTAAAAAAGAAACTAGGCTAAATAAATGGCTTAGTTTCTTTTTTATTTCGTTTCCATTTTTGGAATCGTTAATATTTATTTAATATCTAATGTTTTATTGAGGTATCAGAGATTGCATTTATTACGGTAAGGTTACGGTAAGGTAAGCGAGTCATAGATGTATTACAACGATTAGATTAGTATAAGGTATGCTAAGTTTGTGTTTAGTAATGTTAAGGTTGAAATATGTGAGAAAATGAGCGTTTAAATTGCAGATAAAAGACTATATAATTGCTAACATAATGAACGAATATAGTTGCGCACTTCCCCAATCTGCAAATTTGCAGACTGCTGATTTCTTTATCACAATGAACACATATAGTTGCGAACTTCCAAAACGACAAATAAAAATTACGAAACCAACTCAAATTTCAATTTCCAAAACAAACAACTCAAATAAAAAACGCGGTCAAATGGCTATTTATCAAGCTTTAAGTATTGTAATATCAACGTAGTAGTAATGTAGTAGTAATAGGAACGTTGCATACTTTTTATGGAGTACTCCAAATGGCACGCTCCAAAAGGGTGCACTTATAAAATAAGCTACAATACTGTATTTTACTAGGGTTTAAGCTTCTAAATCAATGTAGTATAATAAAAAGTATAAATTTGCTTAGTATTTAGGTTATTCTGGAGGATGTATATGAATGTCATTGATATAAAGAATATAAAAGGTTTATCAGGAAAATATTCAATAAAGTTTGGTAAAGAAAAGAAATATGTAAACATAGAGGATGATAAGATAACATTATTTGGTCGTATAAAAAGTTATGCTCATGGAGGTTGGTGTAACTATAAAATACAAGATATATTTATATCTAAGCAAAAGACAGGTTTTGGAGAAAAGAAATTCTTTGTTTGCCCAGAATGTGGTGAGCGAAGGACTAAAATTTATTGCTATGATAATAAAGAAGTATTTAAATGTAGAAGCTGTTTAGGTAAAAATATATATTCTGAAAGATGTAATTTATATGATGGAGGAGGGGTAGCTCTTATTGAATATAAGTTTTTTAATTTAATATCGGAGCTTGATTTAAGCGAAACCTCAAAGAAAAGACATATACCTTTTGATAGTAGATATTATGGATCATGCAAACCTAAATATATGAGGTATGAAAAGTTTGAGTTAATATTAAAGCAATTAACAGCTTTATCAGCTATGAGAGATACTGTTATATTACAAAAGTGCTCATATAGTACTAAGTATATAAATGGATTATTGAATAGTAATGTACTAAAGAAGCTTAAGTTAATAGATATACCTGATGCTATATGGTTTCATGAAGTATAAGTATTAATAGAATATATAGAGTAATTATTAGAATATAAATAGTAACCATAATTATAATATTTAACATATTATAATTAAATGTAAGTTATAAGACAATAATTTAAAAAGAGGTTTTTATTGTTAGACCAACGATAGGATGGTATAATCTTGTTAATAAGGAAGGGAGTGGTATAATGGATTATCGTACTAGAAATATAATAAATAAATTGGCTGATGAGATTATAGAATCTTATAAAATTACCGCACCTATTGATGATTTAGAAAGTTTTGTGGAATCTATTGGAGGTAAAGTGACAGAAAATAATCTTAAAAGTGGGTTCTATGATGGTCGTATAACTACTCAAAATACAGATTATGAGTTTGAGATTTTTATTCCGGAAAATCAGTATCTAGAAAGAAAAAAATTCACAATAGCACATGAATTAGGACATTTATTTTTGCATATGGGTTACCAAATAGATGATGATTTATGGGAGGAGCAACGAGGTAGAGATTACTATAGAAATGGTAGTTCAGAAGAAGAGCTTCAAGCTAATGAATTCGCAGCAGCATTATTAATGCCAAGGGATGAATATAAGAAAATAATGGAGAAATATACGGACGGAGTATCCGTTAATACAGCTGAAATTGCTAGATACTTTGGTGTATCTATACAGGCTGCAGCTAATAGAGGAAAATGGTTAGGGTATTTAGCATGGTAGATAAAAAACTTAATTTGGATAGTAGTCTTATAAAATCTTTGAAAGAGATACGAGAAAATACTGAAGAAGAAAGTAAGAGTAGCAATGTTATTTTATTTTTTTCGTATGATATAGTTAATTCATCTTTATATAAAACTGTTAACTATTCAAGTTGGACTATAGTAATAAATAATATATTTAAATACGTAGATAGTTTAGTTACGGAAAGAATGCCTAATTGTGAATTATGGAGGATACTAGGAGATGAAGCCGTATATATTGTACAAATAAGAGATATTGAACAGATATATAAAAATATTGACTCAATATTTGAGATACTTTGCAAAACAAAAGAGTATTTATCTAGTGGAGAAATATTTAAAAATTGTAAGTCTGAAATAGATATAGAAATAATGAAAATGCAAAATATATTATCTATAAAAGGGTCTTCTTGGTTAGCCATTGTTGCAAATGATATTAATGCAAAGGGGTCTAACGTTGAAAATGCTTATTTGCATTATAATAATTTTGAATCAATAAAAAATCCAGGTTTTTTTGAATTTTTAGGTAAAGATATAGATGCTGGATTTAGAATTTCAAAAGAAACAAGAGATAGAAGGTTAGTTTTAAGCTTTGAGCTTGCATATATTTTGAAAATGAGAACAGATTACTTATCAAAGCTGAATCTAATAACATTTAGAAGACTTAAAGGTATCTGGCATGAAAAATTATATCCAATTATATGGTTTCATGATAGAGAAAAGTTTAAAAATATATCATTTGAAGAAAGTTTTAAATTTGATGAGCTAGAAGAAGATGAGCTATCTAGGGAATATTTTAATAATAGAAAAAAAGGTAATAGTAGTAATATAAATCAGTATATTTATGAAGATATAAATGGTGCATTAGATAAGATTTTAGAAGATAGAAATCTAAAAAACAAGATAGAAAAAATATATTCTACTATAGAGGCTACATCGGAATATCATAAAGACTTTACTAATATAATACCTTTAGAAATGCATTGTGTAGCTATTTGTTATAAAGTAAATAAATCTGATGGATCAATACAAATATTAGTTGCAAAGAGATCTAGTAAGAAAAAACAAAATCCATCAATATGGGAGTTTGGATGTGCAAAAGCTAATTATAAAGATAGTATTATAGATACTATAAAAAATGAGTATAAAAAAGATTTTAATATAGATATTGATCTAATATGTTACGAAGATAGAAATGAAAAGCAACCTATACCTATAGCAGTATATGAAATTGAAAAAGGTTCAGATATACATAAAGGTGTAATATTCATAGCAGAATGTAAGAATGATGAATCCGTAGTACGTATAAATGATAAACATGAAGAAGTAAAGTGGATTAATGTAGAAGAAATAGAAACTTTTAGAGATGAAGAATGTGTATTAGATTTTAAAAATACTATTAACATAGCCTCTAAGAAAATAAAAGAAATGAGGGAAAATATATTCGAGTATGCCTAAAAGAAATTTTGAACAGGACGTTTTGGATGACTTAAAGTATATATTTGAGAATGTAAACAATTGGCTTAACTTTGCGGAGTTAAAGAATGGAGCATTATTAGTATTTCTAACAACAGTCATAATTGGATTAACCCAATTAAATTTACCTGATGATAGTAATATACTAATCAAGATATTTTATATAGTATCAATGATTGATATACTTATAAGTATAATTATATTACTACTATCTTTTGTTCCTAAGATAAGTAATATAAAGCCTAAATATAATGCTAATATAAATTATCTTAATAAGAATCTTATATTTTGCAGATATAATCAAAGCTAGGGATTATGAAGAATATTTAATAAATATATATGAGGATTATTACAATACAATTGTATCCAAAGAAGAGTTAAACTTAAAAGAAAAGCATTTAGCTGAGGAGATTTTTATAAATTCAAATATAGCATCTAATAAATATAATTATTTTAAATATAGCTTATATTGCTGTTTACCTGGTATAATTTTATCAATTATACTTATATTAATGATTTATATAACAAGCTATATATACTAAATTAAATAAATTGTTTTACATATAATAAGGATTCTTGATATAGAGTCCTTTTTTATTACAACTATCAGAACTATAAATATCAGAACACAATTACAATTAAATTTAAAGAAAATAAAAAGGTTAAATAAGGAATCGATTAGATATAATGAGATTCAATCTAATTTACAAAATAATAAATAGAGCAACTTTTATAGAGATATTGAAAATATTATGATGTAAATGTAATAATTGTTTATTATTATGTTGGCCGATTGCTAAAGAGTGCATCTATTTTGATTTATAATGTATCCTTTTTATATATTAATAAGAATATGCAAAACGATGAATAAGAATGATATTTACATAAATATTCAGATCAGAGACTTGATGTTTCAATATTATATAAATTTTACTTAGTATCATTTAGCTAGTTAATAATTATAAAGTTTATATTTGTTAGAAAATAAGAGTGGAAATAATATAGTATACATGTGTGTTATAAGATAAAAAATAAACTTCTTAATATAATAGAATGAGAATGATACCAAGATAGATTTTAATATTTAACGTATAAAAAGTTGTAAAGCATAAATTGGATTATAAGGCACTCGCATTATATTAGTAATGTATTTATACCTTGTAATGCTTAAAATGGCATATAAAAGATATAACACAAAATAACACAATATTAACACAACTAATATGAAAAATAATAGAAAGTGCAAATTTTACATTAGCATATTGTATTAGCAAAAGTATTGATATAACTAAGTTTGATTGAATGTAGAAAAATATTAAAATTATAATTATAGACTCCCCTCGTCTCCACCATTAAAATCCACGAAAAGTCATACTAAATTTAGTATGATTTTTTTGTATGAAAGAATTATATATTTATTAAAAAAATGTTAACTCTATTATAACTAAGTTAAAAGTATATAAACTAAAAAAAAATATGCTAGTATGTTAAATAGGCTATGTTAAACTATTTGTTCAACATAGTCTATTAAAAAAATAAATTTAGTAGAGGTAATTAAGTTATGATAAAGAATTTTGCACATCGTGGATTTAGTGGTAAGTATCCAGAAAATACTCTTTTAGCATTACAAAAAGCGATAGAAATAGGTAGTGATGGCATTGAATTTGATGTTCAGTTAACAAAAGACGGACAAGTTGTAATTATACATGATGAAACTATAGACCGTACTTCTGACGGAACTGGATATGTATGTGATTATACTTATGATGAACTAATAAAATATGATTTTTCAGGACGTTATATGGGGAAAGTTGAAAAACAAAAACTACCTCTTTTAAAAGACTACTTTGAAATGGTTAAAGACACTAACATTATTTCAAATATAGAATTAAAAAATAGCATTCTTGATTATAAAGATATAGAACAAAAAGTGTATGGATTAATAGTGGAATATGGTTTAAAAGATAAAGTTATTATTTCATCTTTCAATCATGAAAGTATAATTAGAATGAAAAAAATTGATGAAAGTATTGTATGTGGTTTTCTTGTAGATTGTACTATGTTAGATGCACCAATGTATATCAAAAAATATAATGTTGAGTGCTTCCATCCTTCAGGATATAGCTTAACAAAAGAAAAGGTAGAAGCTCTACAAAATCAAGGTATATTGGTTAATGTATGGTTAGGAAGTCATAACATGGATTACAAAGAACTAATAGATATGGGAATAGATATACTAATATCAGATAATCCAGATCAAGTAAAAGAAATTATAAGCAACTTATAGGAGGGGATATGAAAATATTAGACAACCATGTGCACACTAGTTTTTCAAGTGATGCAAAGGATTCTATGGAAACTGTAATAAAAATAGCTATAAAAAAGGGGTTAAACTATTTAACTATAACAGATCATATAGAAAATCATATTACAGGAGAATGGATAGACTACAATGACTATATACCTGTATTTAATCATTATAAAGAAAAGTATAAAGGTGAGATAGAGTTATTGCTGGGTATAGAAGTTGGATATGAAAGTGATAGACACGAAGGTCTTGAAAAAATAGTAAAATCTTATCCTTTTGACTTTGTAATTTGTTCTACTCATTGTATAGACGGTAAAAAAATACATGATAGGAGCTACTTTGAGGGAAAAAGCAAAAAAGAAGCTTATGATAGATACTTTGAGTATATGAGAGACTGTACTAAAAAATTTAAAGAATTTAATATATATGGTCATCTTGATTACATCATAAGATATGGGACTTATGAAAATAATGAGATATGTTTTGAAGAGTATAAGCCAATAATAGATGAGATATTAATTAATATAATAAATAATGGTAGTGGGATAGAGCTTAATACCTCAGGCTATAGATATGGATTAGATAGCACTCATCCAAATATTAAATTTATAAAAAGATATAAGGAGCTAGGGGGAACTATCATTACTTTAGGTTCAGATTCCCACAGGGCTAAGGATTTATGTGCTGATTTTGATAAAGCTTGTGAAATTTTAGTAAGTTGTGGATTTGAACATGTATGTATATTCAAAAATAGAAAACCTAAATTTATTAAAATAGAAGAAAAAGATAAAAGTAATATTGCTTAGATAAGGCTGTATCAAATTTATTTGGTATAGCTTTTTTCCTATTGAGAAAATTATATTGTCTTACTTATATAAAAATTACTATTTTTTGGTTAAATTAAATTTAATAAATTTAATAAACACTTAATTAAGTTAACTATGTATTAACTACTACTTAATAATCAGTTAACAAATACACTATAAAATATAATTAAGTTGAGTAAATGAAACAAAAGGACAAGTTAAGGGAAATAAAATATTAGAATGAAATGGGAGTTAATATGGCAAAGATAATTTTAGAAAATATTAAGAAAAGTTATAGCAAAAAAAATACTGTAATAGAAAACTTAAATTTAGAAATAGAAGATGGTTCATTTACAGTATTAGTAGGTCCATCAGGATGCGGGAAATCTACAACTTTAAGAATGATAGCAGGTCTAGAAGATATTACAGATGGAAATCTATTTATAGGTGATAGGGATGTAACTAAGGTAGATGCAGGACAAAGGGGGATATCAATGGTTTTCCAAAATTATGCTTTATATCCTCACATGAGTGTAAAGGAAAATATAGAATTTGGATTAAAAAATAATAAAGTAAAAAAAGAAGAGAGAGAGAAGCTCATAGCAGAAGTTTCTTCAGTAGTAGGATTAGATGAATATTTAGAAAGAAAACCATCTGACTTATCAGGAGGTCAAAGACAAAGAGTAGCTTTAGCAAGGGCTATGGTAAAAACACCTAAGGTATTTTTAATGGACGAGCCTTTATCAAACTTAGATGCAAAACTAAGAAATCAAATGAGAAGTGAGCTTATCCAACTTCATAACAAGTTAAAGTCAACATTTGTATATGTTACTCATGATCAAGTCGAAGCAATGTCTATGGCAGATAAGATAGTAATAATGAATAAGGGTGAGATAATACAAATAGATGCACCAAAAGAAATTTATCAAAATCCTAAAAATATATTTGTTGCTCAATTTATAGGAAGTCCAGCTATGAATATACTAGATATGAATGTATGCCACGAAAAATATGGATTTAGGCCAGAAAAAATTAAGTTAGAAGCAGATGATAATTTTGATGGAATAGTTTTAAACGGAACAATACTTACAAAGGAAATTTTAGGGTCAGAAGTGCTTTATTGTGTAAACGTACAAGGTAAAGATATAATGATAAAAACTGAAACTGATACTTTAAACTTTGATGAAAAAGTACAGTTATTCGTAAATAAATCGGATTTATATTATTTTGATACAAATGGAAATAGAATCGAAAATGAAAAACAAATACAGGGGTTATTTGAATTAATAAATGATAAGGAGAGTTTAAATGAAAAAGCAATATAAATCTTATCTATATATAATGCCTGCTTTAATAGGAATACTTGTATTTGTAATATATCCAATATTGTACACAATATACTTAAGTTTTCAATCGGGAAGTTTGATGAGTCCAACTTTTACATTTGCAGGGTTAGATAACTATAAGGATCTTTTAAAAGATGGAGACTTTATAATAACTTTGAAAAATACAGCAATCTATACAGTAGCAATGGTTACTATTTCTATTTCATTAGCACTAGTATTTGCAGTATGGTTAAACAAACAAAGTTTTATGCACAAGCTTACACAGACTATAATATTTACACCTCATATAGTTTCTCTTGTATCAATAGGTGTACTATTTATGTGGCTTATGAATCCTGATTATGGATTTTTAAACTTTGTACTAGAGAAGATAGGTCTTGAACCATCTACATGGTTATCTAGTGATAAAACAGCTTTATTCTCAATAATACTAGTTGGAATATGGAAAACAGTAGGATACAATACTTTAGTGTTTGTAGCAGGTCTTCAAGGTATACCGAAGTATATTTATGAAGCTGCAAACTTAGATAATAGTGGACCAATAAAGACCTTCTTTAAAGTTACATTACCTCTACTATCACCAACAATATTTTTCCTATTAATAACAACGACAACAGCGTCATTCCAAGTGTTTGACTTAATAAATGTTATGACAAAGGGAGGACCAATAAACTCTACAAATATGTTAGTTTACTACATTTATGAAGCAGGGTTTAGATATTACGATATAGGGATAGCATCGGCTGCAAGTGTGTTCTTAATAGTATTAGTAGGTATTTTGACTTTTGCACACTTTAAACTATTATCTAATAAGGTTCATTACCAATAAAATTAGTAGGAGGAAAGATCTTGGAACAATTACAACAATCTAGCGCTTATAAAGAAAAAATAAATTTAAAAGAAAAACTATCGATTCTTAAAGTACCGTTAAAATGTTTGGAGTATGTGGTATTGGGTTTAATGATAATGATATTTGTATTTCCTTTTATTTGGATGATATCAACATCATTAAAAACTACAGCTGAAGCAATACAAATACCACCAACAATAATACCTAATGAATTTATCTTTGAAAACTATTTAAAGGCATGGAATTCAGGGCCATTCTTTAGATATTTAGGAAATAGTATATTTATTACTTCAGCAATACTAATTATGCAGTTTATAATTATGGTTCCAGCTGCTTATGCTTTCTCAAAAATTAAATTTAAGGGAGAAAAAATATTATTTGGAATAGTGTTAGTCGGGCTAATGGTTCCACCACAAATAACTTTTTTACCTGTGTATATTATGATGAGTAAACTTGGATTAATAAATTCATATGTACCATTAATACTTCCTTTCATGACATCATCATTTGGAATATTTTTACTAAGACAAAACTTCATGCAAGTATCGGATGAAATAATTGAAGCAGCGAAATTAGATAATGCTTCAGATTTCAAAATAATGTGGAAGATTATGCTGCCTATAGCTAAACCAGCTATGATTACATTTGGGTTATTTAGTTTTATATATCATTGGAACAATTATTTCTGGCCATTAGTTATGAGTAATACTGATTTGGTTAGAACACTTCCTATAGGTGTTACTATGCTTAAGGAAATTGAAGGTATAACAAATTGGAATATAGTAATGGCAGGGAATGTAATGCTTACAGCACCAATACTAATAATATATACATTCTTAAATGGTCAAATTAAAAAGGCGTTTGCATATTCAGGAATAAAATAATATTTTATTATAGGGGAGATTTAAAAATGAAATTAAAAAGAACGATATCGGGAACATTGGCTCTTACATTAATAGTAGGAACATTAACAGGATGCTCAACTAAAGGACAAGATACAGCAGTGGACTCAGTAAGTGATGGAAAGGTTCAAGTAGAATTTTGGAATGCTTTAACTGGTACAAATGAAGAAATCGTAAAGAGTTATGTAGATAAGTTTAATGCACAAAGTGAAGATGTAGAAATAAAAATGGTATCTCAAGGAGATTATTGGGAGAATGGAACTAAATTACAAGCTGCAATAGCTGCTGGTAATCAACCAGACTTAACAATGCTTGAAGTAACTCAAGTTGCTCAATTTGCATCTGTTGGAGCATTAGCAGATTTAGAACAATATGTAAGCAAAGAAAAGATAGATGATTTTTTACCAGGGCTTATGAGAGAATCGGAATATGATGGAAAGACTGTAGCAGTACCTTTAAACAGAAGCACTCCATTACTATATGTAAATAAAGAAATGTGTGAAGCTGCAGGACTTGATCCAGAAGGTTCAAAAAACTGGGATGAATTAAAAATGTATGCTGAAAAGTTAACAGACGAAGCGGACGGAGTAGTAGGTCTTGCAGTACCAATAGATATATGGTTCTTTGAATCATTAATATACCAACAAGGTGGAGAAATGATAGATGAAAACAACAAAGTTGCTTTCAATAATGAAATAGGTTTTAATGCTTTAGGATTATGGCAAGATATGATGAAAGAAGGAATAATGCAATTACCTCCAGGGGAAGGGTATGATGCATGGGATGCTGCAAAGGATGCATTCGTTAATGGAAAAGCAGGTATGACATTCCAATCTACAGCAAGTTTAGCAGGACTTATGGAGCAAGCTGAAGGTAAATTTACAGTAAATACAGCGTTCTTACCAGGGGATTCTCAATATGGAGTTCCAACTGGTGGAGCAAATGTTGTTATGATGGAAGGTTCATCTCAAGAAGAAAAAGAAGCTGCTGCTGAGTTCATAGAGTTTATGACTGATGAAGAAAATGCAGTTCAATTCTCTATAGATACAGGATATATGCCAATAACTAACACTGCATTAAATAGTGAAACAATACAAAATTTATATAAAGAAAAGCCTCAATATTCAACTGCTGCTAAGCAATTAGAATATGCATCTCAAAGACCAGGTGTAGTAGGATACGTTGAAGCTACTGAAAAGTTAATGAACGAAATGAAAAAAGCTTTAATGGATTTAAATGTTGATGTTAAAGAAACAGTTGAAAAAGCAACTGCAATAATGCAACAAGTAGTAGACAAAAACAATAAATAGTACATCTTATCCTCTTAATTTAAAATATACAAAAGGTGATGTTATCATAATTATATATAAATATATAGTAAATTGAAAAGAGATTAATATGCATAATCGTGGGTGTGATTACTGCGATTCGTTTCCACCATTCAAACCCTCGAAAATGAGGATAAGGAACTACTAAACCTTATAGTTTAGTAGTTTTTTATTTTGCCTTTTACAAATATTTTATTAATATAAGCTGTAGTAAAATTTACGTCATTGGCATCTACTGATTGTAGTCCATGTGCAAAAGTTGAATAGTTCGACCCAAGTTTATTTATAACAATAAACAAAAGTTTCAAATAGAGAAATTTCTATGATTACATGATATAATGAATATAAAAAATAATAATGAGGTGATATTGTGGCGAATATGAATGATGTAGCTAAAAGAGCCGGTGTATCAAGAGGTACAGTATCAAATTATATAAATAATGTAAAAATAAAAGAATCTTTAAGAATAAAAATAGAAGAAGCTATAAAAGAACTGGGGTATATACCAAATATAGCTGCAAGAGAATTGAAAACAAATACAGCTAGTAATGTAGTATTCATAGTACCTACAGTATGGAATCCATTTTTCTCTGAACTTACATATTACTTGCAAATAGAATTGAAAAAAATAGGTAAAAAGATGTTATTATGTAATTCTCAAGACAATTACTTATCAGAAATAGAGTATATTGAAATGGCAAAACAAAACAAAGTGTATGGCATTATATCTGTATCTTATAGTAATATCTTACCGCATTTGACTGAAAATTTACCATATGTTGCAATAGAAAGGTATTATAATGAATCAATACCTTATGTAACTAGTGATAATATAAATGGAAGTAAACTTGCTGTAAATGAATTATATAAAAGAAAATGTAAAAATTTATTACACATTACAAGAGAAGTAGAAAATAATAAAGCTTTAATGGATAGAAAGTTTGGTTTTGAAACTACATGTAAGGAATTAAATTTAAATTATAGTATTTTTAATTGCCATTGCAAATCTAGTGAATTTAGAAAAGAAGTAAACAAGTTTATAAAAGAATCATATAGCAACAATAATAAATTTGATGGTATTTTTTGTGCTACAGATAGATATGCACAGTATGTTATTGAAGCTCTTGAAGAAATGGAAATAAGAATACCAGATGATGTTCAGATAATAGGATTTGATGGAGCTAAAAGTTATTCTAATGAACATCTAAAAATTTCTACTATGAAACAAAATATTGAAGGGCTTGCAATAGAAGCAGTTAACTTACTTCAATTAGTAGTAAATAAAAGTGAAACTATAAATAATAAAATATTACCAGTAAGTTTTTTAGAAATTGAAACTACAAAAAGAATAAATGAACAATAATCTAAAATCATAGTTTTTCAGAACTGTGATTTTTTTTTAGAAAAATTTAAAAAAATGGCAAATGTTTTCTTGAAATGATTGGGAATTTATATTACAATAAAAATATAAAATTGGAACGTTCCAAAAAAGAGGGGAGAAAAAATGAATTATAAAAACATTGCTAAAGAAGTGATTAAAAATGTTGGAGGAAAAGAAAACATAGCAAGTGCAGCACACTGCGTAACAAGATTAAGATTAGTATTAAAAGATACAACAAAGTATGATAAAGAAATACTCGAAAATATTGAAGGGGTTAAAGGTGTATTTTTTAATAGTGGTCAATTACAAGTTATATTTGGAACAAAAACTGTAGATCTTGTACATGCAGCTTTGATGGAGATATTAGGAATAAAAGAATCATCTTTAGCTGATGTGAAAAATGAAGCTAATAAAGATCAAAATAAAATTAAAAAACTGTTTAAAGCTTTTTCAGATATTTTTGTAGGTTTAATACCAGCAATAGTTGGATGTGCAATGATTTTAGGTTTAAGATCTTTATTTCTTACTGAAGGTCTATTTGGATTAGAAGGTACATTAGCTGATACATATAAATGGGCAAATGATACTGCATCATTTTTAAATATTATAGCTACAGGGTTGAATTTCTTACCAGTACTTATAGCTTACTCAGCAACTAAAAGATTTGGTGGAAATCCAGCACTAGGTATAATAATAGGATTAATATTAGTTCATCCTGACTTAGGAAATAGATTTGAATATTTACAAGGTACAGCTACTAATGTAGAATACTGGAACTTATTAGGAGTAAATGTACCGGCAGTAGCATTCCAAGGGGGAATATTCCCAGCTATACTGACATCTTTATTTTTAGCTACATTTGAGAAATTTATCACAAAACATGTTCCGCAAGTACTTTCATTCGTACTTGTACCTACATTAACTATAATAGTATCATCTTTAGCTTTATTCATAGTATTTGGACCATTAGGAGATGCTATGGCATCAGCTATTGGATATGTGTGTGAGATATTATATATGAAAACGGGAATTATAGGTGCTTTTGCATTTGCAGCACTTCTTCAACCATTAGTTATAACAGGAACACATCATGCAATAGGAAGTATAGAAGCTCAATTAATTGCACAAACAGGATTTAATTATATACAACCGTTATGGTCAGTATCAATTATAGCTCAAGGTGGAGCTTGTATAGGAATGTTCTTATTAGCAAGAAAAAAATCAAAATTAAGAGAAGTATCAGTATCTAGTTTTGTACCTACATTAGTGGGAGTTTCAGAACCTGCAATATTTGCAGTAAACTTAAAAAATTCTATAGTTCCATTTGTATGTGCAGCATTAGGAGCAGGTTTAGGTGGAATATATATGAAATTACTAGATGTAAAAGCACTAGGTTTTGGATTAACAGGAATACCGGGTATAACAATAGTAAATCCACCAGTAATGTTACATTATCTAGTAGGAAACTTAATAGCATTTATTGCTCCTATAGTATTCTTAGTTATATATCATAAAGTTAAAGGAGTACAAGGTATAGAAAAGTCAAAAGTAAGTGTTGCATAAATGATGCAAACGATAAAATAGTTTTATAAATATAATAAAAAAATAGAAACTTAGGAGACATTATGAAATTTAAAAAAGTAGAAAAATACACATATGTAGAAGATAAACATAAACCTTATTTAAAAGAACTAAGTGAGTTTGTTAGTAAAAGTGAATACTTACCAAAGTATCACATTTATCCTAAAAGTGGATTAATGAATGACCCAAATGGATTGGCATATTTTAATGGAGAGTACAATTTCTTTTATCAGTGGTTCCCATTTGAACCTACACATGGTATGAAACATTGGGGATACTTAACATCAAAAGATTTATTAACTTGGGAAGAGAAAGATATAGCATTGACACCAGATATGGAGTATGAAAAAAATGGATGTTATTCTGGAAACTCTATAGAAAAAGGTGGATTATTATATTTATTTTACACAGCAAATTATAAAACTGAAAATGATAGAATACCAAAACAAGCTGTAGCGATTATGGACAAAGGTGGAAATATAGAAAAGTATATAAATAATCCAATTATAGATGGAGCACCAGATAATATGACTGGAGATATTAGAGATCCTTTTGTTTTTAGAAAAGGTGAAAAGTACTATATGCTATTAGGGGCAAAAAGCAAAAAAGAAAAAGGTGCATTATTACTATATACAAGTGAAGATTTATTAATATGGAACTATATGGGAGAAATAAATCTTCCAATAGATACAGGATATATGTTAGAATGCCCAAGTTTTATAGAAGTTGAAGGAAAAGATGTAATAATACTTTCGCCTATGGGTCTTGAAAAAGAAGAATTAAAGTATCAAAATCAATTTTCAACAGTATATTTAGTAGGAAAATTAGATATAGAAAATATGAAATTTGACCTAGAGTATATGGATGAAGTAGATAATGGATTTGATTTTTATGCATCGCAAGCATTTTATGGAAAAGATAATAAGCCTATGATGGTATCGTGGTTTGGATGTGGAGAACAAGATCTTCCAACTGATAAAGAAATGTGGAAGCATGGTTTAACTATGCCTCATACTCTTAGATTAGTCGAAAATAGATTGTGTAATTTTGTATCAGAGGAATTAAATGATCTATTTAATGATAAGAATGAATTTGACAGCAATATAATAAAAACAAAATCTAATTCCTATCATATTAAATTTAATATGCGTAAAGAAGATGAAAATAAATGGGTTAGATTTGGTTATGAAAATGATTATTGGGAGTTAAACTTTGATTTTGATAAAAATGTAATTCAAGTAGATAGAAGTAATCTAAAATTAAAAGTAGACATAAATAATGGATTGAAAAGATGTGCAGAAGGCTTAAATAAAGAAGAATATAAAGTTGATATTTATGTAGATAACAGCTTTGTAGAGGTATTTATCAATGAAGGAATGAAGTCATTTGTATTTAGATGCTTTAATCTAAACAATGAAGAACATAATATACAATTCACACATGCAAATAAAGGAAGCATAAATTACTACAATAAATAAAAAAAGGCTAGTTTATCTAGCCTTTTAACTATAAGAAAAGGAAAGATATAAATATGATATACACAGTAACTCTTAATCCATCTATAGACTACGTAGTAGAAACATATAAATTGAAAATAGGGGAAGTAAACAGAGCTAATAATGAAGAACTATATCCAGGTGGAAAAGGTATAAATGTTTCACTTATGCTTAACGAACTGAAAGAAGAAAATACAGCACTAGGATTTTTAGGTGGATTTACAGGAGAATATATAGAAAATACTTTGGTTTCTAGAGGCGTAAATACGGAATTTATAAAATTACAAGAAGGCTTGAGTAGAATTAACTTAAAAATAAAGGATGAAGATGAAACAGAAATTAATGGTAAAGGACCTCGTATAAGTGAGGATGAGTTACGATTATTATATAAAAAAATTGAAAAATTAAAAGATGAAGATATATTAGTTTTATGTGGAAGTATACCACAATCACTAAGTAATACATTGTATGAAGATATAGTTAGTATGGTGGCTAAAAAGGATGTAAAAGTTATAGTAGATGCAACTAGCAATCTTTTACTTAATACATTGAAATATAATCCATTTCTTATAAAACCAAATATCCATGAATTAGAGGAAATATTTAAAACTAAAATAGGCTCTATAGATAAGACTATTTTTTATGCAACAAAGCTTAAAGATATGGGAGCTGAAAATGTAATAATATCTATGGGAAAAGATGGAGCATTATTAGTTGATGAAAAAGGAGAAATATACTTAAGTAATGCGCCTAAGGGTAACGTTGTAAATACAGTTGGATCAGGAGATTCTATGGTTGCAGGTTTCATTAGTGGATATTTAAGGACTAAAGATTATAAAGAAGCATTAAAACTAGGAGCATCTTGTGGAAGTGCTACAGCATTTTCAAGTGGAATAAGTGGAAAAAAATTAATAGATATTTTGAAAAATGAAATTGAAATTAAAGAAATTTGTAAAATAAATATGTAAGGTGGCAAATATGAAAAAAGTAATAAGTATAGGAGAAGCTTTAATTGATTTTATACCTAATCAAAAAAGTTGTGAACTAAAGGATGTAATAGGTTTTGAAAGAGTAGCGGGAGGAGCGCCTGCTAATGTTAGTGCTGTAGTATCAAAACTTGGTGGAAAATCAAATTTCATATCAAAGCTAGGTAGGGATGCTTTTGGAGATCATATAATAGAGGTTTTAAAAGAGGCTAATGTAAATACAGATTATGTATTAAGAACAGATAAAGCTAATACAGGATTAGCTTTTGTTTCTTTAAAAGAAGATGGAAATCGTGATTTTTCATTCTATAGAAATCCAAGTGCAGATATGTTACTAGAAGAAAACGAAGTAAAAAAGGAATGGTTTAAAGATTGTCATAGCTTACATTTTTGTTCAGTAGATTTAATAGAGTGTCCAATGAAGTATGCACATAAAAAAGCTATAGAATTTGCACTAGAAAATAAAAGTATAATAAGCTTTGATCCAAATGTAAGGTTACCTCTATGGGATAGCGAAGAGTCATGTAGAGATGCAATAATAGAGTTTTTACATTTAGCTCATATAGTTAAAATATCTGATGAAGAATTAGAATTTATAACGGGGTATGATACTATGGATGAGGCTAAAGAAGTATTGTTTAAAGGTAATGTGAAGCTAGTTTTATTTACAAAAGGAAAAGGTGGAGCTGAGGCATATACTAAGGATAAAATTGTTAAAATACCTGGGAATGTTGTGGATGTAGTTGATACAACAGGAGCAGGGGATTCATTTATTGGTTCATTTTTATTTAAACTATTACAAGATGATATAAATATGGAAAGATTTGATAGTATTAGTGCTGAAATGTTAAAAGAATACTTAGTATTTTCAAATTGTTATGCCGCCTACAGTACAACTAAAAAAGGTGCGATTGGATCATATGCTACATTAGATGAGATAATAAAGTATATGAATCAATAAATTAGTATATAAGTATGAATCTAGGGTATTACTCCTATGATTCATCTTCACCATTAAAATCCACGAATACCTATATCCTTTTGGATATAGGTATTTTTATATTTTAAATATAAATACTATTGATAAAACTATCAAAAAAGTATTTACTTAAAGTATAAGAATTCACATAAAAATTACAAAAATACAATAAAAGTGTTTCAAGGAGGGGTTATGGTTAGGATAGCAATTTGTGAAGATGAAAAAGAAACACAAATATTATTAGAAAGTAATCTTAATAATATATTAAAACATACAAATAAAGAATATGAAATAAAAAAATATAGCTCTGGAGAAGAACTACTAGAAAGTGAATTAAATCATATAGATATATTACTTCTCGATATACAAATGGGACAAATAAATGGTATGGATACTGCAAGAAAAATAAGAGAAATAGATGATAACATGGAAATCATATTTATAACTTCATTGATAGATTATGTTCAAGAAGGATACGAAGTAAGAGCGTATAGATATCTATTAAAACCCATAGAATTAGAAGAATTAAAAAAACATATATTAACATGTATCAGAGAAATTGAAAAAACAAAAATCAGTATATTTTAATAAAGAATAAATCTAACACATATAAGATTTATTCTAATGAAATAACTTATATAGAAGTTCAAAAAAAGGATATGCTAATACATACAATAAATAAAGATTTTAATGCTAGATATAGTTTAGAAAAAATAGAAAAAGATTTAAATGTAGAAGAATTTGTAAGATGTCATAAGAGTTTTATAATTAACTTAAATCATGTAGAGAATATAAAGTCAAATGTTGCAATACTAGATAGTGGTGAAGAAGTACCTATTAGTAGATACAGACATAAAGATATAAAGGAAAAATTCTTGAAATTTATTGGTGATAGAATATGCTAAATCCTATAAATGACATGTTACTAATATTATCAATATTTATACCAATGATTATACTAGAAAGTATATTAACTTATAATAAAGATACAGATAGGTCTAAAAAGATTTCTTTTTTTATTTTATTATTATTAAACTATATTATAGTAAAATAATAATATTATTTAGTGTAGGTAAATTTTATGAATATAATATTATTTATATCTTAACTTTTATTATTTGGGGAGCATATTATAATTATTTTTATACACTAGGAATTATTAAATATATAGTTTCATTTTTTTTATTTGATGTATATCACTCTTTGATAAGGGATATTATATCTAGAAGTTTATTTTTATAGTTACAGGTAATGTGATTTTGTCAAAAGAAGCTTTATTGATTTCTAATTATGATTATGCTAAAGTTGAGATATATACATACATAATAATAATATCTATCTATATGATAGCTTATTTGACATTTAGGCTTTTAAATAATAAATTACAATTATATGAAGATAATAAGATAAATTATATATATTTATCGATTGCTTTAATGGTAAATTTACTTACTATAGTTATAATTTATATAAACAAGAAAATAGAGCGATTTGGTGGATATTCAGAACTATATGTAGTTGGGTATATTGTAACACCAAAGTTAATATTAGCAAGTAGTCTTTTATTATTGTGTTGTTTATAAAAATAATTAGAGAGAATAGAATACAATCTCAAAATGAAATAATAAAAAACAAATTAGATATGCAGTATTCTCATTATTTAAGTGTTCAGAAATCACATATGAAGGTTAAGAAGCTTTATCATGATATAAATAATCATATATATTGTATAGAAAATCTTAAAAATAATAATAGAGAAATTAATGAATATGTAAATAGTTTGAAAAATGAGATCAAAGAATTTAAATCAATCTACAATACAGGCAATATTATACTAGATATTATAATAAATGAAAAAAGTGATATATGTATAAAAAAGGGAATTAAATTTATTTGCGATATCAATTTTTCAAAGGTTAATTTTATAAAACCAATAGATGTATCTAGTATATTTGCTAATATTTTAGATAATGCGATAGAAGCTTGTGATAAAATACATGATGAAAATATTAATAGATATATTAGAATAAAAGGAACTATTTCAAAATGTTACTTTGTACTAAAATGTGAAAATAGCAAAGTTAATAGTTTGAAGTTTAATAAGAATATTCTATTGACAGAAAAAAAGACAAGTTCATACATGGAATAGGAATTCAGAGTATTAAATCATCTATACAAAAGTATGATGGAGAATTATTATTTGAAGACGAAAAAAATAAATTTACAATAACTATATACATACCGCTTAATCAAAATACTGACAGTGGGGGCTTTTAACCTACCAGTTGGGGCATATATATTGATACTGAATATAAGGGATGTTATCTTTTAATAGCAAAAGATAAGGTCCCTTTCTTAGTTTGTGATAGAAAGATCTAAACAATAAATGGAGGAATATTAGATGAAAAGTATTTAACAAGAATGAATAATCAAAGCGTGTAAAATATCTGTAAATCTACTTAAAAGATTAATTGGATAAATAATTTATAGTAAAATGGGAGGCTTGTATGGGAATTTACTTAAAAATGTCACTAGCATATTTAAGGAGAAATAAACTTAGAACGTCATTTTTAATACTTGGAGTTGTATTAGGTGTAGTACTTATATTTGGAACAAATGTTATAAAAGAGTCAAATAACAAAAATGATTTAGAAGCAATAGACAAGCTTTATGGCGGACATCATGTAGAATTTAGTGATTTAAATAATGAAGGTGTAGAAAAATTAAAAAAGGATAAAGATGTATCAAAAATTACAACAGTTCAAAATTTAGGAAGTGTTGTAAATGATAAAGGAAATTATATATTACTAAGGTCAGCAAATGAAGATTATATCAAAGGTAAAGCGAATAAATTAACTGGTAGGCTTCCTAAAAATAATAATGAGATAGTTCTAGAAAAAAGGGCTTTAGAATCAATGGGAGAACCTTATAAGCTAAATTCTACTTTAAACCTTATAGTAAAAAAGGATTACAAAGATTCTGAAGGTAATAATCAAATTTATACACAAGATCAAGAATTTAAACTTGTGGGAATTATAGAAAAACCAGAAGGTTACTATGACGTTGTTTGGACATATGAAGGTTTTACTTATGGTAATTCAGAATTGGATAATATAATTCCAACAGAATTAGTTACATATAACAGTATATTAGATTTAAAAACTGGGATAAAAAATCTTGATAGAAATGTTAAAAAAATTAGTGATAGAAATGACTTAGGAAGAACAAGTTTCTTACCAAATGTACCACTTGTACAGAAACTAGCAGATATTGAAATAGAAAGTGCTAAATCAAAAGAATCAATTCAATTAGAAGTATTAATTATAATTGCAGCAGTAATTTTTATATTTAATATGTTTAACATAGCGCTAAATCAAACTATGAAAGAAATAGGACTTTTAAGGTTAATAGGCTCAAGCGAAAAGAAGGTTAGATTAATATTAATATATCGAGCTTTCATTATTATGGTTATAGGCATAATTTTAGCGTTAATACTAGGAACTTTATATTCATATGTAGGAGTTAATACATATAATGTTGAGATATATAAAGAAGCCTCGATTGCTCCAAAACTATATATAAGTAATAGAAATATTGTAAAACCTATATTAGTAGGAATATTCTCAGTATCTATTCCTTGTATCATAGCAATGTGTAAGATTGGGAATATATCACCTATAGAAGCAATGAGTAACAATGAAAAAGTTAAAAGTTATAGTAAGGGATATAAATTAAATAAAGTTTTAAACAAAATATTTGGATTTTATGGATTTATGGGACTTAAAAATATTGGAAGAAATAAATCTAGGTCAATTATATCATTAATATCAATTGCACTTGGAGGATATATATTTATAACTAATTTCTCAAGCATGCAAGATGAAGTAGGTGCTAAAATTGAGGACATGCAAAATAGATATGATGTAGTTATGCAGTTTAATGGAGCTGTCTCATATTTAGAAAGCTTAAAATACACAGATACTGATGTAGATAAAATAAAGTCTGTAGATGGGGTAAAAAGTGTAAATACAATAAATGTAGTTAGTGGATTCTTTGATTTCAAAAAGGATGAAATAAATGAAGAGTTTGCAAAGTATAACGGAATAGAAAATACAGAGCATAAAATGGACTTAAAAATATATGGAAATAATTATATAAATAAAGATTTAAAAAAATTTGTAGAGTACGGAAATCTAGACGATTTAGGAAAAGAAACTGATGGTTATCCCAATGTAGCAGTATACAATTATTTTTATGAAAGAGAAAAGGATTATACTTTGAAAAAGGTATTTAAAGATATAGAGGTAGGAGATATTTTAACAATAAAAGTTCCAGCCAAAGAAGACAATAAAACTGTATATAAAGAAAGTAAAGTAAGAGTATGCTCAACACTAACACCAGACTGGATGTCTATGGGAGATGGTCAATTTGGGAATAACTTTGAAATTGTAACTTCAAAGAATCATTCAGAATCATTAATAGGAGAACAAAAATATACAAAGCTAGGTATAAATTTAGAAGACCCGTATGATGAAGTTGTAAATGAAAAGTTAGAAGAAATTTCAGATAGAATTCATTTATCTACTTTTAAAAGTAGAGTAGGATATGTAGAGTGGGCTAGTGAGTCAAGCCAAGAATATATAAAATCTAAGATATCACTTATAGTATTAGTCTTAATAATAGCTGAAATTAATATTTTCTGTACAATAAGAACTAATTTGCTTGTTAGAAGAAAAGAAATATCAACACTTAGAGCCTTAGGTCTTAGTATTAAAAATATGAGAAAAATGATTATTTATGAAGCATTAGCCTATTCAATATTTAGTTTTATGATTGCTTTAATACCAGCTATAATAAACCTAATTAAATTTGTAAATTTGAATAATGATGCTTATATAAACTATGGTATAGAAAACTTTATGGAATTTACATTCCCAGTTAAAGAATCAATAATATTTTTACTTATATCCATTACTATGTGTTTATTAGCAGCAATGACAGCTAATAAAGATTTTAAAGAAATGAATATTATTGAAGGAATAAAAGAGAATGATTAATTAAGTTTTATAAATTAGATGATATACAAGGAGATAATATTATGAAAAATTTAAGAGTTATAAATTTAAAAAAGGTATATGGTAGGGGAGAGAGTGAAGTAAGAGCTATTGATGGAATAAGTTTAGAAATACAACCAAATAAATTTACAGCTATAATTGGAAAGAGTGGTTCAGGAAAAAGTACATTACTTCATTGTATGGCTGGTCTTGATAAACCGACATCAGGAAAAGTTTTCATAGATGATTTAGATTTATACACTTTAAATGATGATAAGTTGTCAAAATTGAGAAGTGAAGAATTTGGATTTATATTTCAAAGTTATAATTTGATATCAGTTATAAATGTTTACGACAATATAGTGTTTCCAATATCGCTTAGTGGTGGTAAAGTAGACAAAAAGTATATTGATGATTCAATAGAGAAATTAGGCATAAAATCTCAAATTAAAAAGTTTCCAAATGAATTATCAGGAGGCCAACAACAAAGAGTGGCTATAGCTCGTGCGCTTGCAAATAAACCTTCAATAATATTTGCAGATGAGCCTACTGGAAACTTAGATAGTAAAACAACTAATGAAGTTATGAATTTATTAAAGTTTTGTATAGAAGAATATAAACAAACATTGGTTATGATAACTCATAATGATGAAATAGCTAGTAGCGCAGATAATACTATAAATATTAGTGATGGTAAAGTTATATAGAATACATTGCATAAATATTTAATAGTGAGTATTATTCATATGATTCTTATTTAATAAAGAAACAATATATTTAACTTTATTAGAGGATAAAAAAGTGATATATTAGTAATTAATAATAATGTTTTAAATGTAGTCGCACAAGTAGACAAGTTTATTATGTCAGCTTATTATGAGATATATGTTATAAAAGATAATTATTATAATAATCATCAGCATTTTAATAATGAGAAGCTTCTTTATAGTTTTATTTATATACTTTTAATTGTAAGACAAGGTTATTTAAATGAAATAAAAGAAGAATTAATAGATTAAGTAAATTGTGGTTATAATTTTTATTAATCATATCAACTATTATAGTTAAAAAGGTATTGATTGTAAAATCAATATCTTTTAATTTTTACTATTATAATAAATAGTATATTTTATTACACAATAACTAGAATTATAATCTATAAATCATGTATAATATAATCAACAAACTAATGTGTCATTTGAATCAGAAAACTTTAGATAGAATTCATGTATTTGATGCTATACAATCTATAAATTATCTTATAGAAGAAAATCTGTATTTAAAGTATTCTGATAATTATATATTTAAGAAAAACGTTTACAAAATTATGGTATTAATAATATAAAATAGCAGATGCATTAGATAAAATTATATTTAATGAATCTGCTATTTTTTATGTTACTTTTTAAATATTCGTTTAATATTCAAATAACATATCAATATTGATAAAACAATTTCATTGGTATAAAATTAATTATCAGATTTGCAAGAAGTAACAAAGGAGATGGGGAAGATTCATATACTAAATAAAAGTATTACATTTAAATTATTCTTATTAATGTTTACATTTACGCTACTAATAGTTGGTTTAATAGTAACATGGATTATAAGTGATACAAATCAAATGACTAAAAAAGAAATGTACGAGATGAGAAATCAAGTTTTAAGTGAAATTTCTAATAACATATCAATACTATTGTCCAATGTAGAAACAATAGGAAATAATATAGTAGTGGATAGTGAACTAATAGATATATTAGATGTACCTAAAGAACAACTTCCTAAAGATAAATACTTAAAGAACAAAATGGATTCATATGTAGAGGGATTGTTGAATGATGAGGTTTGGGAATATGGTGAGTTCAATATGAAGCCAGAATTATACGTAATTGGTGAGAATGGATTAACTTATAGTACCTATTCTAAAACTAAATATGATATAGATAAAATAAAAAATGAAGACTGGTACAATAAAATAATACAGGCTGATGGTAACACTGTACTTATTAATACATATAAAGATGAAAATGGAATAGGTCCATATAAAAACATCTTCAAAATGGGGCGATTAATAAAGGACTTAATAACAGAAAAAACTCTAGGTGTATTAATAATAGATATAAGTGAAACTATGTTGTACGATAGATATGCTGAAGCATTAAAGTCAGGGTCTAATATTTATATTATAGATTCACAAGGAAAAATAATATCAAGCAAAGATAAAAGAGATATAGGTATAAATTATAAAGAAGTTACAGGTAGCATAGAACATAAAAATAACAACTCAAGTAATATAGAAATAGTTTCTGAAATTAACCGATATGGATGGAGTATAATACAAGAAATTCCATCAAATATTTTGACTAAGCTATCCATTGAAATAGCTCAAAGGCTTTTAGTAATATTAATACTAGTAAGTTTAGTAGCTTTATTAATAGCCTATAAGTTATCTGTACTTATTACTAAACCAATATATAATATTAAAAATAAGATGGATGAGGTAATGCAAGGAAACTTAAAAGTTCAAGTAAAAGTAGACAAAGATGATGAGATAGGACAACTAGAGGAATATTTTAATAGTATGGTTAAATGGTTAGATTACTCTATATCAGAAATAAAGCAACAAGAAGAACAAAAAAGAGTAGCAGAATTAAGTTTTTTACAGGCACAGATAAATCCTCACTTTTTATATAACACTTTAAGTGGAATTAGATTTTTAATATCTATGAATAAAACAGAAGAAGCAGAGGAAATGCTTTATAGATTTACTAAATTATTAAGAAGTATATTACCAAAAGCTAGCGAAATGATTTCTTTAGAAGAAGAAATCAATAATATTGAAAACTATGTAGAGCTACAAAAAATGAGACATCCTAATTGCTTTGATGTTAGTTACGACATAGATCCAAGTATAAATGAATTTAAGGTTCCATCTTTTATTTTACAGCCAATTTTGGAAAATGCTATTTTGTATAGTATGGAAAAGGAGCACAATAAAGGAATTATTAGTATAACTGGCTATAGAAGAGATGATGGAGTAAGAATAGTAATAGAAGATAATGGAATAGGAATGACTCAAAATCAAGTAAAGGCTGTATTAAAAAAAGAAGAAAGTATGAATAGAGTGGGAGTAATAAATGTTCATGAAAGAATACAGTTAAATTACGGAGAAGAATATGGATTAAAAATAGAAAGTATAGAATCTGAAGGAACGAAGGTCATATTTATTTTACCTAGTTAGGGGGAGTGCAAGTTGTTAAATATATTAGTAGTAGAGGATGAAGCACCTATAAGGGACTGGATAGCTTATACTGTAGACAATATTTCAGAAGAATTTAAGGTTTTAGCATCTGCATCAAATGGAAAAGAAGCATATGAATTAGCAGTCAAATTTAACCCACAGGTTATTATAAGTGATATAAAAATGCCTATAATGGGTGGAATAGAGCTTACAAAAGAAGTAAAAAAAGTAATGCCAGACACTTATATAATATTACTTACAAACTATGCAGAATTCTCATATGCAAAGCAGGCTATAAGTTGTGGTGTACATGAATATCTTATAAAGTCAGATATAAGACCTAAAGAACTAAAAGATGTTCTTACAGGAATTTATGAGAATATAAAAGATAGCAATAATAGCTTAAATACTACAGGTACTGAGGTAAAAAATAACTATGAACTAGATGAAAATAAATATTCAAAAGCTATAGCAAAATCTATGGAATATATAGAGCTTAATTATAAAGAATCTATATCATTAGGAGAAATATCAAAGCATGTATATTTATCTCCTGAATATTTTTCAAGGTTATTTAAAGAAGAAGTAGGAGAAAACTTTAGCACATATCTCACTTTATTCAGAATGAAAAAAGCTGAGGAATTATTAAAAAATACAAATATGAAAATATGTCAAATATCTAATGAAGTAGGTTATGTCAATTCTAGTTACTTTTCAAAAACATATAAGAAGTATAAAGGAGTATCTCCAGAAGATGATAGATATTAAGAAAATGTCAATATTGTTCAATTAAAATCAATATTTTACAAATCTAATTAATGATAAGCCATAAATTTATCAATATAATGTTATGGCTTATCAATATAATTCATAGCAAGAAAACGTTATTTATAATAAAATACTAGTAAAGAAAGAGATACTTAGTTATCTGCTTTACTATGTATTATCATAGGAGGCAATAGTGATCAAATCTAAAGAAAATATAATAGTAGCTATTTCAGTATTATTAGTTCTATTTATAATAATAATTTATCCATCAGAGAATAGCGAAAGTAAGTTTGGAGATCTATCCAATGAAAATGTAACCCAAATAGGTGTAGTATTTAATAAGCATGGTCTAGGAGATAAATCTTTTAATGATTTATGTTTTGAGGGTATCTTAAGAGCTCAAGATAAATTAAACATAGAATTTGATTACTATGAATCTAAATCTGAAGAAGATTATGAAACTATAGCTAGAGAATATGCGAGTAGTAAAAAATACGACTTAATAATATCTATTGGTTTTGAACAAGAAGAAGCTGTAAAAAAAGTTTCAAAAGAGTTCCTAAATCAAAAATTTACATTAGTAGATTCTAGATTAAATCTCTCAAATGTAAGTTCAATAAATACATTTTGGACAGAACAAACATTTCTTAATGGTGTTATAGCTGGACTGCTCATGAAAGAAGATAAACTTCAAGATGAAGAAGTTAGTGGAATTATCCTTGGAATGGATATGAAACATCTAAGAGAAGGGGCTATAGGATTTGAAGCAGGAATTAGATATATAAATCCAGATGCAAAAGTTATAGTAGGAGTAGTTGATGATTTTTCAAATCCTGCTAAGGCAAAGGAAATGGCTCTTTCTATGTATAGAAAAGGAGCTAAATATATCCAACATATAGCAGGAGAATCTGGATTTGGAGTATTTGCAGCTGCAAAAGAAGTTGATAAATATGCATTTGGAATTGATGGAAATCAAAATCTTTTTGAACCAGATTATATAGTAGCGACAGCTATAAGGCATGCGGATGACATAATATATAACGAGATTGAATCAGTTGTAAAAAGTACTTGGTCACCTGGTATGCATAGTTTTGGAATCAAAGAAAATGTTATAGGCTATGAAATAGCAGGGTCTAATGTAGAGATACCAGAAAAAACAATACAAGTTGTAGAAGAAATAAAAAATGACATAGTAGAAGGAGAATTGTATATACCTTCAACCTATGAAGAGCTAGAAATATGGACTCAGTCCAATCAATATAAAAAAATAAATATATAAAAGGGAGAAAGTTATGAGACTATACGATATAATATCTAAAAAAAGAGATAATAAGGAATTATCTAAGGATGAAATTGATTTCTTTATAGATGCGTATACTAGCGGAGAAATTCCTGATTATCAAGCATCTGCATTATTAATGGCGATATACCTGAATGGTTTTACAAAAGAAGAAACAGTTAATCTTACTATGGCAATGGTTAACTCAGGTGATGTTGTAGATCTTAGTATGATAGATGGAGTAAAATTAGATAAACATAGTACAGGTGGAGTAGGAGATAAGACTTCTCTTATATTAGTACCAATGGTTGCTGCAGCTGGAGGAAAGGTTGCCAAATTATCTGGTAGAGGACTTGGGCACACTGGTGGAACATTAGATAAATTAGAATCTATACCAGGATTTAATATATCAGTAAAAGAAGATAAATTTATAGATATGGTTAGAAATGCAGGGCTAGTTATAGCAGGTCAAACCCAAAATTTAGTTCCAGCAGACAAAAAAATATATGCACTAAGGGATGTTACTGCAACAGTAGACAGTATACCTTTAATAGCTGCAAGTATAATGAGTAAGAAGATAGCCTCAGGTTCAGATGCAATAGTACTAGATGTTAAATATGGAGAAGGCGCATTTATGAAAACAGCTGAAGATGCAGAGAAATTAGCAATAGCTATGGTTGAAATAGGTAATAGTGTAGGTAGAAATACATCCGCAGCAATTACTTTAAATGGAGAACCACTAGGATATGCAATAGGAAATGCTCTTGAGCTACAAGAAGTAATAGAAATATTAAAGGGTGAGGGTCCAGATGATTTAAGAGAGTTATGCTTACAATTAGGAGCTCAAATGCTTATGTTAGGAAATATAGAACCAGATGTTGAAAAAGGTAGAGCTAAATTAGAAGATATCTTAAAAGATGGAAGTGCATTAGCGAAATTAAGAGAATTAACAGTTCTTCAAGGAGGAGATCCTAAAGTTATAGATAATCCAGAATTATTTGAAATAGCGCCATTAACTCATGAAGTCAAAGCTACTAAAGAAGGATATGTATATGACTTAAATGCAGAAAAAGTTGGAGTTTCTTCATTACTTACAGGGGCTGGAAGACATACAAAAGATGATGAATTAGATTATGGAGCAGGGATAAGACTTAAAAAGAAAATGGGTGATTATGTAAAAGTAGGAGATGTATTAGCTATATTATATTCAAGTGATAAAGCTAAGTTTGAAAAGGCTGAAGAAGAATTGCTAAGTGCATACAATATACAGAGTGAAAAACCAGAAAAGACTAAGATAATACACAAAATAATAAGATAGTATATTAAAAATAATACCTGAATTTTAAATATAAGAAAAGTTGAAATCATTTATTAATCATTGTAATAAGGAGAAAAGAGCAATGGATAAAAAAGTAATTTTAAAAACAGTAGATCACACCTTATTAAAACAAACATCTACTTGGGAAGATATAAAGGTAATATGTGAAGAAGCAATAAAGTATGAGGTAGCTTCTGTTTGTATACCACCATCATTTGTAAAGAGAGCTAAAGAGTTTGTTGGTGATAAGATGCAAGTTTGTACAGTAATAGGATTTCCTAATGGTTATAACACAATGTCTGTAAAGGTATTTGAAACTAAAGATGCAATAGCAAATGGTGCAGATGAAATTGATATGGTAATAAACTTAGGTATGCTAAAAGAAGGTAAGTTTGATGAAATAACTGAAGAAATAAAAGCTATAAAAGAAGTTTGTGGTAAAAATATATTAAAAGTTATAATAGAAACCTGTCTTTTAACAGAAGAGGAAAAAATTCAGATGTGTAAATGTGTGACAGATGCTAAGGCTGATTTTATAAAGACATCTACTGGATTTAGTACAGGTGGGGCAACAGCTGAGGATATAGTGTTATTTAAAGAGAATATAGGAAAAGACGTTTTAATAAAAGCAGCAGGTGGAATAAAAGATATTGATACAGCTAAAGACTTTATAAATAAAGGTTCAGTAAGACTTGGTACTAGTTCAATAATAAAAATTATAAACAATGAAGAAGTAACAGGGTATTAATATGAAAAAGTTTAATAGAGTATTTTTAATAGTATTAGACTCTGTTGGAATAGGTGAACTAGAAGATGCAAAAGAATATGGTGATGTAGGGGCTAATACTCTTTGTAATCTAGCAAATAAGGTAGGAGGAATTAAACTTCCTAACCTTCAAAAAATGGGTCTAGGAAATATAGCATGTATCAAAGGTGTGGAAAAAGTAAAGGATCAAATAGCATATAGTACAAAGTGTGGAGAATTATCAAAAGGAAAGGATACAATAACTGGTCATTGGGAAATGGCTGGTATATGCATAAATGAACCTTTTAAAGTATTTACTGAAACAGGATTCCCAAAAGAGCTTATAGATGAACTTGAAGAAAAAAGCGGTCATAAATTTATTGGAAATATATCAGCATCAGGAACTGAAATAATTCAAAATCTTGGTGAAGAACATATAAAAACTAAAAGTTTAATATTATACACATCAGCAGATAGTGTTCTGCAAATAGCAGCAAATGAAGAAGTTATACCGTTAGAAGAATTATATAAAGTATGTGAAATAGCAAGAGAAGTTACATTACAAGAAGAATATAAAGTTGGTAGAATAATAGCAAGACCATTTGTAGGAACTAAAAAAGAAAACTTTAAACGTACTTCAAATAGAAAAGATTATGCTTTAAAACCACCAACAAAAACAGTGTTAGATGCTCTTTGTGAGAAAAGCTTAGATGTTATAGGCATAGGCAAGATAGGAGATATTTACTCTTACCAAGGGATAACTAAAAGTATAAAAAGTAAAAGTAATGAAGCTGGAATGAATGAAGTTATATCTATTGCAAAAGAAAATTTATACAACGGATTAATATTCTTAAACTTAGTAGATTTTGATGCTTTATATGGACACAGAAGAGATGTAGAGGGTTATAAGAAATCATTAGAGGTCTTTGATTATCAATTAGGAATTCTTATCAAAAATCTTAAAGAGGATGATCTTTTAATAATAACAGCAGATCACGGTAATGACCCGACGTTTAAGGGAACGGATCATACAAGAGAATATGTACCAGTTATAGTTTATAATAAATCTTTAAAAGATCCTAAAGAAATACCTAAGCTTAAGACTATGGCAGATATAGGAGTTACTATATTAGATAATTTTAGTGAAGAAAATCAAACTTACAATTTTGAAATCGGAAAATCATTCATGGATGTTATTAAATAATAAATTATAGGAGTGAATAGTATGAAGAACTTATATAACAAAATAGTTGAAAGTACTACATATATAAAATCGAAAATTAAAATAGTACCACGAATAGGATTAATACTAGGTTCTGGTTTAGGAGTATTAGCGGATGAAATAGAAAATCCAATAATAATAAGTTATGATGAAATACCAAATTTCCCAGTATCAACAGTAGAAGGTCACAAGGGTCAATTAGTTATAGGACAATTACAAGGAAAAGATGTTGTAGCGATGCAAGGAAGATTTCACTACTATGAAGGATACATAATGCAAGATACTACTTTTCCGATAAGAGTAATGAAAGCATTAGGTGTTGAGATTGTATTTGTGACTAATGCAGCAGGTGGAGTCAATAAAGAATTTATACCAGGGGATTTAATGATAATAAAGGATCATATAAATTTTGGTGGATATAATCCATTAATAGGATCAAATGACAATAGATTAGGAGTTAGATTTCCAGATATGTCTAAAGCTTATACTCCAGAATATATAGAAGTTGCTAGAAAATGTGCGAAAGAACTAGAAATAAACATAAAAGAAGGCGTATATGCATTCTTCACTGGTCCTACATATGAAACACCAGCAGAGGTAAGAATGGCTAGAGTTTTGGGGGCTGATGCAGTAGGAATGTCTACAGTACCAGAAGTAATAGTTGCTTCTCACAGTGATCTTAAAGTTGTAGGTATATCTTGTATAACCAATATGGCAGCAGGTATATTAGACCAACCTTTAAATCATGAAGAAGTTATAGAGACTACACAAAAAGTTAAGCTACAGTTCTTGAATTTAGTTAAGAAAATAGTTAGTGAAATATAATTTTGATTGAAAAAATGATCACGTATATGTGTCATAAATAGAAGGAGATAGCATGTTAAAATTATTAAACGCCTTAGGAATATTTGTTTTGCTAGGAGTATTATATTTATTTTCAGCTAATAAAAAAGAAATTAATAAAAAGATGATCATAAAAGCTCTTGTTCTTCAATTTATTCTTTCATTTTTACTAGTAAAATTTCCATTAGGGAGAATGGTATTAGAAAGAGTATCAGATGTAGTAACTAACATATTGAGTTATGGAAGAGAAGGTTTAAGCTTCATATTTGGAGGATTGTCAGATTCAGCAATGCCAACGGGATTTATATTTGGAATACAAGTTCTAGGTAACATTATATTTATATCAGCACTTGTGGCGGCACTATACTATCTAGGTATCATAGGGTTTGTAGTCAAAGGAATCGGTGGGGTAATAGGAAAAATACTTGGAACTAGTAAAGTAGAAAGTTTTGTTGCTGTTGCAAATATGTTTTTAGGTCAAACTGAATCACCAATACTTGTAAGTAAGTATTTAAGAAGTATGACTGAAAGTGAAATAATGTTAGTTTTAATATCCGGTATGGGTAGTATGTCAGCTACAGTACTTATGGGTTATGCAGGAATGGGTATACCTATGGAATATCTTTTAATAGGAGGAGCACTAGTTCCGTTAGGAAGTATTATAGTATCTAAGCTTATACTTCCTGAAAAAGTAATAGAAACATCAAATATAGAAGAAATAGTTGTACATTCAGACGGAAATGCAGCTTCACAAGAAGCTACACTTGCTATGACAAAGTTAGCATCTGATGAAGTGAGTATAGACAATAAAGGTGATAATACAAACCTAATATCTGCTATATCTCAAGGTGCTAATGATGGGCTTAACATGGCTCTTGGTATAGGTGCATCACTTATAGCAATAATATCATTAGTTGCATTAGTTAATGGATTGTTAGGAGTATTTGGAGTATCATTAGAGCAAATATTATCTATTATATTTGCTCCTATAGGATTATTAATGGGTGTACCAAAAGAAAATATATTAACTGCGAGTCAATTACTTGGAAGTAAGTTAGTATTAAATGAATTCGTTGCTTTTGGTCAATTAGGTCAAATATTAAGCACATTAGATTATAGATCAGGATTAATGATGTCTATATCTCTTACAGGATTTGCGAATATATCTAGTATGGGTATATGTATATCTGGTATATCTGTATTTTGTCCAGAAAAAAGAGAAATATTATCTAGATTAGCATTAAAAGGTATGCTAGGTGGATTCTGTGTAAGCTTATTAAGTGCTTTGATAGTAGGTTTAATAGTAGCTATATAATTTAAAAAGTATTGTCATATATGACAATACTTTTTAAATTGATAAATTATGAATTTAGTCGGGGGAATATCATGTATAAACAATTAGAAAATCATGCTATAAATATAAGACAGAATATAGTTGAAATGATAACAGAGTCAAAGTCAGGCCATCCAGGTGGATCATTATCATCAGTTGAAATACTTACGTATTTATATTTTAAAGAAATGAATATAAATGAAAATAATCTAAATATGAAAGAAAAAGACTATTTTGTATTGTCTAAAGGGCATGCAGCTCCAGTACTATATGCTACTTTAAGTGAAAGAGGATTTATACCAAAAGAAGAACTTATGACATTAAGAAAAATAGGATCTAGACTACAAGGACATCCGGATAGTAAAAAGATAGATGAAATAGATGTATCTACAGGATCTTTAGGACAAGGTATATCAAATGCAGTAGGATTGGCATTAGGAATAAAGATTGATGATGGAAACTCTAGAGTATATACCTTACTTGGAGATGGTGAATTACAAGAAGGAATAGTGTGGGAAGCTGTAATGAGTGCTTCTCATTACAAACTAGATAATTTAGTCGCAATTATTGATTATAACACACTACAGATAGATGGCAAAAATGAAGATGTAATGAATATTAAGCCTTTGGATAAAAAGTTTGAAAGCTTTGGGTGGAATGTAATAGTAATAGATGGACATGATTTTAACCAAATAGAACAAGCTTTTGATATGGCTAAAAAAATACATGATAGACCAAGTGTTATAGTTGCAAGAACGACAAAAGGTAAAGGTGTATCTTTCATGGAGAATAGTATAGGTTGGCATGGAAGTGCTCCAAATACTGAGCAAAGAGATATAGCTATAAATGAATTAGAAGATGTGAGAAAGGAGTGTTTATAATATGGGATTATCAACACGTGAAGCATATGGAAAAGCATTAGTTGAATTAGGAAGAAATAATGATCAGATAGTAGTATTAGATGCAGACCTTTCAAAATCTACTAAAACATTAGAATTTGCAAAAGCATATCCAGAAAGATTTATAAATGTAGGTATAGCAGAGCAAAATCTTTTGGGAATAAGTTCAGGTTTAGCTGGGTATGGCAAGATACCTTTTACTAGTACTTTTGCAGTATTTGCAACAGGTAGAGCATTTGAAATAATCAGAAACTCAATATGTTATCCAAAGGCTAATGTAAAAATAGCTGCAACTCATGCAGGAATAACTGTAGGAGAAGATGGGGGATCTCATCAATCTATAGAAGATATAGCAATAATGAACTCCTTACCTAATATGAGTATATTAGTTCCTGCTGATGCTAAAGAAACAAATGAAATAATAAAGTATGCAGCTAAACATGTAGGACCCGTATATATAAGATTAGGAAGACTTAATAGCGTAGATATATTTAGAGATGATTATAAATTTGAATATGGAAAAGGTGTATGTTTAAAGGAAGGTAATGATTGTACAATAATTTCTACTGGACTTATGACAGACATGGCAAAAAAAGCTTGTGAAGAACTTAAAAATGAAGGAATAGATATAAGATTAATACATATGCCTACTATAAAACCGATAGATAGAGAAATAATAGAAAAAGCAGCTAAGGAGACCGGTTTTATATTAACTTGTGAGGAACATTCAGTAGTGGGTGGATTAGGACAAATAGTAGCTGGAGTTACTTCTGAAACATCACCAACTAAAGTTATTAAGTTAGGAATAAATGATGTATTTGGAGAATCAGGCACTCCAGAACAGTTACTAGAGAAGCATGGCTTAACAACAGAAAATATAATTAATATGATAAAAGAAAACCTAAATAAAAATAAATTATAATGGGAGAATTTATATGAAAATATTTATAGATACAGCAAATGTAAGTGAGATAATAGAAGCTAATAGCTGGGGCATAATAGATGGAGTTACAACTAATCCGTCACTTATAGCAAAAGAAGGAAGAGATTTACAAGAAGTAATAAATGAAATTTGTACTATAGTTGATGGACCAATAAGTGCAGAAGTAATAAGTTTAGAAGCTGATAAAATGATTAAGGAAGCTATGGATTTAGTAAGATTACATAAGAATATAGTTATAAAGATACCTATGTGTATAGAAGGGTTGAAGGCAGTTAAGTTATTAACTGAAAGGGATATAAAGACAAATGTGACATTAATATTCTCATCTCAGCAAGCTTTATTAGCTGCAAAAGCTGGAGCTACATATGTAAGTCCATTTGTAGGAAGAGTTGATGATATAGGAATTAAAGGTAGTGAGTTAATAACTGAAATAGCTAATATATTTAAAACTCATAGTATGAAAACAGAAATAATTGCAGCAAGTATAAGGAATCCTATACATATATCTGAATGTGCTTTAGCAGGAAGTGATATAGTAACTATACCATTTGGGGTATTAAAGCAAATGGTTAAGCATCCTCTCACTGATATAGGTATAGAAAAGTTTTTAGCTGATTATAGCAAGAGATAATTTGATTTACCTAAATATTATGATAGTTATAAATTAACTTTATATAATATTTAAGTAATTAAAGAATAATTAAATTTAAAATGATGGAGATTATTCATGAGATTCCCATTTAATACTGAAATACACAAAAAAGGTATTGATTTTTCAATCAATACCTTTTTTGATCACAAATTTTTCTATAATGAGTCAAATAAATTAATAGTGTTTATAGTATTGAAAAAATATATAGGCAGCAATATAATGAAATTATAACATGTCATAAAATGTAAAAAAGGGATGGGGAGAATTGAAAAAGACAATATCGTTAGAAGAAGTCATAAATATAGAATCATTTCAAAAGATACAAGATGATATAGCTAAAGCTACTGATACAGCTATAATAATGGTTGATTATACAGGAAGACCAATAACTAGTCATAGTAATTGTACTAAATTTTGCTCTAGAATGAGAGAAATAAAAGAATACTCAGTACTTTGTGAAAAGTGCGATTCTAGAGGAGGTATAGAGTCAGCAAGAACAAAAGAGGCATATATATATAAGTGCCATAAAGGAATAGTAGACTTTGCAGTTCCAATAATAGTAGGAGACCAGTATTTAGGAGCTATTATGGGTGGGCAAATTTTAGTTGAAGATGACGAGAGTTTAGATCTAGAAGAAGTTGTAAGAAGAAATACGGATTTTAGACATCTAGATGACAAAACAATTAAAGAGTTAGAAGAAGAGTACAAAAACCTTCCAACTGTTAAATTTGAAAAAGTAAAGGCAATAGCGCAAATGATGTTCCACACTAGTAATTATATAGTTCAAGCCGCTGTAAACAATAGATTATCGAATGAATCTATTAGAAAAGTAACTTTTCAAAAAAATAATGAAAGTACAATAGACGATGTATATATAGGTAGTGAAGAAAATATAAATGTTAATTTAAAAACTAACGAAAATGATGACGATTCACCAATAATAAAGGCAATTGAATATATAGATGAAAACATACATGAGAATATAACTTTAGATAAGATGGCATTTGTTTGTAATTTAAGTCAATGCTACTTTAGTAAATTATTTAAAAAGGAGACAGGACTGAATTTTATAACATATTTAAATGATAAAAAGATTGCAAAAGCTAAACAATTATTAAAAAATACAGATAATCCGATAAATAATATTGCTATAGACTTAGGATTTGAAGATTGTGGGTATTTTATAAGACTGTTTAAAAAGCTAGAAGGTATAACACCAAAAAAATACAGAGATTTATATAAAATGGGTAGTTCTATTTAATAATAGGACTATTTTTTTATACAAAAATTGTCCTATGCAAAAAAGTCCTATTTGATAAGTAAGTTAAAGACTAAAATTTTAAATAAAAAGACAAAACACTAGGATGTATTTGATTTCAAAAAAAGTTAAACTTATAACAAACGAAGAAATACATAACTTAAGGGGGAAATATGAAATTGAAATCAAAAAGATTTGAAGCATTAGCTAAACGTCCTGTAAATCAAGATGGACTTATTGGTGAATGGTCAGATGAAGGATTAGTAGCAATGGATAGCCCTAATGATCCTAAACCTTCTATAAAGATAGAAGATGGTAAGGTTATTGAGTTAGATAATAAAAAAAGAGAAGATTTTGATATGATAGATAAGTTTATAGCTGATTATTCTATAAACTTAGAAAAAGCGGAAGAATACATGAGTTTAGGCTCTTTAGAAATAGCTAGAAAATTAGTAGATATAAATGTTGGAAGAGAAGAAATAGTTGAAATAAGTACATCTATAACTCCGGCTAAAATAGTTGAAGTTGTATCACATATGAATGTTGTTGAGATGATGATGGCAATGCAAAAAATGCGTGCAAGAAAGACTCCATCAAATCAATGTCACGTAACAAATGTAAAAGACAATCCAGTTCAAATAGCTGCTGATGCTGCAGAAGCAGGAATAAGAGGATTTTCAGAACAAGAAACAACAGTAGCAATAACAAGATATGCACCATTTAATGCAATAGCAATACTTATAGGTTCTCAGGTTGGACGTGGAGGAGTATTAACTCAATGTTCCGTAGAGGAAGCAACAGAACTTGACTTAGGTATGAGAGGATTAACTAGTTATGCGGAGACCGTTTCTGTTTATGGTACAGAATCAGTATTCACAGATGGTGATGATACTCCATGGTCAAAAACATTTCTAGCATCAGCTTATGCATCAAGAGGGTTAAAAATGAGGTATACTTCGGGGACAGGTTCTGAAGCACTAATGGGATATGCAGAGGGTAAATCAATGCTTTACTTAGAAGCAAGATGTATATATATAACTAAAGGTGCAGGAGTTCAAGGGCTTCAAAATGGTGCTGTTAGTTGTATTGGAATGACAGGGGCAGTACCATCAGGAATAAGAGCAGTACTTGCAGAAAACTTAATATGTTCAATGCTTGATATAGAGTGTGCATCAGGAAATGACCAAACATTCTCACACTCAGATATAAGAAGAACAGCTAGAACTTTAATGCAGATGTTACCAGGAACAGACTTTATATTTTCAGGATATAGCGCAGTTCCAAACTATGATAACATGTTTGCAGGTTCAAACTTTGATGCAGAAGATTTTGATGATTACAATATACTTCAAAGAGACTTAATGGTAGATGGTGGTCTTAGACCAGTAAATGAAGATGAAACAATAGCAATAAGAAATAAGGCAGCAAGAGCAATACAAGCAGTATTCAAAGAACTTGAATTTCCAACTATAACAGATGAAGAAGTAGAAGCCGCAACTTATGCACACGGAAGTAAAGATATGCCAGAAAGAAATATAGTTGAAGATTTAAAAGCAGCAGAAGAGATGTTAAAAAATAGAATAACAGGGCTAGATATAGTAAAAGCATTAAGTAAACATGGATTTGATGATGTTGCGACAAATATATTAAATATGCTTAAACAAAGGGTTACAGGGGATTACTTGCAAACATCAGCAATATTAGATGAAAAATTTGATGTAATAAGTGCTGTTAATGATATAAATGATTACCAAGGTCCTGGAACTGGATATAGGATAAGTGAAGAAAGATGGAATGAAATAAAAAATATACCAAACATAATAAAACCAGAAGATATAGATTAAGGGGGTGGATATATATGGATAAGTTTGAAATGCCAGATCTTCAAATAGAAGAAATTGGAGATGCTAACGTTGGAACAAGATCAGATGAGGTTGTTATAGGTATAGGACCTTCATTTTTAAAGCATCAAACAAAAACTATAGTAAATGTACCACATGAAGAGGTTTTAAGAGAAATTATAGCAGGGATAGAAGAAGAAGGATTACATGCACGTGTAGTTAGAGTATTAAGAACTTCGGATGTTTCATTTATAGGAAATGATGCAGCAAAATATAGTGGTTCGGGAATAGGGATAGGAATACAATCAAAAGGTACAACTATAATACATCAAAAAGATTTACTACCGTTAAATAATATAGAATTATTTCCACAAGCTCCACTTTTAGATTTAGAAACTTTCAGATTAATAGGTAAAAATGCAGCTAAGTACGCTAAAGGAGAATCTCCAAATCCAGTACCTACTAGAAATGATCAAATGGCTAGACCTAAATTTATGGCAATAGCTGCGTTACTTCATATAAAAGAAACCAAACATATAGTAGAGAATAGTAAGCCAGTACAAATAGAATTTAAGTTTTAATTAGAGAAAGGAGATAGATTATGCAAACAATTAAAATGACTTCTAAAGAATACCCTTTAGCTACCAAGGTACCAGATATTATAAATACACCTACAGGAAGAAGATTAAATGAAATAACATTAGAAAGTGTCATTCAAGGTGAAATAAAGCCGGAAGATATAAGAATATCTAAAGAAACATTAGAAATGCAGGCACAAATAGCGGAACAAATGAATAGACACGCGGTAGCAAGAAACTTTAGAAGAGCAGGTGAACTTATAAATGTTCCAGATACAAGAGTGCTTGAAATGTATAATGCATTAAGACCATATAGATCTACGAAAGAAGAATTATTAGCTATAGCAGATGAACTTGAAAATGAATATGATGCTAAAGTAAATGCAGAATTTGTAAGAGAAGCATCTCGAGTTTACGAAGAGAGAAAAAAATTAAGAGTAGAGTAATAAAAGGATGTAACTGATATGAAAATAATAGCAGGTGTAGATATTGGAAATGCTACTACAGAAGTAGCACTTGCAAAAGTATATGATAATAAAACAGAGTTTATTTCAAGTGGTATAGCTCCAACAAGTGGTATAAAAGGTACTAAAGATAATATAGATGGAGTTATTGCATCCTTAAAAAGAGCACTTATAAGTGCTAATTTACAAATGAGTGATTTAGATTTAGTAAGAATAAATGAAGCAGCACCAGTTATAGGTGATGTTGCTATGGAGACTATAACGGAAACTATAATAACTGAATCAACTATGATAGGCCATAATCCATCTACACCTGGTGGACAAGGTCTTGGAATTGGAAAAACAATAAATATAAAAGACTTAGATTTGCTAAATGGTGATGATTTAGAGGAAAGTTATATTCCTTTAATTTTAAAAGAAATGAACTTTTTAGAAGCATCTCTTAGAATAAATCATGCAGTTGAAAATGGAATTAATATAACTGGTGCAATAGTTCAAAACGATGATGCTGTGTTAATAAATAATAGACTTAATAAAAGTATACCTATAGTTGATGAGGTAACTTTATTGGATAAGGTCCCTTTAAATATGCTATGTGCAGTAGAAGTTTCAGCACCTGGAAATGTTATAGATACACTTTCAAATCCTTATGGTATAGCAACTGTATTTAATTTAACTCCAGAAGAAACTAAGATTATAGTACCAATATCTAGAGCTTTAATAGGAAATAGATCAGCAGTAGTTATAAAAACTCCTAATGGTGATGTAAAAGAGAAAAAAATACCTGCTGGAAAAATGACTATAGAAGGCGAAAGAAGAAAAGAAGTTGTTGACGTAGAGCAAGGTGCAAATAAGATAATGAATGCCATAAACTTAAGCCTACCGATTACAGATATAAAGGGCGAATCGGGGACTAATGTAGGTGGAATGATTGAAAGGGTAAGGCAAGTAATGAGTGGACTTACTAATCAAAAAATATCAGACATAAAAATTCAGGACTTATTAGCAGTTGACACTTTTACTCCACAAAAAGTAAAGGGTGGATTAGCAAAAGAATTTTCTATGGAAAATGCTGTTGGAATAGCTGTAATGGTCAAAGCAGATAAGCTTCAAATGCAAATGATAGCGGAAGAATTAGAAAACATATTAGGTATAAAAGTAGAAGTTGGAGGAGTAGAAGCTGATGTTGCAATAAAAGGAGCATTAACAACTCCAGGAACCAGTGCTCCACTTGCAATACTTGATATGGGAGCAGGATCTACAGATGCGTCTATAATAAATAAGCAAGGTGAAGTTAAATCTATACACCTAGCTGGTGCAGGAAATATGGTGACTATGCTTATAAAATCTGAGCTTGGAATTGAAGATTTTTATCTTGCAGAAGATATAAAAAAATATTCTATTGCTAAGGTAGAATCATTGTTTAACATAAGATATGAAGATGGCACTGTAGAATTTTTTGAAAAGCCCCTAGACCCATCTATATTTGCAAAAGTTGTAATTATAAAAAATGGTGAATTAATACCTATAGATGGACAAAACTCAGTAGAAAAAATAAAGAGTGTAAGAAGACAAGCAAAAGAAAAAGTATTTGTTACTAACTGTTTAAGAGCCTTAAGTATAGTTTCCCCTACAGGTAACATAAGGGATATAGAGTTTGTTGTTTTAGTTGGTGGATCATCTTTAGATTTTGAAATTCCACAATTTATAACAGATTCGCTATCTCATTATGGAATTGTTGCTGGTAAAGGGAACATAAGAGGTACAGAAGGACCTAGAAATGCAGTAGCAACAGGACTTATATTAGCTTCTAAATAAGGAGTTTACTATGATTATAAAAAGTTATGATTTAGATACACCAAGTATTTATGTAATTCATTGTAACGATATAGGACTAGAAAATTTTAAGGAAATTTTATGGGGAATAGAAGAAGAATGCATTCCATATAAAGTGGAAAATAGTGAAATTGAAATATCTGAATGTCTAAGTCATGAGGCATCTTTAAAGTCTAAATTAGGAATAGGCATAGGAATAAGTAGTGAAAAAATAACTTTAACGACTAGTAAATTAGATGAGAATAGTCCATTAATAACTATAGATATTAATGATGATTATGATGAGTTAAGATGTTTAGGTTCTAATGGTGCTAGATTGGTGAAGGGTATAGAACTAAAAAATTTAGGGGGATAAAAAATGAAAAAACTAAATGAATTTAAAGAATTAAGTTTAGATGTAGTTAAAGTAATGGCTAAAGCTGCTGAAGAAAAAGCATTAGAAATAAATGTTCCTGTAGTAATTGCAGCCGTTGATAAAGGTGCAAATCTTATGCTAATGCATAGAATGGAAGATGCATTCGTGACAAGTATAGATATAGCAATAAACAAAGCATTTACATCAGCTTGTTTGAGGCAAGGTTCACATGAGATAACAGATGCTATTCAACCAGGAGCATCTTTATATGGACTTCAACTTACAAATAACGCAAGAATCGTTCCATTTGGTGGAGGTTTACCAGTAGTAGTAGATGGTGTAGTTGTTGGTGCGATAGGCGTAAGTGGAGGAACAGTAAATGAAGATATGTTAATAGCCCAAGCTGCTGTTGATGCTTTTTATAAATAAAAAATATAAAACAATAATATAACAATTTGGAGGAGTATAAAATGAGTAGAATGTATGATTATTTAGTACCTAGTGTAAACTTTATGGGGCCAGGATGTTTAAAAGTTATTGGTGAAAGGGCTAAGATGTTAGGTGGAAAGAAGGTTTTAATAGTTACAGATAAATTCTTAAGAAACCAAGAAGGTGGAGCTGTTGAACAAACAATAAAATATTTAACAGAAGCAGGAATTGAAGTAGCTATATATGATGGAACAGAACCAAATCCAAAAGATACTAATGTAGCTGATGGTTTAAAAATATTCAAAGAAGAAAAATGCGATATGATAATTACAGTAGGTGGAGGTTCTCCGCATGATTGTGGTAAGGGGATAGGTATAGCTGCAACTCACAAAGGAGATTTATATGACTACGCAGGTATAGAAACTCTAACAAATGCATTACCACCAATAATAGCAGTAAACACGACAGCAGGAACTGCAAGTGAAGTAACTAGACACTGTGTTATAACTAATACAAAAACAAAAGTTAAATATGTTATAGTTAGTTGGAGAAACTTACCATTAGTATCTTTTAATGACCCAGAGCTAATGGTTGGAAAACCGGCAGGACTTACTGCAGCTACAGGAATGGATGCATTAACTCATGCAGTAGAAGCTTACGTTTCTAAAGATGCAAACCCTGTAACAGATGCATCTGCAATACAATCTATAAAATTAATAGCTAACAATTTAAGACAAGCTGTTGCTATGGGAGATAATATAGAAGCTAGAACAAATATGGCATATGCTTCATTATTAGCTGGTATGGCATTTAATAATGGTAACTTAGGTTATGTTCATGCTATGGCTCACCAATTAGGTGGATTATACGATATGCCACATGGTGTTGCGAATGCAATGTTATTACCTCATGTTTGTAAATACAATGTAATATCTAACCCACAAAAATTTGCTGATATAGCTGAGTTTATGGGCGAAAATATAGATGGATTATCAGTTCATGAGGCAGCAGAAAAGGCTATAGATGCAATGTTTAGATTATCTAATGATATAGGTATACCAACATCATTAAAAGAAATGGGTATAAAAGAAGAAGATTTTGAATATATGGCTGAAATGGCACTTAAGGATGGAAATGCTTTCAGTAATCCAAGAAAAGGTAATGAAGAAGATATAATAAATATCTTTAAAGCAGCATATTAATATACTCATTAAGAAATGACAGGGGAATTTTATGTAAAATTACAAATATAAAGATTATAGAAGCAAAGTAAAAAATGAACTCCTATGGAGTTCATTTTTATTTGGAAAAATTAAGTGAAGATAAAATACGTTTTTGTATTTCAAAAGTATAATTTATGACAATATGTTTGAAAAACTTTCATTTTGGTATGACTATATTGTAAAAATTTTATAATATAATTTATAAGGAGTACTAAAAGATGAAACATTTATTTACAGAAAAAGTTGTACCTATAGAGTCTGACAACAAAGCTATAAAAATAGACTACGATAAGTGTATAAAATGTGGTCTATGTAAGCGCGTATGTGAAAGAGAAATAGGTGTTGCCAATTTCTTTGATTTAGAGAAAACTAATGATATAGCAATATGTATAAACTGTGCACAATGTGCTCAAGCTTGTCCAGTTGGAGCTATAACTCAAGTTGAAGATATACATAGAGTTAAAGAGGCAGTAGAAGATAAAGATAAGATAGTAATATTTAACACAGCACCAGCAGTTCGTGTTGCATTAGGTGAAGAATTTAAGATGGAAGCTGGAAGTTATGTTGAAGACAAGATGGTTCAAGCCCTTAGAGAACTAGGTGGAGACTATGTATTTGATGTTACATTTGGAGCTGACATGACTATTATGGAAGAAGCAAACGAGCTTGTAAAAAGAATAGTTGAAAAAAATGAAAATATACCACAATTCACAAGTTGCTGTCCAGGATGGGTTACATTTGTAGAAACTTTCTATCCTGAGTTATTAGACAACTTATCTACTGCTAAGAGCCCAATTTCTATGCAGGGAGCAACTATAAAAACATATTTTGCTAAAAAAGCAAACATTAATCCAAGTAAAATTGTAAATGTTACAATTACGCCATGTACAGCTAAAAAGTTTGAAATAGATAGACCAGAGATGAATGACTCAGCTAAATTTAACAATATAGAAGGTCTAAGAGACAACGATATTATAATAACTACTAAAGAACTAGCTAAATGGATTAAAGAAGAAGGAATTGACTTTGAAAATCTAGAAGGATCTAAGTTTGATAGTATGTTAGGTTTAGGTAGTGGTGCTGGAGTTATATTTGGTAATAGTGGTGGTGTTACAGAAGCTGCTGTTAGAACTGCATATCATTCAATAACAGGTGAAGATCCTACTGGGGAACTTTTAAGCTTTGAGCCAGTAAGGGGGCTAGATGGAGTAAAAGAAGCATCGATAACTATAAAGGATGTTAACTTAAAATTAGCTGTAGTACAAGGAACTGCTCATGCAAGAAAATTAATTGAAAAGATAAAAAATAAAGACGTTGATTATGATTTTGTTGAGGTAATGGCCTGTAAAGGTGGTTGTATAGGTGGCGGTGGTCAACCTAAAACTACAAAAGTGATAAATGATAAAATAAGACTTAGCCGTATAGATGGATTATACGAAAAAGATGAAGAGTTAAATATAAAGTGTAGTTATCAAAATCCAGATATAATAGCAGTATACAATGAATTTTATCAAGAGCCATTATCACACCTAGCACATGAGCTTTTACATACATCATATGAATCAAAACAACATATGCTAGGCCTTGATAATTATGAAGAGATACCTTCAACAGATGAAATTATATAATTTGTAAAGGCTAAGATTTTTTAGTAGGCTGTCTTAAATACATATATTTTTAGGACAGCTTATTTATATTAAATTATAAAAAAAAAAAATATTAAAAATTTTATGAATTCTAAATATTATAAATTACAAAAAGTTATGAGATATACACTTAAGTAAAGAAAATATTATTATTAAATAGAGGTGACAAAGTGGATATTAAAGCTATAATACAAAAGTTATATGATACTAATGATGCATCAAGAGAAGAATTACTGTATTTATTAGATAATATAGATGATGATAGTAAGAAATTTCTTATAGATAAAGCTTACAAAACAAGATATAAATATTTTAAAAATACAGTATTTATTAGAGGTCTAATAGAAATTAGTAGCTATTGTAAAAAAGACTGTTTATACTGTGGGCTTAGAAGAAGTAATAAAAATGCTGAAAGATATAGATTAGATACTGAGGATATAATAGAGTGTGCAAAAAGAGGAGATAAGCTGGGATATAAGACTATAGTTTTACAAGGTGGAGAAGATGCTTTTTACACTGATGAAAAAATGATAGAAATTATAAAAGTTATTAAAAAAGAACTTCCAACTAGTGCACTAACTTTATCTATTGGGGAAAGAAGTTATGATTCTTATAAAAAGTTATATGAAGCTGGAGCAGATAGATTTTTACTTAGACATGAAAGTGCAACTAAGAGCTTATATGAATCTATTCATAATAATGAATTATTTGAAGAAAGAAGAAGATGTTTAAGAGATTTAAAGGAAATAGGATTCCAAGCAGGTGCAGGATTTATGGTAGGATTACCTAATCAAACTAATGAAGATTTAGTAAATGACTTAAGATTTGTAAAAGAATTAGAGCCCGCTATGTGTGGTATAGGTCCATTTATTCCTCATAAAGATACACCTCTTAGAGATTGTAGTGCAGGTACTACAGAAAAGACTGTAATATTACTTGCAATAACAAGATTATTACTACCAAAGGTGCTTTTACCTGCAACTACAGCACTTGCAAGTATTGATAGTAATGGAAGAAATGAAGGTTTAAGAGCTGGAGCAAATGTTATAATGCCAAATTTATCCCCAATGAGCGTTAGAAAAAAGTATTCTTTATATAATAACAAAGCATTTATATTAGATGAAGATGCGGAGTATAGAAATAGTATAGAAGAAAAACTAAAGGAAGCGGGATTTGAACTTGTTGTTTCAAGAGGGGATAATCCAGATTTTGTATAGTTTTGTAGCTTTGATAAATGAAGTTAATTTTAATATAAAAGGAGAAGAGTAATGTTCATAGATAATAATTTTATATACAAAATATTAGAAGAAACAAAAAGTCCAAGTAATAAAGAAATTAAAGAAGTTTTAGAAAAAGCTAAAAAAAGAAATGGATTATCATATAAAGATATAGCTATATTACTTCAAGCTGAAGATGAAAATGATTTAAAGGAAATATATAAATTAGCTGGAGAAATAAAAAGAGATATATATGGAAAAAGAATAGTGGTATTTGCGCCACTTTATGTGAGCGATTATTGCGTAAATAACTGTGTATACTGTGGTTATAGAAGAGATAATAAGTTTACAAGAAGAAAGTTAACTATGGAAGAAGTTGCAGAAGAAGTTAGAATTCTAGAGCAAATGGGGCATAAAAGATTAGCATTAGAACTTGGTGAAGATCCAGTAAATACACCTATAGATTATGCTTTAGAATGTTTAGATACAATATATAAAACTCAAAATTCAAATGGAGAAATAAGAAGAGTTAATGTAAATATAGCGGCTACTACTATTGAAAACTATAAAAAACTGAATGAAAAAGGAATTGGTACATATATACTATTCCAAGAAACATATCATGAAGATTCTTATAATAAGATGCATCCCAAATCTCTAAAAGGAAATTATGAATATCATTTAACTGCCTTTGATAGAGCTATGGAAGCTGGAATAGATGATGTTGGAGCGGGTGTACTGTTTGGACTAGCTGATCCTAGATTTGAAGTATTAGGACTTATGATGCACAATGCTCACTTAGAAGAAAAGTATGGAGTAGGATTCCATACTATATCAGTGCCAAGACTACAACCTGCTAAGGGAGTTACACTTGAAAACTACCCATATTTATTGGATGATAAAATGTTTAAAAAAGTAGTAGCAATACTAAGAATTGCAGTTCCGTTTACAGGTCTTATACTTTCAACAAGAGAAACACCAGAGATGAGAAGAGAATTACTTAAGTATGGAGTAAGTCAAATATCTGCAGGATCATCTACAGGTGTTGGTGGATATAAGCAAAGAGAAAATGGAGAAGAAGTAAAACAATTTAAAACTAACGATGAAAGAAGTCCAATAGAAATATTAAAGGAATTATTAGATGATGGATATATACCAAGTTACTGTACCGCATGTTATAGAAAAGGAAGGACTGGAGATAGATTTATGTCTCTTGCGAAATCAGGGAATATAAAATATGTTTGTGAGCCTAATGCAATCATGACCCTTCTTGAGTTTACTTTAGACTATGGAGATAAAGAACTATATGATAAAGCTCAAAAACTTATAGATACTGAGGTAGAAAATATACAAAGAGAAGATATTAAGAATTTGACTAAAGTAAGTTTAGAAAAAATGAAAAATGGTGAAAGAGACTTCTATTTATAGGAGTTATAGGAGGTAAGTATGAATATTACTCCAAATTCAAATAGAAAACATATTGGAATATATGGAAATACAAATAGTGGAAAATCATCTCTTATGAATAATATTTTAGGACAAGATATATCTCTTGTATCCAGTGTAGAGGGAACTACTACTGATCCTGTACAAAAGGCTATGGAACTTATACCATATGGTCCTGTTTTATTTATTGATACAGCAGGTCTTGAAGATAAAACTGAACTTGGAGCTATAAGAGTTAAAAAAAGTTATGAGTTTTTAAAAAGACTAGATTTTGCTTTATATATATTTGATGCAGCAAATCCTGACCTAGATACTTATAAAACTTGGAAAAGAGAAGCAGCTAGATACAATGTAGATCATTCTATAGTTATAAATAAAATAGATACTATAAGCAAAGAAGAAATAGATAACTTAGTTAAAAACTTTAATGAATATATTCTTGTTTCAGCTAAGGATAAATGTGGAATTGATAATCTAAAAAGTAAAATAATAAAGCACTTACAAGATGGAGAAGAAGAAAAAACTATTGTTGGTGACTTATTAGAATATGGTTCGAAGGTAGTTCTAGTAGTTCCAATCGATAGTGAAGCACCAAAGGGAAGGATAATTCTCCCACAGGTACAAGTTATAAGGGATTGTTTAGACCATGGTATAAAGACTTATATTGTAAGAGATACTGAACTTGAAGAAGCATTAAGTGAATTAAAAGATATAGATTTAGTTATAACTGATTCTCAAGTATTTAAGGAAGTTGATAGTATAATACCTAAAAATATAAAGCTTACAAGTTTTTCAATATTATTTGCTAGACAAAAGGGTGATTTTAATGAGTTTTTAGAAGGAACAAAGAAACTTGATACTTTAAAACCAAATGATAAGATATTAATCTGTGAAAGTTGCACACACAATGTGTCACATGAAGATATAGGTAGAGTAAAGATACCTAATATGTTAAGAAAGATAGTAGGTGGAGACTTAAATATTGATTATACGATTGGATATGATTTTAAAGAAGACATTGAAGATTATGATTTAGTAATTCATTGTGGTGCATGTATGGTAAATAGAAAAAGTGTACTAAATAAAATAAGTAAATGCAAAGAACGAAATGTGCCTATAACTAATTACGGAATGGTAATAGCATATTTTACAGGAATATTAGATAGATCGGTGGAGATATTTAAATAATTTAAAATTATTAAAATATAAAGTCTTAACTAAAAGGAGCTACTTAAAAATAGAGAGTAGCTTCTTTTTTTTTAGAGGATAATAATAAGTATTATAGAAACTAATATATAATTAGGGGTGGGGATATTGATATATAAGTCGGGAAAGAATGGATATTACAAATCTTATGAGTATGCAAAGACTATATTAAGTAAAATGAAAAAGATAACAGCTTTTAAGGCTTTTAGTAATGAAGAACATGACTATTATGATGTAATAGATAATAATAAAAATTATTATAATTTGATTTTGTTTGATGAGGCTTCTAATGAATATTGGTTTGATAATAATTGTGGGTGTAAAGGAATGGGAAGTGTTTATAGTGAGAAGATTCTAAGATTAGTAGGAATTAGAGAAAATTATAACTTAGATTCAGAAAAAGAAATATATAAATTTAACTTATGTCCCAATAACCAGTTAAACCTTTTAGTTGTTGAGATTGATTTACTAAATAGGATTAATAAGTACTTTATAAATTCTTTAATAAGCATAGATTTTGAAACTGCTTATATAAGATATAAGGCTTTAGATAATTTACAAAAATTTGGTACTATAAGGTCTATTGATAATGCTGTAGGCGAAGATTTATATGTAAAGTATTTCAATAATTATAATTGTATGGAAAATGTTTGCGAAAATGACGGTATTAATAATATATTATTTTTAGACAGATATTTAAATAAAGATGTTAAGTCAAATATAGGAAGTAATATAAAAAAATTATTAGAATTAGAAAGAAAAATATATATAAAAGAAATTAAAAAAACAGAATATGAGATATATAGTTATTAATTTTAATTACATATTTAATTGTGGATGTTATTATCGTAATTAGTTTCTACTATTGATATAAAAGTTATACTTACAACTGAGACTTTAAAATTATCTATGAAAGGTTGCATAGGAAACTAATGAAATGTGGATAAATATGAGTGAAAATAAAAAAGATATGAATCAGAAGAAAATATAAATAAGATGAATAAAACAAGTAAAAATATATTTTTATATAAAAATATGATTTTAATATATACAATGTGAAATTAATATGTTAAATTGTATAAGTATTCAGCGAGAAATGACAAAGTTCGATTAAATTCAATAGGAAATGACTTAATAAAACGACATTTAAGATTTGACATATAAATTTAAACCTCCAAAAAAGACTGTATCGGTACAGTCTTTTTTTATTTGTAAACAATTATCTATCTAATAAATGGTGATTATTTAAATTAGTAAGTTGTAAAAATAATTTTAATTACTAGTAATTGAGATGAGGATGCATAACTTTATTTTCATATTAAATTTTAAATGCTTATACATTAATGTTTAAGAGCCTTATTAACTATTACAGAAAACCAACATAAAGATACACCTAAAATAGTATGACCAAGTCCTGAAATATGATTAAACATAGCAAAATCACTATTGTTAACTTGTAATATACCTCGAAATACTAATGTAGCAATAAAATAAATAAAACCGATATTATATGTTATAAGCCATGATTTAAAACTTTTTATACTTGATATATTAAAGTTTTTTTCTAATAACAATACAATTATAAAGAATATAAATCCAAGCATTAAAACATGAGTATGTGTCGTGCTTAGGGTAGTTATTCCGGTGAAGTTATTTATTTTTGTATATTCTCTATAAAATACTCCTAAAGCTAATCCTAATATTAAATAAAATGTTGATATTTTAAAATATTTTTGCATGTCATACCTCCAAATATTGAATAATAATATTTATACCTAAAAAATTTTAACTTAAACTAATCATATATTTATAGATATAAAAAATAAAAAAGGAAAGAATTGACATAAAATGTCTGATATGATAAAATTCTTTTTAAATTTAATAGGCAAACTTATGGAAACGTAGGGACGCAAAGCTATAGGGACTAAGGTTTTTAAACTATGTCAGCCAGTTGCCAAAGAGTACATTATACTTTTTGTTTTAAGATTTAATAGTTAATATTACAGCATGTGTTTGCATGAAAAATATTAAATTATAATAAGTCTGTATTAAGTTGCTCTTTTTGAGCAACTTTTTTTATTACAATTTAAAATATGTAAATTTAATGTACTTCTGAGGGCGATTAATCAGGAGGGAGAAATGAAAAAGAAATTAGCATCAATATTAGCTATATCTATAATAGCTACAAATACTACGCCTACAATTAATGTTTTTGCAGATGAGATTGTAAGAAACAAGGCAACAAGTATAGAAAAAGAAGTAAACAAAAATATGACGGTGGAGACTTTCAAAATAAAGAATTATGAAAACTTCGCTAGATATAATGATTCTTACAAGGTAAATATAAAATCTATAACGAACAATGGGGGTAAGTACAATCAAAGTATTATAACTAATGCTATAGATGGTAAACTAGAAACTCACTGGGAAACAGGAAGAGAAAATAAAGCTGACTTTAAAAATGAGGTAGAATTTGAATTTGAAAACATTGAAAAAATAAACCGATTAGCTTATGCTACTAGACAAGATGGAGCAAGACCTAAGGGATATCCGAAGGTTGCACAAATATTAGTTACAGATTCTGATGAATCAGAATATACGTTAGTAGGTGAAGTTGCAAGTAATAGGGTAACCGGAGACATGGTTGAATTTAAATTTGATACAGTAGAAGCTAAGAAAGTTAAATTTATATTCTCTGATGCTCATGATGGTTGGGCAAGTGCTTCTGAGTTTTGGTTTTATAAAGAAGATAAAATTTTAGATAAAATGGAAAACATTTTTACAAATGACGATATGAATGAAGTTAATCCAGAGTTTACTAATTTAGAATCTCTTAAATCTTTAGAGAAAGAAGCTAAAAATCATCCATTCTATACAAACTTCAAGGAAGATATATATAATGCTATAACCATATTAGAAGGTGAAAAATTAGAAAGTACTTTAGCTAAAGTATCTAAATTAACTGCATATGGTACAGAATATCAAGATGATTATAATGAAAAATTTATGATACCAACAAGTAAAATAACAAAAGTAGAAGCTAATGGGGGAATATATCCAGGAACTAAATATGAATATATGTTTGATGGAGATCCTAATACACATTGGGAAACTAACAAAAGCAATAGCATGGATTTTACAAATGAAATAACACTAACTTTAGATGAAGCGCAAATTATAGATAGATTAGCTTATAAAGCAAGAAGTTCAAATAATAAGGGGTTCCCTACAAAATTTGAAATACAAGTTTCAGAAACATCTAAAGGAGAAACATTCCAGACAATAGCAACTGGAGAAGCTAAGGTAACAAGTGATATGGTTGAATTTAAGTTTGCTCCTACTAAAGCTAAAAGGGTTAAATTAGTATTTAATCAATGTAACACTGGTAGAGCCTTTGCTTCAGAAATTAGATTATACAAGAAAGATGAATTAAGTGAAAAGTACTCTACATTATTTACAAATGACAAGAAAAATGAAATTAGTAGTGAGTTTAATTCTATAGATAAACTAGGAAATTTTGCTAAGGAATTAGAACAACATCCTTTATATAATTTATATAAAGAAGGTATAAATGATGCTAGATTAATACTTGAAAATAAGAAGGTTACATATGTAGATGCAAGAGTATCAAAATTTAAAGCCTTTGGTTCACCAGAGTTAGCAGAGTATGACAAAGCTTATAAAATAGATAATAGTCGTATAGTAAATATAACTACTAACGGAGGTCACTATTCTAATGAAGTAATAGCAAGAGCAATAGATGGTAATATTGAAACTTCTTGGCATTCAAGTAAAACAAATAATGAAAACCACATTAATGAAGTTACAATGACATTAGACCAACTAGAAACTATAGATAAGATAATTTACACTTCACCTAGAGCTAGAGGATTTGCAGAAGAATTTGACATATATGTATCTAAAACTTTAGAAGGTGAAACTTTCGAGAAGGTTACAAGTGGTAGATCAAGTAGAACAAATGATTCAGTTTCTATAAAGTTTAATCCAACAGAAGCTAGAAGAGTTAAATTTTTATATACTAAAGCTTATGAAAATTTTGCACTAGCTTATGAGTTCGGTTTATACAAACAAGATCCAATTATAGATAAAATGGATAACTTATTTATAGATGAAACTATGAGCAAAGTAAGTGAAGAATTTGCTAATATAGAAGCTTTAAATAGATTAGAAGATGAAGTTAAAGTACATCCATTCTACGAAGACTTTAGAGAAGATATAGAAAATGCTAAAGCCTTAGTTGAACAAGGTGAAATTGAAGCAACTGTAAGTAAAACTAAAAAGTTCAACCATTATAACAACAAAGAGTATATGGAACAGTACGCTATAAAGAGAGAAAACATAAAGAAAATATCTAACAACGGTGGACAATGGTCTACTATGAAAATAGATAATGCAATAGATGGTGATTTAGATACATATTGGGAAACTAATACGTCTAATAAAGAAGATTGGAAAAATGAAGTTACTGTAGAGTTTATAAATCCAATAACTATAGATAAATTAGTTTATGGTGCGAGAAAATCTGACAGAAAAGGTTTTTTAGAGGAATTTGAAATTTATGCTTCTACTACAACTAAAGGAGATAACTTTAAATTAGTATCTACTGCAAAATCAGATAAAACTACTGGTTTAGTTGAAGCAAAATTTGAGCCTACTAAATTCCAAAGATTAAGAATAAAAGTAACTAAAGGAGATCAAAACTGGGCTACTTTAAATGAATTAATTTTCTTAAAAGAAGATTCCATAGCAGATAAAGTTTATAACATGTTTATAAATGATTTAATGAATGAATTAGTTGATGACTATGACACAATAGAAGAAATAGAAAGTTTAGAGAGAGAAGTTAGTACACATTCATTAAAAGAAGAATTGATGGAATATATAAAAAGAGCTAAAGAGATAGTTAAAAATCCTGAACAAGCTAAAGAATATGTGTACGAATTAGAATCTAGAGGGGACTCTATAAAAGAATCTCAAAAAAGACAAATGTGGAATTTCCAAGACTGGCAACCAACAGGTTTAGCTGTTAAATCAGGTCAACAAATAACTGTTTATGTAGATTCAGAACCAGGAACACCTACTCCAAGATTAGTGTTTAAGCAAATGGATTCTCAACATAATGGTAATGTTAATTTAAACTTATCTCCTGGTAAGAATGTTATAACAATACCGGAACTTGATTCTAATGAGTTAAGACCAAATGTAGCCAAAGCCGGTGTATTATACACTGTTAATCCTTATACAAAAGATCAACAAATAAGGAATCCTAAGATAAAAATAGAAGGTGCTTTCGAATATCCTGCTTTTGTATTAGGACAAGATGATGATGAAGTTATAATGAAAGAACTAGAAAAATATACTGATAAGTTAAAAGAAGATCCTACATTGCCAGATGTATTTGAAGTATTTAGTAAAAAGAACTTAGTAAATACTAGAGCTACATATGCCCTAGATTGGTATAAAAAGAATAATTTACTTCCTAGTTATACTGCAAATAAAGTAGATGAAATATTAGCGGAATCAATGAAATTCTGGGGATTTGATGGTTCTAATGAAGTAAACTCTGACTATAATTATAGATATGTATCTATGTTAAAGTGGTTAGATAACGGTGGATTTATGAATGCAGGAAATGGTATAACAGGTTACAACCAAAATGAACAAGGAGCAGTTTTAGGATATAACACTGGTTGGGGATTAATGCACGAATTAGGACATAACATGGATACTGCAAAAATGAGTGTAGTAGAAGTTACTAACAATATGCTACCGTTACACTTTGAAGTATTAGAAGGGAAGGTAAGTAGATTTACACAACAAAATCAATACAAAAATAACATATTCCCTAAAGTAACCAAGGCAGATTATTCAGAGAATATTTGGTATCCAGAAAATGATTATACTAATTTACAGCATATAGCTCCATTATGGCAATTACAGTTATATGATGAAACATTCTGGCCTAGATTACAACAGGAGTTTAGAGAGAATCCTTCATTAGGTGGAGGCAACTGGGATAATAAACATCAAGCTTGGGCAGTTGCTGCATCTAATGTAATGCAAATGGATTTAACTGAACATTTCGCTAGACATGGTTTTAGTGTAACTAAAGAAACAGAAGAACATATGAAGCAATATCCAAAGCCAGATGGAAAAATATGGTATATGAATGATAACAAATACTTAAAAGATGGTGAAACATTTAATGAAGACTTTGACTTAAAATTACATACAAAAATAAATAAAGAAAATATAACTTTAACTATGGAGCTAGATAAAGAAAATAATAAAAGTCTTTTAGGGTATGAAATATATAGAGATGGAAAATTAATAGGATTTACTAATACAGAAACTTATGTAGATAAAGAAGCTAATATAGGAACTAATCATAATTATGAAGTTGTTGCTTTTAGTAATGACTTAAATGTTGCAGAAGGTGTAACTGTTAAATCACATCAACCTAAGTTAGATGTTCAAAAGGATATAGTTATAGAACTTAATAAAGATTTTAATGCTCTAGATTATGTAGAAGCCTTTGATTACGAAGGTAACAAACTTAATAATATAACGGTAGAGCATAATGTGGATACGTCTAGAAAAGGTGAATATGAAGTAACTTATAAAATAACTCAAGATGGTGCTACTTTAACTGACACTACTACAGTAACAGTAGTAAGTGATTTTACTTACTTAACTGATTTAAAACACGAAGATGTTAAGGTTGGTTGGGGATCTCCTAAATTCAATAAGGATATATATGGTAGAGTAAATGGAATATCTAAAAAATTCCAAAAAGGTATAGGACTTCATGCAAATGGTTATGTAGTATATAACTTAGGTGAACATAATTATGATACTTTAGATATTAAACTGGGCACAGACTCTAGTAAAGCAGACAGTAGAACAACTTTAGACTTTAAGATAATAGGTGATGGAAAAGTTTTAGCAAAAACGGACATAAAGAGATATACTGATGATTTAGAGCATATTAAATTAAATATAGCAGATGTTAAGGAACTTAGAATAGAAGTGAGTATAGCAGGCGATAGTGATGCTAATGATCATGGCATAATAGTTGAACCTAAGTTAATAGGAAATAACTCTAAACCAGTGATAAATATAGATGAATCTCAATCAATAAAAGTAGGAGATACTTTAGAGAATGTAATAGGCAATATTGAAGCCACGGATAAAGAAGACGGAAACTTAACTAAAAACGTTAAGATAAGTGGACAAGATAAAGTTAACACGAATAGAGTAGGTATATATCCTATAACATATACAGTAGAAGATTCAGATGGAAATATTACAGTAGCTACTAGAAATATAAAAGTAGTTAATATGGATGATTTCACTTATCTAAGTGATTATAATTGGAAAAGTCAATCTAATAACTATACACAAGCTAAAAAAGATGTAGCTATAAGTGGTAGAAAGTTAACACTTACAGGTGAAAATAACGAAGCAGTTGAGTATGAGAAAGGTCTAGGAATGCATTCAACAAGTACAGTTATATATGACTTAACTGATAAAAATGCAGACATATTTAGTACTTATATAGGTGTAGATAGAGCAATGTATAATTCCGTAGGTCAAGTACAGTTTGAAATATATGTTGATGGTAAGTTAGCTTATGATAGTGGCATAATTAGAGCTAAAGATAAGCAAAAATATATAGAAGTAAATTTAGCAGATGCTAAAGAATTAAAGTTAGTAGTTAAAGATGGCGGTAATGGAAATGGTTCAGACCATGCAACTTTTGGTGACGCTAAATTACACTTTGTAAATACATCAAGAGTAGATAAAACTGAATTAACTAATTTAGTAAATGATGCTAAAAATTTAAATGAAGATAATTATTTAGAAGAATCTTTTAATGCAATGCAAATAGTTTTAGTTAAAGCAGAGCGAGTTTTAGAAGATAATAGTGCAAGTCAAGAGGATGTAGATAATGTATCATCAGAACTAAAAGAATCTATTAAAGAATTAACAGAAATAAACTTAGATGAGGTTGTAAATATACCAGATAAGTATTTAGCTAAATCTTTATCTAATGCTTTAGGTAAGTCTGAAGGATTTACTGTTGGTGATATGAGAAGCTTGACGGAATTAAGTTTAAGTGGTGTTACTAACTTAGAAGGTTTACAATATGCTAATAATTTAGTAAGTATAGAATCAGAGTATAATGAGATTAAAGATCTTAGACCATTAGCAAAGTTAAAGAATTTAGAAAAAGCTAATTTTAAAAATCAATTTGTGTCAGTTGGTGAATTAAGTGTAGTTGATGGAAGTGTTACAGTTAATACAGAAGCTTACAACAGAGCAGGAAAGAATGTAGCTACAAAAGTTGTATTAGTAGACCGTAATGGTAATGTGTTAAAAGAAGAAGCTGTCAATAATGCTGCAGAAATTAGCTTAGATGTTTCTAGTTTAGAAAGAGGAATATATGGAGTTCATGTTTCATATGAAGATGATGAAATAAGTGGTATATTAATGAATATAGCTACAATTAAATAAATTTTTATATAAGAGAGAGTGCTTTAAGAAATGAGGCATCCTCTCTTTTTATATTTACGTATACTTATTTTATAAATATGTAGTTAAAATAATAAGGCTAATTTTAAGTAGGTAGTATTTTTATTTTAATTACTAGTACAACTGATGATAATTTAATTCATCAAATGCATATAATAAGCGTAAATAAACTGTATCATACAAAGAGGTAGTTAAAAATACTTAATTACAAAAATAATATATTCCTTGGATATACTTGAATTTTAGATAAAGACATACACATTTAAAAAAAAAGCTGTATAATGATTTGTGATTACTAATACACAATTTGAACTATCATAAAGGAGCTAGGTTATGTCAATTTCAATAGAATATTTATATAAAGATATTAAAAAACATGACGTGAAGTTAATAGCAGGGGAAAGGGGCCTAAATAATAAGGTAAGATGGACACATATAGTCGAAAGTGAGGAAATAGCAAGTTTTCTTCAGGGAGAAGAGATTGTATTTACGACAGGAGTAAGTATAAATAATGATACAACATTATTAAATATAATAAAAATAACAAAAAATCAAAATGCTAGTGGAATAGTTGTAAATACAGGTAAATATATTAAGGAAATAAGTAAAGAAGTTATTGATTATTGTAATGAAAATAACTATCCTTTATTTGTTATGCCTTGGAATATAAGAATTCCTGACGTTATGAGGGATTTGACTATAACAATACTAGAATCAGAAAGGACTTATGCAGAAATTTCAAATGCAATTAAAGATGCTATATTTCTACCAACTCATGAGGAGTTATATATACAAACTTTAGAAAAAGTTGGATTTAAATGTGACTGGGATTATATTGTATCAATAATAGAGTTAGAAGCTAATGATGATACTATAAAGAATATTCCCAATCATGCAGAAAGAGTAAAGTCATATATAGAAGATAAATTAAGCTATATAAAAAATAACTATTTTACTGTTAATGTTGGGAAATCTGTAATTATAGTATTTTACAATAAGACTGATTTAGAAGTAGATAAGATATTAAAAAAACTGTATGTATTGATGGATAAAGATTATAAAATGTTAAAGTTTTATGTTGGAATAGGAAAGCATACGAATAATTTAAAAAATTTATATAGAGGATATGAAGAAGCTAAGAATGTAGCTAAAATAAATAGGTTAATTAGAAATAATAATGTACATATACGATATAGTGAAGTTGCAATTTATAGACTTTTATTAGGTATGGATAATAAAGACATAATAAAAGAATTTCATGATGAAACGATAGGAGATTTAGAAGTATATGATAAAGTCAATAATACTGACTATGTAGAATTGTTAATAAGTTATTTTGAAAATAATTGTAAGATAAATGAAACAGCTAAAAGCTTATATTTACATAGAAATACTGTAAATTATAAAATAAATAAAATAGAAGAAATTTTAGATTTAAATTTAGATGATATAGGTGATAAAAGTAAAATATATTTATCTTTAATGATACGATACTTATTATAGTTATAAAATATTAAACTTATATTAAATTGAAAAAAAATTACAATTGTTTAAGTGCATAAACTTTACTGTGTAAAGTAACATTGAAGACAATCTTAAATAGTGGCATTATAAATGATGTTAAAAAAATATACAAGGAGGTTCTTCATGAGCAGTCAAGCACTTATAAATAATAAAAATATAAGTAATAAAAAGAAATTTTTCATGGTATTCATATGTATGTTTATGCAAGCTATTCCATTTGGTATAGCACAAAATATTCAACCATTATTTATACCTTATGTAATTAAGCAATTTGGATTCTCTTTAGCTGGGTTTTCACTTATATTTACTTTTGGAGCTATAGCTTCAGCAGCATTTTCTCCATTTTTAGGGAAACTATTTGGAAAAGTAAATATAAAAATTCTATTTTTAGTAGGATCGACATTATCAGCAGTTGGATTTATAGGATTTGGTTTTTCTAATAATCTAGCTCAATTTTATGCATTCTCAGCTATACAACAAGTTGGATGTGTATTATTCTCAGGTCTTGGGGTTCCATATGTAATAAATAATTGGTTCCCTAAAGAAGGTAGAGGTAAAGCTTTAGGGATAGCATTTTCTGGTGGATCTATAGGTAATGTATTTTTACAACAAATAACTTCTCAAATGTTATCATCAAAAGGGGCAACTTATAGTTATATCTTCTTTGGTATAGTAGCATTAGCATGTAGTTTACCAATAGTACTTTTATTTATAAGATTACCTAAAGTAGGTGAGGTAGAAGTTGTAGATAATAATGTTATAGAAGAAAATGAAACTAAAGGGTTTGAAGGTCTTGGAGCTAAAGCAGCTAGACAAAATAAATATTTCTGGTTATTCTCTGTTGGATATGCAATAATAGCAATTTCTATATCAGCATTAAGTACACAATATGCAACATATTTTACAGGAGAATTAGGATTAAGTGCAACACTGGTTGGTACTTTAGGTTCAGTATTTGCTTTATTCTGTTTAATAGGAAATGTTGTAGGTGGAGCTTTATTTGATAAAATAGGTACATTAAAAACAATGACCATATCTATGATACTTGAATCTGTTGCTGTAATTGCATTATTAGTTTCAGCCAAAATACATGGGTTAGCATTTTTCTTTTCAATAGCATATGGACTTAATGTTTATTCATACATGTCTGCTCCAGCATTTATGGCCACAGATGTATTTGGTAAAAAAGAGTCTAGTGTAATTCTAGGAACTATAAGTTTATTATTTGCACTTGGATTTGCATTTGGATCTACATTATTTGGTATGGTAGTTGATAATTTTGGATTTAATACTGCATGGATATTAATGCTTGCATGTATATTTGTTGGATATGCTTTATTACTTACTTCAATAAAGAAAGTAAAAGATCAAAATGCACAAATAGAAGCTAATATGTAATTATATAAATATTAAATAGTATATAAAAAACTGTCTCATATTTTATTTGAGGCAGTTTTTTTATATATTATTTAGTATTTTTAATATATCATTCTATTAAATTAAATAGTATAGCTATTGTAAATTTTATATAGTTTATGAATCAGTATACATATAAGCCTTATATATACAGTATATAGATGAATTTAAGGAAGTTTTAGGAATATAAAAATTATTGACAATATTAGGATAACGTTTTACAATTTAGATGAATGATAAGTAAAACGGTTTAATAGTTAAAATAAAACCTACTTAAATGGTATTTTATATTATATATCAGTGTTTATAAAATTAATTATTAAGCTGTAAAATTATAAAAATTCTATATTCAATGAAAGTATTTTGAAAAAGAGGGGGACATACGAATGAATAAAAAAAGGTCAGATAGGGGATTATATAAAAGTTTAGCTACTATATTAGTAGCAAATAGCTTTACAGTATTATCACCAGTCATATCGCATGCAAATCAATTAATAGCAAATAAAGTAGTAAGTCTAGAGAATACTTCAGTTATAAGTAAAGACTATGCATCAATACTAAATAACAATTTAATAGATTTTAATGGAAGTTTTGAGGATAAAATAGGAACAGGAAATGATATATCACTATGGAAAGATAAGGTTAAACCTAAATATTGGGAGGTTTCATCATATGGCAATGGTAATGCACCAAAGGGTGAAATTGTAAATGATGTTAAAGATGGTAAAAATGCAGTTAAATTGGTACTAAATAATTCGATTGGTTTTTTTAAAACTGTAACTGGTTCATCTCCTAAGATAGAAAGTGGGAGAGATTATAAATTAAGTACATGGATAAAAACAGAAAACTTAGTATCTGAAAGTAATATGGCACCTATTTTAATAAAAGTAGAACAATTAGATAGTAAAAATAACGTACTAGAACGTAATAATATAGACACAATAAGTGATGCAAATGAGTGGACTAACTTAAGTGGAACTATTACAGCTAATGAAAAGGCAGAAAGATTAAGAATTGTAGTTCAAATTGATGAAGGATTAAAAAATGTTGTATCTGGAAATGTATATTTAGATGATTTTACCTTAGAAGAACTAGAAAAAGAGCCTACTAGTATAAGTTTAAATGAAAGTAGTATAGAAATAACTCCAGGAAATAGTAAAAAATTAGATTATACTATAGAGCCACTACAAGCAAATAAACAAAATGTTGTGTGGACAAGTAGCGATCAAAGTGTTGCAAAGGTAGATGAAAATGGACTGATAAAGGCTAATAAAGCAGGAAGTGCAAAAATAACAGCTACAATAGAAAAATATCCACAATTTAAAGCAGAATGTAAAATAGAAGTTAAAGGAACTATTGAAATAGAAAAAATAGAGTTTGAAAGTGATAAAATAGAAATAGAAAATAATAAACATTATGTAGTTAAAGCAAAAACATATCCACAATATTCAAATGAAGAATATTCATTGGTAGTAGAAAATGAGAATATAGCTACTATAGAAAATGGTATAGTTAGGGGCATAGGTATAGGTACTACAACGGTTAAAGCTATAAATTCATCAGGAGGAGAATTAGGATCATTTGAATTAAATGTAAAAGAAAATGAAGAAGATAAATATGATGTAGTTTTAAATAAAATATATGATTCACATATACCAAATGATTTAATATCTCCAGAAAATAATAAAGTAGACCAAGATGTTATTAATGATATAGTTGATGCTGCTAAAGCATATTGGAATAAAATGTATAAAGATACGTCTAAAAAATATATATGGGATGATTTAAGTGGAAATACTTCAAATGCATCTACAAACTCAAATCATATTACAAAAAGTTTTGAAAGATTGAGAGAAATGTCAAAAGCATATTTACTAGAAGGATCCGAATTAAAAGGAAATAGTGATTTACTAAAAGATATAGTGTATGGCTTAGATTGGTTAATAGAAAATAAATATAATGCAAGCGGAGATAAAGTTCCATTTGGAAATTGGTGGGATTGGCAAATCGGTGCACCACAAAAACTTACAGATACATTAATAATATTAAAAGATTATCTTACAGAAGAACAATTTAAAAATTATGCTGAAAAGATATCTTATTATGCTCCTAATGCAAGGGATATGAATAGTCCCACACCTACAATAAGCTCAGGAGCAAATAGAGTAGATATGTGTCAAGTAGTATTATATACAGGATTACTAATTAAGAATGATAATAAGGTAAAAGAATCTAGTAATGATTTATTACCAGAACTTAAATATGTAACTAATTCTAAAACAAATGGTATATATAAAGATGGGTCATTAATACAACATGATGCTATACCATACACAGGAACTTATGGAGCGATTTTCTTAGAAGGGGTAGGTAAGTTAAATTACTTATTAGATAAAACTGAGTGGTCTATTCCACAGGAAAATGTTAATATGCTTTATGATGTAATAAAAGACTCTTTTGAACCGTTAATGTATAAAGGGGTAATAATGGATATGGTTAATGGTAGATCAATCTCTAGATCAAATTGGCAGGATATACAAAATGGAGATAAAGTTGTAAAAAGTATAGTGAAGTATTTTATACCATCCGCAACAAGTAAGGAGTCAAGTAGATTAAAGGGTGTAGTAAAATATTGGGTTGAGTCTAATAAAGATACAAATATAGTAAATAATACTAAGGATTTAGAATATAGAGCAATGCTTATAGATATTTTAAATGATGATAGCGTAGAATCTAGCGGGCCATTACAAGGACATTATAATTTTGCAATGATGGATAGAGTTGTACATAGAAATTCAGAGTATTCCTTTGGAATAAGTGCATATTCAGACAGAACATATATGTATGAAGCCATGAATCAAGAAAATCTAAAGGGATATCATACATCGGATGGTATGACTTATTTATATAATGGTGATACAACACAGTATTCTAGGGGATTTTGGGCTACAGTAAATTCAAATCGATTACCGGGTACAACTGTAGATACGCTTAAACTTTATGATGGAGCAAATGGTAGCAAAGTAAGTAGTAACCAGAGTTGGGTAGGTGGAAGTGTTATTGAAGGTAAGTATGGAGTATCTGGTATGTATTTAGATAAGAATACTGAAAAAGAAAAAAATGAAGCTTATAAAATGGATTTAACAGCTAAAAAATCTTGGTTTATGTTTGATGATGAGATTGTTGCATTAGGCTCAGATATAGATAGTACAAAAGATAGAACTATTGAAACTATAATTGAGAACAGAGTATTATCAAATGAAGGAACAGAAACATTTACAGTAGATGGAGATATATCAATAAAAGAACTAGGGAATTTAGAGAAAAAAGAAGGTGCAAGTTGGGCACATATAAAAGGAGAAAAAGAAAACACTGATATAGGATATTACTTCCCTAACAAAGCTAACATAAATATATTAAGAGAAAATCGAACTGGAAATTGGAAAGATATAAATGGGACTGAATCTGATAAAATAGTCAAAAATAATTATTTAACTATGTGGATTAATCATGGTGTAAATCCAAATAATGAAAAGTATTCTTATGTTTTATTACCAAATAAATCATTAGATGAAGTAAAAGAATATAATGAAAAGCCAAATATAGAGATATTATCTAATACTGAAAGTGTCCATGCAGTAAAAGAGAAAGAATTAAATATTACAGCAGCTAATTTCTGGGATGATAATCAAAGTGTAGATTTTATATACTCAGATAAACAGTCATCAGTTATAGTAAGAGAAGATAGCGGTGTGATTAAGATTGGAGTATCAGATCCTACTATGAAAAATGAAGGAAAAATAAGAATTGAACTGCATAAAAAAGTAGGAGATTTAATAAGCAAAGATGATAGGATAGAAGTAATAGATTTATCAGATAAGCTTATATTAGAAGTTAATGTTAATGGTGCAAATGGATCTACAATAAATGCAGAATTTAGCATAAAAGAAACTAATTCATTAAATGCGCCTGAAAATGTACGTATTACAAAGAAATCTTCAAAAAGTGTGAGTTTAGCTTGGGATAATCCTAATGATAAAAAAGATGCAAAATATTATGAAGTTTACTTAGATGGGGAATTAGTTGACAAAGTAAAGAATGAAAAAATAAAGTTAAAAATATCAAATCAAAAGCATATATTTAATGTACGAGCTGTAGATAAGTATGGGAATAAATCTGATATAAGCGAAGATGTAGAATTATAATAAATATTAAAGTCATATTAATACTAAAAAATATCTTATAGAGTAGATTTTTGTTAAAATATTTGGACTATAGGGTATTTTTTTACTTAAATAATAACAGGTAGAACATTGAAGTTACTCTAGATTTTAATTGATATTAAAATATATTATAAAAATTGTTAAAAAATTATTGACAATATTAGGATAACGTTTTACAATTAAATTAAACAAATAGGTAAAACGGTTTAGTAAAACGGTTTTATAAATTAGAAATGTATAATAAGGGGGAAATTATGAATAATCGATATGCAAATCATCCAAATGATTCAAAAAAATATGATACAAACCAATTAAGAGAACATTACATGGTAGAAGAAATTTTTATTGATGATAAAATGGAGCTTACTTATAGCCATGTAGATAGAATAATATTTGGAGGAATAAAACCAGTTAGTGAAAGTTTAAAATTAGAAGCAGGCAAGTCTATGGGTGTTGACTACTTCTTAGAAAGAAGAGAAATGGGCGTTATAAATGTTGGAGGAGAAGGTATAGTTTTAATAGATGGGGAAGAATTTAAACTAAATAATAAAGATGGTTTATATATAGGAAAAGGAAACAAGGATATTATATTTAAATCATCAAATAAAGAAAATCCAGCGAAGTTTTATATAAATTCAGTACCTGCACATAAAGAATATAAAACAGTTAAAATAGAAATAGAAAAAGCAAATCCAGTTAAACTAGGGGATAATTCAACATTAAATAAAAGAACAATATATCAATATGTACATCCAAATGTTTGCGAAAGTTGTCAATTATTAATGGGACTTACTATATTAGAACCAGGAAGTGCATGGAATACGATGCCATGTCATACTCATGAAAGAAGAATGGAAGTTTATTTTTACTTCGATATGGAAGAGGATACAAGAGTAATCCACTTAATGGGAGAACCTACAGAGACAAGACACTTAATAGTTAAAAATGAACAAGCTATAATTTCTCCAAGCTGGTCAATACATTCAGGAGTAGGAACAAGCAACTATACATTTATATGGGGAATGTGTGGGGAAAATCAAACTTTTGATGATATGGACCATATATCTATGGATACATTAAGATAAATAAAATAGGGGGAAAATATGATAGTTGAGGCAAGTTTATGTAAATCAAAAGAAATAAAGAAAATTGAAGTTGAGAACATCAATAAGTCTTTAGAATTTTTAGAGAGTAAACTTCTGACTAAATCTGAAGTTAAAAAGGCAATAGAAGCTGCAATAAGTCAAATAGATGCTAATATGGAATATTTTAAAGAAAAATTTCCATCATCAGCTACTAAAGAAAATAAATATGAGATAATAGAAAATATAGAGTGGACAGATGGTTTCTGGACAGGGCTTTTATGGCTAGCTTATGAATATACAAATGATAATAAATATAAAGAATTAGCTGAGAAAAATGTAGCATCATTTAAGAACAGAGTAGAAAAAAACATTGAAATAGATCATCATGATTTAGGATTTCTTTATTCATTATCTTGTATAAGTGGATATAAGGTAACAGGTTCATTGGATGCGAAAGTAGCAGCAATAAAAGCAGCCGATAAATTGATATCTAGATATCAAGAGGTTGGTGGATTTATTCAAGCTTGGGGAGAATTAGGTCATAAAGACAACTATAGATTTATAATTGACTGTTTGCTTAATATACCACTTTTATATTGGGCTAGTGAAACTACAGGAGATAATAAATATAGGAAAATCGCTAACACTCACTTTGTAACATCTTGTAACAATGTAATAAGAGACGATGCATCAGCATATCACACTTTCTATATGAATAATGAAAATGGAATGCCACTAAAAGGTGTGACTAGACAAGGGTATAATGATGATTCATCATGGGCTAGAGGTCAAGCATGGGGAGTATATGGAATACCTTTAAATTATAAGTATACTAAGAATGAAAGTTGTTTTAATCTTTATAAGGGAATGACTAATTACTTCTTAAATAGATTGCCTGAAGATAATGTATGTTATTGGGATTTAATATTTAAGGATGGAGATGGTCATTCAAAAGACTCATCTGCAGCAGCTATAGCAGTTTGCGGAATGCATGAGATGAATAAGTATTTACCAGAGGTAGATGAAGATAAAGAGGTATACAAGTACGCAATGCATAATATACTTAGATCTTTAATTAAAAATTATACAAGTGAAGAAGTTGCACGAGGTAAACCGATTTTATATCACGGTGTTTACTCTTGGCATTCAGGAAAAGGTGTAGATGAAGGAAATATATGGGGAGATTATTTCTACCTAGAAGCGTTAATAAGATTTTATAAAGATTGGGAACTATATTGGTAAATTAGATTAAGGGGAGTGTAAAAATGAGTAATGTAAATATTGAAATGATGAGAATTGATGAGAGATTAATACATGGTCAAGGGCAAATGTGGTTAAATGCTTTAGGAGTTAATACTGTAATAGTAGCTAATGATGAAGCAAGTAATGATCCAATACAACAAACATTAATGAAGACAGTTGTGCCAAAATCAATAGCTATGAGATTTTTCTCAATAGAAAAAACTTGTGAATTAATACATAAAGCATCACCTAAACAAAAAATATTCTTAGTAGTAAAGACACCAGAAGATGCATTAAAACTTATAGATGGTGGAGTTCCAGTAAATGAAATAAATATAGGAAATATACATAATGCACCAGGTAAAGAACCAGTTACACGCTCTATATTCTTAGGTGAAGATGATAAAGCTGCTTTAAGAGAATTATATAAAAAACATAATATGAAATTTAATACTAAAGCTACTCCTTCAGGAAATCATGGCGCACTTGAAGTTGATATAACTAAATATCTATAATTTAAAATTAAATAGGGGTGAAATAAATGGAAATTACTTTAACTCAAGGTATTCTTATCGGACTATGGACGGGATTCTGCTTAGCAGGGATGTTATTAGGAATATATTCAGCACGCTGTTTAGTTCTATCTCTAGGAGTAGGTATTATACTTGGTGATATACCAACTGCTTTAACTATGGGAGCTATAGGTGAATTAGCATTTATGGGATTCGGTGTTGGTGCAGGAGGAACTGTTCCTCCTAATCCAATGGGCCCTGGTATCATAGGGACATTAATGGCAATTACAATGAAAGGTCAAGGAGTAGATCCTGCCTCAGCATTAGCATTATCATTCCCATTTGCAGTTGCATTTCAATTTTTGATTACAGCTACATATACAGCCACAGCAGGCCTTAGCCAATATGCAATTAATGGTATAAAAGAAAGAAATTACACTAAATTTAAAATAGGTGCTAATGCTACATTTTGGGTATTTGTATTAGTTGGATTTATTATAGGATTTGTTGGTGCTATGAGTACTAGTGGATTAGAAACTGCTATATCATATATACCACAATGGCTTATAAATGGATTTAGTGTTGCAGGTGTAATGTTACCAGCAATAGGATTTGCAATGATACTATCTGTTATGGCAAAGATAGAATTATTACCATTTGTTTTAATCGGATATATATGTATAGGATATTTACAATTACCAGTAATGGGGGTTGCATTTGTAGGAACAGCATTAGCTTTATTGGTATATTTCATAAAAGGTAACAATAATGATTCAAACGATAATGATGGGGAGGTAGTGTTTGAAGATGGTATCTAATACAATGTCTAGAACAGATTCTAAAACAGCTTTAACTAAGAAGGATTATATAAAAACTTCATTAAGAGCATATTTCCTTCAAAATGGATTTAACTATGGAAATTATCAAGGATTAGGATATGCAAATATATTATACCCTGCATTAAAAAAGATATATAAAGATGATGAAGAAGGATTCCAAGAAGCTTTAAGTTCAAATGTTGAGTTTTTTAATTCAAATATGCATTTCTTACCATTTATAACAAGTATGCATTTAGTAATGCTGGATAATGGTAATAAGCCAGAAGATGCTAGATCTATTAAATTAGCATTGATGGGACCATTAGCAGGGATTGGAGATTCATTAGCACAATTTTGTTTAGCACCGCTTTTAGCAACAATAGGAGCAAGTTTAGCACAAGATGGGCTAGTAGCTGGACCACTATTATTCTTCTTAGGGATGAACATAATATTATTAGCTATAAAATTAGCTACAGGTTTATATGGATATAAATTAGGAACAAGCATAATAGATACATTAAGTGAAAAAATGGCTCAGATATCATCTATAGCTAGTATGATAGGTGTTACAGTTATATCAGGATTAGCAGTATCATTTGTTAAGTTAAATGTAGGAATTCAATATGTAGCATCTATGCCTGATGGTGGAGAAAAGATAGTATCTGTACAAGAAATGCTTGATAAGATAGCACCAGCATTATTACCAGGTCTTTTTACAATCTTTGTTTTCTATTTAATAAAAAAGAAAAAATGGACTACATATAAGTTAATAGGATTAACATTAGTATTAGGTATACTAGGGTCAGTATTAGGAATACTTGTATAGTTTAATAAATTAAAAGATAAATAGATAAAGACAATGATTTAAGTACTTTTAAATCATTGTCTTTATACTTAGTACAGTATGAGGTGGAGAATATGAAAATATTAATAGTTGGACATGGGGAATACGCAACAGGGATGAAATCATCAATAAAGTTATTAACTGGTGTAAGCAATAATATAGAGGCAATAAATTTAAATGAAGAATTAACACATAATGAGTACACAATGATGGTTCAAGAGTATGTAGCAAACAATAAAGATTTAATTATTTTTGCAGATATGACTGGTGGAGCACCATTTCAAATTGCATCAAGAGAAATATTGTTAAATGAAGAGTCAGAAAACCAATTTGTAATAGGTGGAGTTTCAGTAGGATGTATTCTTGAAGTAGTTATGAATACGTTAGTATTAAATTCAGAAGATAAACTTGAAAATATAATAAATACAGCTGTAAACAATATTCAAGAGATGACTTCAATAATATCTAGAAAAGATTTAGTAACACAAGAGATATAAAAATAAGAGGAGGGGATAGAAAATGGAAAATAAATTTTCTTTAGATTTTTTTAATTTAGATGGTAAAGTGGCAATAGTTACTGGAGGAAACACTGGTTTAGGAATGGCTTATGCAGAAGCTCTAGCAAAAGCAGGTGCAGATTTATTAGTAACAACATTTGATGATAATATAAAAGAAGTGAAGGAAATAGTTGAAGGAATAGGAAGAAAAATAGTTTTTGTAAAAGGTGATTTAACTAAGTCAGAATGTAGAGAAGAAGTAATATCAACATGTTTAAAGGAATATTCGAAAATAGATATATTAGTTAATAATGCCGGGACAATAAGAAGAGCTCCCTTATTAGAATATAAGGAATCAGATTGGCAAGCTGTTATGGATATAAACTTAAATGCAGTTTACCATTTATCACAAAAAGTAGCAAAATTAATGGTTGAGCAAAAGAGCGGTAAAATAATAAATATAGCTTCAATGCTATCTTTCCAAGGTGGAAAGTTTGTACCACCATATACTGCTAGTAAACATGGAGTTGCAGGATTAACTAAAGCTTTTGCAAATGAATTAGCAGTACACAATGTTCAAATAAATGCTATAGCTCCTGGATACATAGAAACTGCAAACACAGCACCAATTAGAGCAGATGAAAATAGAAATAAAGAAATAGTTTCAAGAATACCATGTGAAAGATGGGGTAAAGTAGACGATTTAATGGGAACAGTTGTATTCCTTGCAAGTAAAGCATCTGATTATATAAATGGACATATATTAGCTGTTGATGGTGGATGGTTAGTAAGATAATGGATAAAATAAATACTTTATTAAATATGGAAAAAGAAGCATTTGTATTAGTATTAAGAAGCGATACAGAAGAAGAAGGTATTGAAGTTGCTAAAGCAGCTATAAATGGAGGATGCAATATAATAGAAGTAACATTTACAATAGATGGTGCAGATAATGTTATTTCAATATTAAGTAAAGAAAAAATGGATAATGTAATTATAGGTGCAGGGACTGTACTTGATGCCCAAACTGCAAGAATAGCAATTTTATCTGGAGCAAAGTTTATTGTAAGTCCAAGTTTTAATAGAGAAACAGCAATACTTTGTAATAGATATGGAGTTCCTTATATACCAGGATGCTTTACCATAAAAGAAATAGTAGAAGCTAGAGAATATGGAGCTGATATGATAAAGCTATTTCCAGGTTCAGCATTTAAGTATTCAATAATCAAAGATATAAAAGCCCCTATAAGAGGTATTAGAGTAATGGTATCTGGAGGGGTAAGTTTTGATAATATGGACAAATGGTTTGAAAATGGATGCAATGTAGTTAGTATAGGAAGTGCATTGACGAAATTAGAAAACTCTAAAGCTATAGAGGTTGAAACTAGAAAATATATAGAAAAAGTAAAAGATATAAAAAGTAGATAATAATGAACAAAAGAGGTATATATGAAAAAAGTTTTGGCAATTGGGGAAATATTGTTAAGGCTAACACCTACATCAAATTTAAAAATTTGCAATGCAAGCAGTTTTGATTTTTGTTTTGGAGGTGCAGAAGCAAACGTAGCAGTTGGGCTTAGCAATCTAGGTTTAGATACAATTATGATGACGTGTTTACCAGACAATGATTTAGGAAAATTAGTGAAGACGTTTTTAAGAGGTAATGATGTTGATTGCAAATATATAATATCAAAAGGTGATAGACTAGGACTTTATTACTATGAAGAAGGTATATCTGCAAGGAAAGCTAAAGTTATATATGATAGAAAGCATTCTTCAATAAATGAATTAAGATATGAAGATATAAATATAGGTGAATTACTAGATGAAGTGGAACTTATTCATATATCAGGAATAAGTCTTGCTCTTAGCAAAGAACTGAATAATACATTAACTAAAATTATAGATGAAGCTAAAAAAAGAAATATAAAAATTAGCGTAGATTTAAATTATAGAAGTAGCCTTTGGCGTAGTTATGAAGATTTTGTAAAAACTATAAAACCAATAGTTAAAGATAGTTATATATGCTTTGGATGGTTAAATAAAGATACTAGTAATTTTAAGGTATTTGATGCAGCAACAGATACAGTAAATAATGATAGTTTAATAGAACAATTTAAATATATGACTGAAGAATTAAATGTTAAAAATGTAGTAACTACTTTACGAAGTGGTAACGCATATAATTATCATATTTTATCTGGAGTACTATTTGATGGTAAGAAAATATACAAGGCATCTAATTATGAATTTAGTATGGTCTCAAGAATTGGTGGAGGAGATGCTTTTGCAGCAGGAGTTATAAAAGGGTTTATAAAAAATGAGACTCCTGAAAAAATAATTGAATTTGCAACTGCAACAGCAGTCCTAAAACAAACACAAATTGGGGATGTGAGTATGTCTACTGAAAAAGATGTACTGGATTTAATAGAAAATAAAAACCTAGGGAGTGTAAATCGATAGATAAAAGAGTTGCTTAACATGTAAGCAACTCTTTTATGTAAGTAAAAAAATTAATGGGAGTGACAATATGAACATAAACTTATACTTAGATGCTAGAGAGGTAGAAGATATTTGTAATTATTGTATAGAAAACTTTTCAGAGGAAGTTGTAGAAACCATAAGAATAGCTAATGACGTTAGTAATAATACATTTAAATTTGAATGGAAGTGGGATATGGAAAGAACCTTTGTACCATACACTTTCACTAAAGATATTATTTGGGATAAAACACCAAATAATGATGAAGAATGGGTATTCATGCTAAATAGACATAGATATTGGATAACACTAGGCCAAGCTTATGTATTAACTAAAGATGAAAAATACACTAAAACCTTTATAAGGCAGCTTACACATTGGATAAAAAATGTTAGGCAAGTAGGAGAAGCAGAAAAAACCACATGGAGAACTATAGAAGCTGGCATAAGAGGTGAAAACTGGGTTAAAGCATATTCATATTTTTCCAATAGTGAGTATATAAATGAAGAAACAACAAGAATTTTTGTAGAATCTTTAAAGGAACATGGAGAATATTTATATAATAATTATTGTGATGCTAGGAAATTAAGTAACTGGGGAGTTCTAGAAAGTCATGGATTATTAGTCATAGGATTATTTTTAAATGATAAAGAACTTAGTGAAAAATATGTACAGGAATCATTAAGAAGATTAGAAGAACAAATAGATTTACAAGTTATGGAAGATGGAATGCATTGGGAACAATCTCCTATGTATTTAAATGAAGTTCTTCACTGTTATTTAGATACGATAAATCTATGTAAAAGAAACAATATAGAAATACCAAATATTATTTTAGAAAAAACTAAAAAGCTAGCATATGCAAATTTATATATGAAAAAGCCTAATCACAGGCAAATATGTCAAAGTGATAGTGATGATACAGACTTAAGAGATATGTTAAGCAAAGCTGCTTATTTATTTGAAGATGGGATATTAAAATTTGGGGCATATGAAGAAATAGATTTTGAAAGTATTTGGAGTTTGGGATATGATTCTATAAAAAAATATAAAGATATAAATGTTAAATGTCCAGAACATGTATCTTATGGATTTGAAGATAGTGGGAATTATTATATGAGATCTGGTTGGTCAGAAAATGATAACTATATGTACTTTCACTGTGGAACTTTAGGTAGTGGGCATGGTCATGCAGACTTACTTCATATAAGTTTATTTGCTAATGGAGAAGATTACTTAATAGATCCAGGTAGATATACTTACATAGAAGGAAATGAAGAAAGAGAATATTTAAAAAGTTGTAAAGCTCATAACACTACTATTGTTGATGATGATGAGTTTACAAAAATAAATGGATCTTGGGGATATAGTTCAGTAGCGACACCTATAAAGCACCCATTTATAAGTAAAGATTCATATGATTACCTAGAAGGATCTCATTTAGGATATATAAGTAAAGGTATTTTTACTAATAGATCAGTAATATATATAAAACCTGACATATGGGTTTTAGTAGATAGATTTTATGGAGAAGGTACTCATAAATATAATCAAATTTTCCAGTTTGCTAAAAATGTAGAGTTAAAAAATGAAAAAACTATATGTAAAGGAAATAATGGAGCATTAACATTACATCATATAAATAAACTGGATAAATATATTGAGAAAAAAATAGTATCATATCACTATAATCAAATGGAGCTACAGGATAAATTGATTACTACATTAAAAGGAGATGGATTCACATCAATTCTTACGGTTATTAATAGTTCAAAGAAAGAAAGTAATATAAGTATTGAAAAAATACCTATTAAAAATTGTAACGGTAGAATATTGGAGGATAATGAAGCTGAAGCTATAAAAATAATAAATAAAGAAAATACTTATATAATTGCAATATGCCATAATGAAATATTTAAAGGTAAGAAATTATTGATTGTAGATGGATACCATATTTATGGTAAGGTAGTCCTTATAACTAAGAATAATGAAGGTATAAAAAAAGAAATAATAAAATACTGATTAAACTATATACCTATCCTTTATTCTACTCAATATATAAAATATGATATAATAGTAAGAAGAAGCTAATTAAAAGGAGGAGACATAGATGAGTGAACGGAAAAAATTAACAATAAAAGATATAGCATTAAAAGCTAATACATCAAAAACAACTGTATCCTTCTATTTAAATGGGCGATTTGAGAAAATGTCTGATGATACCAGAAAAAGGATTGAGCAAGTAATTGAAGAAACCAATTATAGTCCTAACATAATGGCACAGAGCCTAAAATCAAAAAAGTCACGTTTAATAGGGGTTATTATTGCAGATATAACAAATCCATTTAGTAATAATATAGTAAAAGGAATAGATGATATAGCACGAAAAGAAGGTTATCAAATTATAGTTGGAAATAGTAATTTTGAATATATAAATGAAAAAAAATATGTTGCAAGAATGCTAGATATGGGGGTTGATGGATTTATAGTACAGCCTACAGCTGAATTTGATAAACTTGTTACATATATTGAGAGAATGGGGAAAAAAATAGTTTGTGTAGATCGTGTCAGTCCTAATTTTAAAGGTAAGTGCGTAAAAACTAATAATTATGATATTACTTTTAAAGCTATAAATCAACTTTACAATAAAGGATATGAAGAGTTTATATTTATATCTGAAGATTTAGATACAGCTATTACTAGAATAGAGAGAAAAAACGGGTTTGTGGATGCTATAGAGTCAATAGGTGTTAATAGCCATATAGTTAAGGTGGAAAGTCAATTATCTTATACAGATTTAAGTAAAGAGTTAATGAAGTATATAAATATAAGTAAAAAAGTAGCAATATTTGCTGCACATGGTAAAGTACTACAAAAAGTATTTAGAGCTGCAAAACATATAGGATGGGATGTACCAAATCAAGTTGGTATAATTGGATTTGATAACTGGAATTGGACAATTTATGCATCACCTTCAGTAACAACCATTGATCAGCCAACTTATCAAGAAGGGAAACATGCTACAAAATTACTTATAGATATGATAGAAAATAGAGAAAGTGTTTTAGATTCTGTAATATTTGACTGTAGCATAAGTTGGAAAGAGTCAACAGATTTACCTTAAATCCCAGTATTTTTATTCAAGATAAATATAGAAAAATATTAGATTAACTTATTAAGATGCCTATAATGCTACTTCAGCATGATAGGCATTTTTTATTACATAAATTCCTAACATAGATTATAAGTATATGCAAAAAATCTTTGATACTATATACTCATAAAACAAAATCAAACAAAACAGGAGGAAATAAAATGAATTATAAAATCAACACCAAACTAATACAAACAAAAATGCTACAAAAAGGATATTCATTAACAAAACTAGCATCAATATCAAAAATCTCAACATCGACATTATCAAGAATAATAAATAGCCAAGGAACACCAAGACAAGAAACTATCTATAAAATAGCTAAGGCATTAGAACTAGAAATATCAGAAATTATACTATAAAAATAACCACAGGGGGAAACATGTATAACGAATATATTGAAAGTATAAACAACCTAAAAAACTTAGAAACAATAATAAACTTTATACAAAAAGTAGAAAGCATTCCATTTAGACAAGTTCTAAAAAAAGCATATGAAATATTAGGAATACCAATAAATTTACCAAATCTAAATAAAAAATCTAATCATAAAGTAAATAAAAATAATGCAGTTCAGTTTTATAATAATCAAGCAAAGCCATAAAAGAATGTGACATAGAGAAAGATTTTGAACTAACTTGTAAAAGTGATGAAGAAGAAAATAAAAGTTACTTTATCAACTACCCATATATAGATGAAAAAAACGTACCACTAAAAATAAGGGAAAATGTGAATGAAATTTTAAAAGCAAATAATATAACAGCATCCTATAATGACATTACAAAAGATGTAGAAATAGAAGGACTAGACTAACTAATTTAGATAATCAACTAGTAGATATCCATTCGATATGTATTAAATATGGATTTAAGCTACCATTTGCTACTATTGATAAATTTGTAAATCGTATAGGAGAAGCAAGTCCTAAAAATCCTGTAATAGATTATCTAAGAGAGTGTTATATGGAGTTTGATGGTAATTATAAATATATACAAAAATTATGTGATCCTATTATAACACCAGAAGATTTTAATCCTAAGTTAAAGAAAATACTTATCACCAAATGGTTGTTAAATACAGCTATGATACCTTTTAATGAAGGAAATTTAAATATATAAGGAATACTTATACTGCAAGGCAGACAAGGCCTTGGAAAACCAGATTAATAAAAAAGCTTATACCAATATATGCAAAAACAGGTCTGGAATTATACCATAGTGATAAAGATAAGGTTTATCAATGTATCAAATATTGGGTATCTGAATTAGGTGAGCTAGATGCAACATTGAAACGCGATTTATCAAAACTTAAAGCATTTACTACAGAGCAAAATGATGAATTTAGAAGACCTTATGCTATTAAAACTGTAATCTATCCAAGGAAAACTTCTTTTTATGCAACTGTTAATAATGATGATTTTCTAAAGGATGAAACAGGAAATAGAAGGTACTTGATAATTCCTGTTAAAGAAATAGATTTTAACATAATTGATAATTTAGATATAGAAAGTCTATGGGGAGAGGTAATGCATGTTAAGGAAGAAAATAAAGTTAAACATTATTTAGAATCAGAGGAACTAGAGTTACTCAACAATAGTAACGAAGAATTTAAAATATATAACTCGGTTGAAATTTCTATAGATAGGGAATTTAATTGGGAGATTGATAAATCTCATTGGAAGTTTAAACCTAGTATGGAAATAGCAAGTATATTAAATGTAAATTCTACAAAAGGAATAAAAACTTGTTTGTTAAGTAAAGGTGCAAAATATACAAAAAGGGGAACTAAAAGAGGATATGTAACACCACCGTATAAGGTACCTATTAATTTTTAATGTACTATTTTATGTTTTAGTGTTCTATAAATTGGATAGAGTTAGAAACTTTATGAACATTAAGACCTTAAAATTAAAAAGGACAGTTTAAACTTAGTAAGTGTTCTATTGTAGAAGCTAGTGAAATCAAGATATTTAGTAGTTAAGTACATCAAGCTCACTACTGTAAATTAAAAAAATTAAAGGTATAAAATATTAAAGAATACTAAGTTAAAAAAATCTAGTGTATAACTGTCTTATGTCAAAAATTCAATAAATTGCTTACGATAAAATAATTAGGATATATACATTTATAATCTTAGCATAAATAATACGACAGTAATTGACATTGTATAGAAAATAATGGTAAAATACTGAATGAATTTAATAGGTAAACCTAAGGAAACTTAGGGACACAAAGCTATAGGGACTAAGGTTTTCTTAACTATGTCAGCCAGTTGCCAAAGAGTACATTATACTTTTTGTTTTAAGCTTAGTATGAAATTATTAGGTCTATTTTAAGTTACTCTTTCTGAGTAACTTTTTTATTCTAACGTAATGTACTTCTGAGGGAAAATTATTCAGGAGGAGAAATATGCACAAAAGAAAAATAGCAGCATTAACTATGGCAGCAATCATTTCAAACTTTTCAGTAAGAACTGTAGGTGTTTTAGCACATGAATTGGGGGATAATAAGTTAGTCCCAAATATATCAGATCAAAATAATCAAGATATACAATCAAATCAAGCTAAAGTAAGTAAGTTTAACTTACTTAATAGTAGTTATTTAGAAGAATATAATAAATTTTTTAAATTAGACAACTCTAAGATAAATTCAATAACTAATAATGGTGGAAACTATGAATCATCAGTAATATCTAAAGCTATAGATGGAGATTTTAGTACCCACTGGGAGACCGGTAATTTTAATAGTTCAAGTTTTGAAAATGAGGTAATACTTACACTAGATGAAGTTACAAGTTTAAATAGAATAGTATATGGAGCAAGACAGGATTCAGCTAAGGGGAAAGGTTTTGCTCAAGAGTTTGAAATATATTCTTCACTTACAGATGATGGTGATGATTTCACTTTAGTAAGTCATGGAAAGTATTCAGGATCTACTTCAGATATAGTTGAAATAAAATTTAATGAGGAGAAATTTAAAAGAATAAAATTTAAATTCAAAAAAGCTAACCAAGACTGGGCATCTGCTTCGGAATTTATGTTTTATAGAGAAGACTCATTATCAGATGTTATAAGTAACATGTTTACAGATGGTACAATGTCTGAATTAAAAGATGAATATAACAATATAGATGTAATAAATAATTTAGAAAAAGAGGTTAATAATCATCCTCTAAAAGATGAATTAATACATGATATAGATTTAGCAAAAGAAGTTTTACAAGGTGATAAAGACTATTCAGATAGAATTTTTACACTTACACAATATGGTAATACACATGCAAAAGCAAAAAATAATTTACAAATGTCTACTTTCGGTACAGACTTACAATCAACTGGTATAATAGCAAAACCAGGAGAAGAGTTTACAATATATGTTGAATCAGAAGAAGGATCACCATTACCATCAATTGCATTTACTCAACATGAAGGTTTCTACTCAAACTGGATAAGACAGTATCAATTAAAGCAAGGTAAAAATGTTATAACAGTACCAGAAATTTATAGTGATTCATGGAGTAATAAAACTGTAAAAGGTGGAGCAGTATACTTAGTGAATAAGTACACAAAAGAACAACAAGCAAAAGCTCCAGTGGTTCGTATTGAAGGTGGCGAAACTTTCCCATTATATAACTTAGGAGATGACAAAGAAGCATTCATAAAAGAATTAAAAGAATATAATGAAAAATTAGAAAAAGATCCTGAAAATACAGTAGATGTATTTGAATTTAACAGTACCAGATTGCTATACACAGGAACTGCATCAGCTGCATATAAGGTATATGTAGAAGAAGGTGTAGATATTGGTGAAAGTGTGGATAATCTAAATAGTCAAATTCAAGATGCATTTGAATTTTCTGGGTTAAAAGATGATGAAACAGATCCAACTAACGACTCTACAAATGTTAGAACAACCATAAGATTGATGCAACCTTATGGTTTAGCATATGCTTATGTTGACCATATTGGTATACAGAGAGGTTATGAACAATCGATGTTAAGAACTGATAGAGACAGTTTAAATTCTGTTTTATGGGCTACAGTACATGAAGCTGGTCACCAAATGGATATTAGTGCTAGGGAATGGCCTGAGGTTACAAATAACATGTGGGCAAATAGTGCTCATATAAAAAATGGAATGGGAGATAGGGTTTCTTACAGTGATTTATATAAATACCTAGCCCCAGAAGACTCATTAAAAGGATTTGATGATTTTGACTATTTCCAAAAATTAGGTATGTTTTGGCAATTACAATTAAAGAAAGATACTTATTGGGCAGAGTTAGAAACTTTATATAGAGAAAGAAAACCTAGACCAAGAAATGAACAAGAAAAGAAGGACATACTTGCAACTTATTCTTCAGAAGTTCTAGGTATTAACCTAACTTACTACTTTGAAAAATATGGATTTACGTTATCTGATAAGTGTAAGGAAAGTTTAAAACAACTACCAGAGTCAAAGGATAAAATATGGTACTTAAATAGTACTGTTATGGATTATGAAGGAAGTGGATTTGATGGTATTGATACAGGTTTAGATGTATCATTATTAAAATTAACTTCTGGAACAAAACTAAGCATGAGTATAAATGAAAATACGAAAGATGATTTACTTGGTTATGAAATACTAAGAAATGGAAAGGTAATCGCATTTACTACAAGAAGTACTTACATAGATAAAGATTCAACAGATGACAATAGCGAATATGAAGTAGTTCCTTATGCAAAAGATTTAACAATAGGAAACAAAGTTCAAATAAATTCATTAAAGCCAAGCATAAGTATTCAACAAGAGAAAGTAACTTTAAAAAGAGGAGAGAAATTTAACCCAAAAGATTATGTTAAAGGTTTTACCTATTTAGGTGAGGACATAACATCAAAATTAAAAGTTGAAAGCAATGTAAATACTGATAAAAACGGAGCTTATCAAGTTAAATACACATTAACCAATGAAGAAGTAACTGTGGAGAAAAGTTTAAAAGTAGAAGTAGTAAGTGACTATGATTACTTATCAGATTTTAAGTGGACATCTGTAAATACTGAGTGGGGAACTCCAAGAAGAAACAGTAACATACAAGGAATGGTACATGGTGAGGTAACAACATTTAAAAATGGTATCGGAATACATGCAAATGGAAAGATAACTTATGATTTATCTGATAAGGAATATGACAACTTTGAAGCATTAATTGGTGTAGACACAGCTATAGGAGAAAATAATAATTCAAGTGTAACTTTTAAAGTTGTAGCAGATGGAAAAACTGTAGCAACAACAAATATTATGAGTTACTATGATAACTTAGCTTATATAAATATTCCAGTTTCTGGAGTGAAGGAATTAGTAATAGAAGTACATGATGGTGGTAATGGAAATACGAGTGATCACTGTATAATAGTTAATCCTAAACTAACAACAAGCAATGGTAAGCCAAAATTCAAAGGTGACGAGAGTGTAGCATTTAATATAAATGAAGAAATTGATTTAATTAAAGGAATAAGTGTTACAGATGGTGAAGATGGTGATTTAACTTCTAAAATAGAAGTAGAATCAGATTATATTAAAGGAAATACAGGTATATTTAACGTAACTTGTTCTGTAAAAGATAGTGATGGAAACAAAGCCCAATTTACAAGAACAGTAGTAGTTACAGATAAAGAAACTTATTTATCTGATTTAAATTGGAAATCTGCAACAATAGGTTCAGGTTACATAGGAAAAGATAAATCAGTAAGACAAGAACCTATAAAACTTTTAAATGAAGATGGATACGTTGAAGTTTTTAAAAAGGGTATAGGAACTCACGCTTACTCAGAAATAGTTTACGATTCAACAGGTTACGATATATTCGATGCTTGGGTTGGACTTGATCAATTTGTAGCAGGTCAACAAGCATCAAGTGTTATATTTAAGGTGTACGTAGATGGGGTTTTAAAGGCAGAAACACCTATTATGAAATCAAATACACCAAAACAGCACTTAATTGTTGATGTTAGAAATTCTAGCGAAATCAAACTAGTAGTAGATGTAGCTGATAGCGGAGACACTTGGGATCATGCCGACTGGGCAGATGCTAAATTTAGAAATTTTTCTGAATTTGATTTAAGCAAATTAGAAGAAGTTTTAGAAGAAGCTAGGGCCTTGGATTTAGGGAATTACACTGAAGAATCTGCAAAAAATATAAAAAATGCTATAGAAAATGGTGAAAAAACTTTAAGTTCTAACAATCAAACTAAAATAGATACAGCAGTAGAGGAGATAAGAAAAGCAATCAATTCTGCGGTAGAAATAGACTTAAGTCAAATAATACAAATAAAAGATAAAAATCTTAAATTAAGTATACAACAAGAACTTGGTCTACAAGGTGAAGTAAGATTAGGTGATATGAGGGAGCTTGTTTCACTAACAGTTAAAAATGTTCAAAGTTTAGAAGGTTTACAATACGCTGTGAATCTAGAATCACTAAACATAGAAAATAACAAAATAAAAGATTTATCACCATTAAAAGACCTTAAAAATTTGACAAACCTAAAGGCACACCCTCAAATAATAACAGAGGATTGGGTTTTGGCAAAAGATAAAAAAGTCACTGTAGACTACGACGTTTTAAACAGAAATGGTGAAAAATTAACTCTAACGTCTATAATCATAAAAGATAATAGAACATGGGACTTAACAACTTTAAACGTAGAAGAATGCGTAGATGAAAATGGAAAAATATCATTTGACACAACAGATTTTTATTCGGGGATACATACTGTTTATATGACATACGAAGATAAAGTCGATAATTATATAACACAGATTACATTTGTTCTTGATACTAGGGAAAGATAGTTGTTATAAAATGAATTGAATTATTTATAATTTTAGTGTAAATAATATAACAGTAATTGACATAATATAAAAAATAATGGTAAAATACTGAATAAATTTAATAGGTAAACCTAAGGAAACTTAGTGACACAAAGCTATAGGGACTAAGGTTTTTTAACTATGTCAGCCAGTTGCCAAAGAGTACATTATACTTTTTGTTTTAAGCTTAGTATGAAATTATTAGGTCTATTTCAAGTTACTCTTTATGAGTAACTTTTTTTATGCCTAAATAATGTACTTCTGAGGGAGAATTATTCAGGAGGATAAATATGCACAAAAGAAAAATAGCAGCGTTAACTATGGCAGCAATCATTACAAACTTTTCAGCAAGCACTATAGGTGTTTTAGCACATGAATTGAGGGACAATAACGTAGTCCCAAATATATCAGATAAAAATAATCAAGATATACAATCAAATCAAGCTAAAGTAAGTAAATTTAATTTACTTAATAGCAGTTATTTAGAAGAATATAATAAATCTTTTAAATTAGATAACTCAAAAATAATTTCAATAACTAATAACGGAGGAAATTACCCATCATCAGTAATAACTAAAGCTATAGATGAAGACTTCAGTACCCACTGGGAGACTAATAAGGTTAATAGTTCAAGTTTTGAAAATGAGGTAATAATTACACTAGATGAAATTACAAGTTTAAACAGAATAGTATATGGAGCAAGACAAGATTCAGCTAAGGGAAAAGGATTTGCTCAAGAATTTGAAATATATTCTTCACTTACAGATGATGGTGATGATTTTACTGTAGTAAGTCATGGAAAGTATTCAGGATCTACTTCAGATATAGTTGAAATAAAGTTTGATAAAGCAGAGTTTAAAAGAATAAAGTTTAAGTTTAAAAAAGCTAATCAAAATTGGGCATCAGCTTCAGAATTTATGCTATATAAAGAAGATGAGTTAGCTGATAAGATAAATAGATTATTTGCAGATAGCACTATGAGTGTTGTAAGTGATGAGTTTAATACTATTGAAAAAATAGAAGCTTTAGAAAATGAAATAAAAAATCATGTTCTTTATAATGAATTTAAAGAAGATATAGAAAATGCAAAGATATTACTTAAAGAAGAAAATAATATAGAAAGTCAAAATGCTCAAATTCAAAAATTTGAAAAAGTTAATGGAAAATATGAGGAAATCTATAACAAAGCATTTAAAGTAGATAATTCAGAAATAGAAAAAATAAGCAGTAATGATGGGTCTAGCAGTGAAGCTTTAATGAAAGCTTTTGATAATGATACTAAAACATACTGGGCATCTAGAAAAAATAATAGTGATGATTTTAAAAATGAAATAGTAGTACAGTTAAAAGAAGCTACAGTTTTAGATAGGTTAATATATGGTGGAACTCCATCGTGGCAAAAAGGTTATGCAGAAGAATTTGAGATATATGCATCAAACACTACTAAAGGTGATACCTTTAAATTAGTAGCTACAGGAGAGCAAGCAGCAAGCCATGATATAAAAGAAATAACTTTTGAACCAACTGAATTTAAAAGAATAAAGTTTGTATTTAAAAAAGGAAATTTAAATCAAGCAGCCTGCTCTGTATTTTGGTTATATAAAGAAGACTCATTACCAAGTATTATAAATAATATATTTACAGATGGTACAATGGTTAAGTTAAAAGATGAATATAACAATATAGATGTAATAAATGATTTAGAAAAAGAAGTTAATAATCATCCTTTAAAAGATCAACTAATATATGCTATAGACTTAGCTAAGGAAATTCTACAAGGTGATAAAGATTATTCAGATAGTACTTTTACAGTAATGCAAAATGGTGATACACACTTAAAAGCTACAAATAACTTACTTATGTCAAGTTTTGGAAATGACTTTCAATCAACTGGGATAGTAGCAAAACCAGGAGAAGTATTTAATATATTTGTTGAAGCAGAAGATGGCAAACCACTACCATCAATAGTATTTTCACAACAGGAAGGTCACTATGGCAATTGGAGAAGAAACTATCAATTAAAGAAAGGTATGAACACAATAGTAGTACCAGAAATTTATAGTGATAGTTGGTCTCAAAAAAGTGCTAAAGGTGGAGCTGTATACTTAGTAAATAAATATACAGAAGAACAACAAGGAAAGGCACCAGTAGTTCGTATAGATGGAGGAGAAAAATTCCCACTATTTAATACTGGTGATAACCAAGAAGAATTTTTAAAAGAGTTAAAAGAATATAAGAAAAAATTAGATGAAAATCCAGATACAACTGTAGATATATTTGAGTTTAATACAAAAAGATTGATGCTTACAGGAACTGCAAAAGCAGCGTACCAAGTATATGTAAATGAAGGAATTGATATTGAAGAAAGTATTGCTACTTGGGATAGTCAATTAGAAGAAGCCATTGCATTTGCAGGATTAAAAGATGACGAAAGTGACCTTACAAATGATTCTACTAATATTAGAGGAACAATAAGATTAATGCAACCTTATGGAGCAGCTTATGCAGCAGGGGATCATGTAGGTATTCAAAGACATATACAAGAAATAATACTAAGGCCAGATAAAAGTAGTATGAATAGTATTATATGGGGAACTATTCATGAGTTTGGCCATCAAATGGATATAAAGCCTAGAACTTGGGGAGAAGTAACTAATAATATGTGGGCAAACTATGCATCAATAAATAATGGTAAGGGAGATAGAGTTCCTTATAACAATATATATAGTATGCTAGCACCGAAAGAATCTACAAAAGGATTTGAAGACTTTAATCTTGATCAAAAACTAGGAATGTTTTGGCAGTTACAAATAAAGAAAGATACTTATTGGCAAGAATTAGAAGCTATGTATAGAGAAAGAAGACCTAATCCAAAGGATTATCAAGAAAAGAAAGATATACTTGCAACTTATTCATCAGAGGTTATAGGTATGAATTTAACACACTACTTTGAAAAGTATGGATTTACTTTATCAGAAGAATGTAAAAATAATTTAAAAAGATTCCCTAAATCAAATGAGAAAATATGGTATCTAAACACTAATGCAATGAAATATACAGGTAATGGATTTGTAATTAGTGACACTGATTTAGAAGTTTCATTATCTAAATTAGATTCTGGTATAAAACTAAGTATGAATATAAATGAAAACATGAAAGACGATTTACTTGGTTATGAAATCCTAAGAAATGGAGAAGTAATAGGGTTTACCTCAAGTAATAGTTACATAGATACTAATGCAACTCATGAAGAGAATATTAAGTATGAAATAATTCCTTATGCACTTAATTTAACAACTGGAGATAAGGTTGAAGTAAACTCATTTACACCAAGCATAAGCATACAACAAGATGAATTCACTATAGGACTTAGAGAAGAATTTGAACCAATGGATTATGTTAAAGCACTTAATCATAATGGAGAAAATATAACATCTAAAGTTAAGGTTGAGCATAATGTAGATACTAATCAACAAGGTATTTATGAAGTTAAGTACATAATAACTGATGAAGGAATAACTACAGAAAAAGTACTAAAGGTTGAAGTAGTAAGTAAATACGATTACTTATCAGATAGTGAATGGAAAGCTGTTGAAACTCAATATGGTAGCCCAAGAAGAAATAAAGATATAAAAGGTAGAATAAATGGAGATATTAAAACATTTGAAAAAGGTTTTGGAATACATGCAAATGGTAAGATAACTTATGATTTATCAGGTAAAGATTATGATAATTTTGAAGCTTTACTTGGAGTTGATATGAACATATCTGCTCAAGATAAATCAAGTATAACGTTTAAAGTTATTGGAGATGGAAAAACTCTAGCAACTACAAATGTTTTAAAGCATGCTAATAATATGGTAAGTATAAATGTCCCAGTTAAAGGTGTAGAAGAATTAGTTATAGAAGTTCATGATGGTGGAAATAGAAATACATCTGATCACGCTGTAATAGCTAATCCTAAATTAACTACAAATAATACAAAACCGAATATAGATGTTAAGGATAAGACTTATCTTTTAGGTGAAAATGTAGATATAATGGAAGCTATAACTGCAGAAGATACAGAAGATGGAGACTTAACTTCTAAAATAGAGGTAGTTTCTAACACTTATGAAGACGGAAAAACGGGTAGATTTGAAGTTTTATATAGAGTTACAGATAGTGATAATAACGTAACTGAAAGAAAAGCATTTATAACTATATATGAAAACTTTACAGTTAATAAAACTAAATATGGTTCTTTTGATAATCTATCTGAATACAACAAAGAGTTTAAATTACCTATAGTATCTGCAAAAAATAATGCAGGTAACTATGGCTCAAGTGTAATAGGTTACGCAATAGATGAAAATATTAATACTCACTGGGAAACTAATAGTCCGAACAGTAGCTCATTTGAAAATGAAGTTATATTTGATTTAGGTGAAAATGTAGATATAGACAAGATGACCTATGCTTCTAGAAGAGGTGGTAAAGGATTTGCACGTAATTTTGAAATATATGTTTCAAGCAAATCAGAGGGAGATGACTTTATACTAGCAGGTAAAGGGGCATATGATGGAAGTGTAAATGATGTTATAGAGTTCAAATTATCTAAATTTGATGTGAGAAGAGTTAAGTTTAAATTTATAAATGCTCACCAAAATTGGGCTTCAATAGGTGAAGTAGCATTTTATAAAGAAGATGTTTTATCTGATAAAATAAATAATGATTTATTTATAGATGCTAATAAAACTGAAGTAAATGAAGAATACAATACTTTAGAAAAATTAGAAGTTTTAAGAGAAGATATTAAAAATCATCCAGCATTTAGCTTATTTGAAGATGATTTAAATAAAGCAAAAGAAATAATAATAGCAAAATTCCCGACTTTAAATGTTGAAGAAAATACTTTTGTTAAATTAAATAGTGAATTTGATTTGATGAGTAATGTAGTTGCTAATGACCAAGAAGATGGAAATATAATTTCAAATGTTAAGATTAATACTAATGAATTTACTACAAGTAAAGCTGGAGAATACGCTTTAACTTATACTGTTACTGATAGTGACGGAAACTCTACATCAAAAGAGAGAAAAGTTGTAGTTTATAGTGAGAATAAATATTTATCTGATATGGATTGGGAAGTAGCAACATCTGGATGGAGAAGTGTAAACAAAGATAGTGCGTAGCTTCAACTAATAAAATAAAGCTTAATATAGATGGTACTATAAATGAATTTGATAAAGGTATAGGTGCTGCTACAAATGCAGAAATAGTTTATAATCTAGATGGGAATTACAGTTACTTTACAACTTATTTAGGAACAGATAAAAACTATAATGATAATAGAACAAGTATAATATTTAGGATATTTGCAGATGGTGAAGAAATTTATACTTCTGATGTAATAAGAAAAGATTCTAAAGCTGAATTTGTAAGTTTAGATATAACTGGGGTGAAAGAACTTAAGTTAGTAGCAGATGATGCTGGAGATGGAGGTCTTGGAGACTTTACTTCATGGGCAGATACTAAAGTTTACACTACAAACTCTAAACCACAGTTAACTATACCAAAATCAATATCTACTAAATTAGGAGAAGTAGTAGACTTAAATGAAAGTTATAGCGCAATTGACACAGAAGATGGAGACATAACTTCTAATATTGAGGTAAGAGGTAAAGTAAACTTTAATAAACCAGGTAAATACCCTATAATATACACTGTTACTGATAGTGATGGTAATAAAGTAAGTAAGACTAGAACTATAGCAGTAGTTAATATGGATGATAATAAATACTTAACTGATTATGAGTGGAATTCTACTCAAAATAGCTATAAATCTCCTAATAAAGATAAATCTATAAGTGGAAATACAATAAAGCTTACAGATGAAAATAATCAAGAAGTAGTTTATGAGAGAGGTATAGGTGCTCATTCAACTTCAACGATAATATATGATTTAAGTGATAAAGACTATGCATACTTTACATCATATGTAGGTGTGGATAGGGCTATGTTTGGAACTGTTGGTTGTGTAAGTTTTGAAGTTTATGTTGATGGTGAGAAGAAATTCGATAGTGGAGTCATGAATTCAAGAGAACCACAAAAGTATGTTGAAGTAGATATAAATGATGCTAAAGAGTTAAAGCTAGTAGTGACAGATGGAGGTAATGGACAAGGGTCAGACCATGCATCTTGGGCAGATGCTAAACTGCATTTTGCGAACGCTGAATCAAGCGTAGATTTAAGTGAAGTAGTAAGTATAGAAGATAAATATCTTAAATCAAGTATAAAGAAAGTACTTAATTTATCTAGTGATAATATAACAGTTGGTGATATGCAAAAAATTACTAGTTTAAATGTTCAAGGAGCTGAAAGCTTAAATGGACTACAGTATGCGAAAAATTTAGAATCATTAAATATAGAATATAATGAAATAAGTGATTTATCACCGCTTAAAGATCTTAAAAAATTAACAGATTTAAGAGCTAATCCTCAAATAATAACATTAGGATAAATAGATAAAAAGGATAATAGAGTGACAATAGACTATGATGTTTTAAATAGAAAAGGTGAAAAGTTATCACCAATAAGTTTGACGATAAGAAACAATCAAACATTAGAAGATATTACATTAGATTTATCACAGTGTGTAGATGAAAATGGCGTAATATCTTTTGATACTACAGACTTTGATTCTGTTATATATAGTGTGTATTTAGGATATGAAGATATTAATGATAACTATTTATCACAAGTATTATTTATGTTTAGTAATAAATGATTAACCTTTGCAATATCAAGTAAATGCTATATATATATGAAATATGAAAACAAAAATTGTATTCAAATTTAATCTGGATACAATTTTTTTGTTTTTGTGTCATTTACCTATAAAAGTATGTCGTTTACGAAGTATTTATAATTTTATAAAAAAGATATATTATCATTAAGATAAGAGGAGTACGATCAAAAATATTTATAAAAATAAATATTTTATTAAGGAGAGATAGTAATGATTAAAATAAAAGACAGCGATTTAATGATTATGAAGAGGATACTAGGAGATTTATATCCAGAAAATGGAAATACTGAAGAAGTAATTTTATTAAGTAAAGCTATTGATAAAATAATCCCATTAGTGAATTTAGCCAAAAAGATAGAGATAAATTTATTAAATTATATGCAGGTATAAAAGTAGAAAATACGCAAGATGTAAATAAGCTTTCAGAAGCTATAAATAAAGAATAGGAAAAAAGAAAAATATCATTTCTAGATAATGAAAATATATCAATGATAAATGTATTTTTACATTCACCAGAAGATAGTGAAGTATTTGTAGGGCATGCAGGTATCTTACTACAAATAAAAAATGAATTATTATTTATTGAAAAATATGCACCAACTTTACCATTCCAAGTTTCTAAATTTAAAAATAGATTAGAATTAAAAGGATATTTAATGGATAGACTTGATAATGATACATCTGGAAATGGTTCATCAAAGCCAATAATAATGGAGAATAATAATTTAATTAATTAGATTAAATAGCTACTAAGCAATAAGCTTAGTAGTTATTTTTTATATAATGATTTTATTAAAATTCATATCCATACAAAAATACATTTAATTTAGTATTCAGATAATCTAATGATACTTCCTTTTCATTTATTCTACTGAAGTTTTGGCTGTCATAAAATCCATAATTACATCTACTATCTGTAAATAGGTAGAAAGATTTTACATTCATACTTTTCATATAATCAGACAAATACTTAACTAAAGCTTTACCAATACCAAGTCCCCTAGATTCTTTTGATACTATAAATAGTTGAATACAACCTTGAAATTGACATTCTTTGTCTTTTAGAACTTCCTTATATGTATTTTGAATTTTTAAGAATTCTTTAATTAAAGTATGATTTGTTTTGTTATTCATTATTGATTTAATAGAACTAATGTCAAAATTAAAATTATTAACAGAATTAATTACACGGGTCTTATCATTCAGAGCACTACCTAAAATAAAACCAATTACTTTACCATTTTTTTGAGCGACCTTACAAAAAGAAGTATCTAAAATACATTCTTGAAGATACCCACTTAATACAATATTTAATAACGCTTCATCTTTAATAAAATCATAAAATCCAAAAGCTTCTCCAATTAATTCTTTGATAGTCTCGTAATCAGATTCTAATAAATCTCTGTATATTACTTTGTTCATATCAGTAAAAAGATCCTTTCATTTAATTTATATTTATACAACAATTATTGTATAATGATGATAATAATATCTACCCTTAGGGTAGAGTCAATAAAATTTAAAATTTAAGAGGAAATAATAAAAATGAAAAAAATATTTTCTATTGGAGAAGTTTCTAAAATTAAAGGCATAACAATAAAAGCTTTAAGATATTATCATAAAATGGGAATTTTAATTCCAAAGTACATTGATGAATATTCGGGATATAGACATTATTCTATAGATCAATTTGTATATATAGATATTATAAAAGGATGCAGATTATTGGGAATAAGTATAAAAGAACTTCAAGAAATTTTTCAACGATGTGATACAGATGAATTACTTGAATTTTTAGAAATAAAAAAACATGAAGCTAAAGAAAATATAAATAAGATGAACAAAGTAATTGAAAATATAGATACTCTAAAGACAAGTATAAAACTATCTAAAGAAATAGTATATAAAAATGAAATAGCAATTAAATATTTTGAAACACGTTATATAATAGTTCTACCCTGTAAGGAGGTAGGTAGTTTGAATGAATTACTTTATTATTCTGATTTAGATAAGTTAATTTTAGAAAAAAATATAAATGTATCTGTGCAAAGAGGGATTATATATAAAATAAATGATAATATAAGTCCAGAGTCTAAATATGTATTCAATATAATTGAAGAATATAAAGACATAAAAAATGATGAAAGCATAAAAATATTGCCAAAAGGAAGATACTTAACAATGGTTTATGATACAGAAAATAAGGAACAATGTATAAAAAAAATATCAGATTATATAAAGGAAAATAATATAAGAATTGATGATATTATAGAGTTTGATCTATATAATGATATTTTTAATACTAAAAATTATAATAGTCAAATTCAGATTTTTTTAGGCAACTATGAAGTAAATTACGAGGGATTATAGTAAGAGATAGAAATACATTTCTTATATATCAGGTAGTAATATTGACATATCAGGTATAATTTGTTATTTTATGAAATATATTATAGTAAAGCTATATTTAACTTAATATTTAGAAAAACAAAAATATATATATAGATCCTAAATATTTAAGGTAGCTGAACTTATACAGATAAAAATAAATTTGGAGGAATGATAATGAAAAAGATTTTATTAGGAACTTTATTATCAGCACTTATACTAACTTTAACTGGATGTAGTACTTCTAAAGATGAAACTGAAAATATTGATAAGGTATTTGTTTATGGCAGCTTAAGAAGTGACATGTTTAATTATGATGTTTATTTAGACGGCAAAGTTAAAGAAAACAAAAAAGCTACAGTTAAAGGGGAATTATTCCATTTAGATAATAAAGGATATCCAGCAGTAGTTCCAGGTGATAGAGAAGTAATAGGAGAGTTAATGTCATTTGAAGATTTTGAATCTACATTAAAGGAGTTAGATGAACTAGAAGCATATGTAGAAGGTGAAGAAAATGAAAATGAATATAATAGAAAAGTTATAGATGTAACACTTGAAGATGGAAGCATAGAAAAAGCATATTATTACGAGTATAATCCATCAGCAGATTATAATAAAGATGACAAATTAATAGAAGTTGAAGATGGTGACTGGAAATCATATATGGAAAATATAAAAGTTGAAAGAGTATTTGTATATGGAAGTTTAAGAAGTGATATGTTCAACTATAAAACTTATTTAGATGGTAAAGTTAAAGAAAGTATAAAAGGAACAATAAGTGGAGATTTATTCTATATAGAAAATAAAGGATATCCAGCAGTAGTTCCAGGTGATGGAGAAGTTGTTGGAGAATTAATGACATTTGAAGATTTTGAATCTGTATTAGATGAACTTGATGAGTTAGAAGCTTATGAAGAAGGTAAGGAAAGTGAAAATGAATATAACAGAAAAGTTGTAAATGTAAAGATTGCAGAAGGAACTGTTATAAAAGCGTATTACTATGAATATAATCCATTAGCAGATTATAATAAAGATGATAAATTAGTTCCGGTTAAAGATGGTGACTGGAAACAATATATAGAAAATAAATAAAAATAAAAGCTGTTACAGATATGATATTTATAACAGCTTTTTATATATTAAATTATACTAATATTTTGTTGGATAGATATCAGATAAAATCAAGTAATTTATGTATAAGGAAATAGATATAAAACTTTTCAAAAATCGATAAATGCTGAAAGATGTCATACGAAAATGTAAATCTTACTTATAAGATACTATAATATATCAAAAAAATTGATAAAACTATAAATTGGGGTACATACTGATAGGGAATTAAGGAGACAGATATGCATACATATATAAATCGAATTTATACTTTTATAACTATCTTATTTTTAATATTTATTAATGTAGAGAAAGCTTATTTATTAGAAAAAGATGATATATTATTTATTAGTTCATATAATCCAAATTTTATTAGTTTTAATGACCAAGTAAATGGAATTACTGATAGCATAGGGAAAGATATAAATCTTAAGATTGAATACATGGATTCTAAGATAGTAGGAAATGAAAATAATGAAAGAGATTTTTATAACTTACTAAAGTATAATATAAGCAATTATGAAAAATTTCAATCTATTATTGTAGGAGACGATGAAGCATTGGAATTTGCGGTTAGATACAGAGATGATATATTTAAAGGTATACCTATAGTATTTTTAGTAATAGAGAATATAAAGCTTATAGAAGAATAACTTAAATATGACTTAGTATCTGGTGTAAGAGAATCTGAATCTTTAGGTGCAAATATAGAACTAATTACTAAACTTCATAAAGATGTGAAAAATATATATTATAACAGAGGATTTAAGTGTTTTAGACAGGGCAACTATTCTAGAAGATGAGGAATATTATAGAAACATAGAATTAAGTATTAATACAATTGAAACTAATGATATGAGTATTGATGAATTTAAAGAAATATTATCTACTTTAAATAGTGAAGATGGAATTATAACTATTTATCCAAATAATTTTGAAAATGATTATTTGATAGGACATAAAGAAGTAACTAAACTAATTAAAGGATATACTAGCAATGTACCCATATATAGCACTCTAGGATATAATATCGGTAGTGGTAGTATAGGGGGAAAAGTCATTAATCATTATAAACAAGGTAAAAAGCTGGAGAAATAACAAAAGCAATATTAGAAGGCAAAAATGCAAATGAATTATATATATATATAATGATAATGCAAATGAGTATATATTTGATTATAAGACAATGAAAGAGTTTAAAATAAAAAAGAAGGACTACCTAAAGGTTCAATAATTATAAATGATCCGATGAATATATACTTAAAAATAAAGACGTACGTATCCCTATTTTGGTATTCACAACTGGATTAATTAGTATAATTATTACTTTGATATTTTACATTATGTATAAAATAAAATATGAAAAAGAGCTCTTAAGTGTTATAAATGAATCTAAAGAGGTTAATAGATTAAAATCATATTTTATATCCAATATAACTCATGAGCTAAGAACACCAATTACAGTTATAACATCTGTAATGCAACTTACAAAATCTAATAAATATAAAGATAACTTTATATTAAAAGAGGATAGTGCAAAGCTTATAGATGATAATTGTAATAGACTATTAAGATTGGTAAATAACATAATCGATATAGATAAATGTAAATCTGGAAACATAACTTTAAATCTAGATAAAGTAAATATAGTTGAACTTTCAGAAAGTGTTGTAACATTAATACTTCCATATATAAAAGCGAGAAATTTAGAAGTTATATTTGATACTACAGATGAAGAAATTATGATGAATATTGATTGTAATAAGATAGAAAGAGTATTACTTAATTTATTATCTAATGCAATTAAATTTTCAAAGAATGAAGGTATTATAAGCGTTAATTTGATAAAGATGAATGATATATTAAGGATTGTAGTAGAAGATAATGGTATAGGTATTGAAAATTGTAATTCACAGAAAATATTTGATAAATTTGTTCGACTGGATAATACTATGACTAGATAAAATGAAGGAAGTGGAATAGGTTTATCTATAGTTAAATCATTTGTAGACTTACATGATGGAAAGGTAAGTGTAGAGTCTAAATTAAATGAAGGTACTAAATTAAATGAAGGTACTAAATTTATAGTGGATTTACCTATTAATATAGATAATAGAGAATATAAAGAATATAATTCACATGAAATAGTTAATAAATCCTTTCTGATATATATATTTAATATATTAAATTTTAGAAACTAAAGTTATAATTTTAGAGATAGTTGTAAAATTTATTATAGTGAATATGTAATTAAATCAATAGAAATATATACATAGTTAAGGTAGGTATAGCAGAAAATGCTAAACCTACCTTATTTTATTTAAAAAGATAAGTATAAAGTAGGATTATAATTTAAATTTGAAAAATTATAGAATTATAAAATTTATAATAAATTAAAATACAATTTAATTAATTCAAATAATTATAATTAATACAAAATTTTACTAATTACAACAAAAATATTACCATTAACATGCAATATAAGGAAAAAAAGTAAGAATATGATAGGATTTACAAAATAAAATATTTTAATACTAAGCTATTTTAACAATAGAAAATAAAACACAAATTATAGCTGGTATAAAGTAAAAATGTAAAATATAGAAGTTTATTATTTTTGTAGGAAAACTTATATGAGAAACGTAAATGGTAAGAAAACACATCAATTAAAAAATGTTGGAACTGCTACTGCATTAACAATTACTCTAGTTACATCTAATGTATCTACTTTAGCTTACGCAATTGAATTAGACTCAGATATCAATGAAGAAGTAGTTAAAGAATATATAGAAGAAGTCATTGAAGTAGAAGATAATGAGGAAATAAGTGATAAAGAAGAAGTGATTAGCAAAGATAAATTAGGCACTGAGGAAATATCTGTTGAAAATGAAGATATTCAAGAGCAAATATTTACTAAAGAAATGAGTAAATCAATAACTTTGGAAGAATTAGAAAAAGATTGGGAAATCAAAATATATTCTAGTGACCCAAGTATTGTATTCTTAGAACAATATATTGGTACAAATAAAGATATTGTCATACCAGCCGAAGTTGGAGGTAAAAAGGTTAAGTTAAGAGGTGAAAAATGTTTTTCAGATCCAAATAAAAAATCTATAATAACTAGTATAACATTTGAAGAATCAGATAATGGTGAGAAGGTACAAACACCTGTTTCATTAAAAGGTATATTTAAAGATTGTATAGCGCTTACAAGTATAGACCTAAGTGGGCTAGAGACAAATAATGTAACCAGTATGGAAATGATGTTTAGTGGATGTACTTCATTAAAAAGTGTGAACTTAGGAGTCTTAGATACTTCCAATGTAAATAATATGTCAAATATATTTAGTGGATGTAATAATTTAGAAAGTATAGACTTAAGCGGAGCAGATCTTTCAAGTGTAGAAAATATATCAAACACATTCAGTGAATGTAATAATTTAGAAAGTGTAGATTTAAGTGGAGCAGATCTTTCAAGTGTAGGAAATATATCAAATACATTCAGCGGATGTAATACTTTAAAAAGTGTAGATTTAAGTGGATTAAAAATTTCATCTAAAGTAACAAGCATATCGAGTATGTTTAGTGGATTAAATAATTTAGAAAGTGTAAAATTAAATGGACTACAGATACCAAATGTAACTAATATGTATAATATGTTCAAGGACTGTACTTCATTAAAAAGTGTAGATTTAAGTGGAGTAGACACATCAAAAGTAACTAATATGACAGGTTTATTTATAGGATGTAGTGAATTAACAGATATAAAGTTTGGTGGTGAGTTTACAACAAAATCAGTAAGTCTTATGAATAATATGTTCAAAGATTGCGCTTCTTTAGAAAATATAGATTTAAGTAGTTTTGATACTTCAAATGTCGAAAATATGTCATATATGTTTAGCGACAGTTTATTAAAGAAAGTAGATTTAAGCAGTTTTGATATTTCAAATGTAAAAAATATGAAGGGAATGTTCCGTAATACAGAATATTTAAAAGAGATAGTACTTGGTAGTACATTTAAAACACTATCAGTAACAGATATGTCATTTATGTTTTGTAATAGTGGAGTAAATAATTTATATTTAAATGAATTTGACACATCCAAAGTAACAGACATGACAGCTATGTTTGCGAGTTTAGATAATATTACTATTTTAGATTTATCTAGTTTTAATTTAAATAATAATGTTAAAACAAATCATATGTTTGCAAAGCATATTAGTGTTGCTAGTAATAGTAATGATATTATTGAACATAATTTATCTGATTTTGAAAAAGAGTTATTAGTTATTACTAAAGATAGGAGATTAAGAGAATACGATTATACAGCAGATGCTTGTTTACCAGTAGGTCCAACATTAAATGCGAATGGTGGAGTATTTGAAAATGGTGAAAAAACTTGTTCACTTTTTAATACAAATGTATTAGGAAGTATCAATGAAGCTGATATAGACAAAGAAATAGAAAATAGTTTACTAATAGTAAAAAATCCTACAAGATATGGGTACAAATTTGTATCTTGGGAAGTTGAACAAACAATAACAAGAGATAAAGCTTCTATTTTAGATAAATTAAATACAACTTATTATGCTAAATGGGAAGCTATACCAGTTACATTACCAGATGATGTACCAGTTGATACTACAGATACACCAGTTACATTACCAGATGATGTACCAGTTGACGATAAATACCAAGAAAGTAATAATGATAATAATGCAACTGAGAAACCAGAGAGTGGAAACAGTTTAAATGGATCAAATTCTGTAAGTAATGATAATCCACAAACAGGAGATGCAGGTGTCTTAGGGGGAATTGGATTAGGATTAACATCTATATTAGGTATATTTATAAACAATAGGAAGAAAAATTAATAAAGTTGTATATAAATTTTAAATCATGAATAGAATTTTATAAATTTAGATGTATTATCAAAATAAAAACTCATATCTATAATTAGATATGAGTTTTCTACTTTATAAATAATTCATATTAGGCACAAATAGGTTATTAAATTAATATTTACATATAATATAAATTTAATAACTCATAAACTAGTTACAAAAAAGTACCTAATTGAGGCTTTAACTTAATCTTGTTATAGTAAATACATAATTAAAAATAAGGTAGGTATACATAATATGAATAATAAATTAACTTATAAAATAAAAGAAGTGCTTACTAAGAATGAGTATACGGATATAATAATAAAACATAAATTAGAAGATACTGAATTAAAACTAAGCGATTCTAAGGTAAGATTTAGATATGAGCCAAAAGAAGATAAGGCTTATTTAAGTTTTGGAAATGAAAATCAATATACAGTATGTGAAGTAGAAGATGGAAATATAAATGAAATAATTATAAATGATGAATTGTTAGTTATAGAAGCTGACGAAAAATATTATCATTGCTATCTTAATAAAGATAAAATATATTAGGTAAAAAATGGGTAGCTATAATAATATGGGAAATTAAAAATAATAAAATTAGATTCGGAGAATTACAAAGAGCTATAAATGGATGTACAAAAAAGATGTTAACTCAGCAATTAGACTTATTAATTAGGAATAATATCATAATAAATGATAAAAAAAGTTAAAATAAAAAATATAAAATTTATTAAACAAATTTTAAAAAGTGGACCTTATATGTCTTTTTTTGTCGTTATTATAGAGGAGTATTAATATTACTTACTATTTAGGAGGATTTTTTATGAAAGACATTTTAACGGGAACAGGATTACTGTTACTAGTATTAGCTTTATTTACTTTATTTAGTTATAAAGCACCAAAAGGTATGAAGGCAATGGGTGGTCTTGCAAACGCTGCCTGTGCAAGTTTCCTAGTTGAGGCTATTAACTACTCATTCTTTGGAGACATATTAAACTTAGATTTATTTTATAATACAGGTGCAGCCAACGGTTCTTTAGGTGGAGTTGCTGCGGGAATATTAGTACCGATATCAATGGGAGTTTCACCAGTGTATGCTGTATTAATAGGTTTAACATGCTTAAACTTCAAAATACTTCCAGGATTTATAGCTGGTTATTTAGTAGCATTTGTAGTTAAGTACTTAGAAGAAAAGGTACCAGCAGGTTTAGACTTAATAGTTATAATAGTTGTTGCAGCACCATTAGCATACTTAATAGGGGATGTAACAAGTCCTTTAGTTGATGGTACATTAGGAACTATAGGTTCAGTTTTAACATCTGCATCTAGTTCATCACCAATAATAATGGGAATTGTATTAGGTGGATTAATAACAGTTGTTGCTACAGCTCCTCTTTCTTCTATGGCTTTAACAGCTATGATAGGATTAAGTGGTGTGCCAATGGCAATAGGTGCATTATCAGTATTTGGATCTACTTTCATGAACTATGTATTCTTCTCAAAAATGAAGTTTGGTTCAAGAGAAGACAATATAGCAGTTGCTATAGAACCTTTAACACAAGCAGATATAATATCTGCAAACCCAATACCAATATATGTTACTAACTTTATAGGTGGAGCTGCATGTGGAGTTGTAGTTGCATTAATGGGATTAGTAAATAATTCACCAGGAACAGCTACTGCAATAGCAGGTCTTGCGGTATCATTTGCTTACAATCCACCAGTAAAGGTTGTAATAGCTGCTGTAGTATGTGCTGTATTATCAGCAATAGCAGGATTCATAGGATATAAAATATTTAAGAACTATAAAATAGTTACAGCTGCAGAAATAAGAGGAAATAAAGCTGTAGAAGAAAATGTAGCTTAGAATAATATTTTATATGAAAACGTATATTTAGACTATTTAATTATATAGGAAATATGCTCTATATCTGCTTTTATGTATAAATTATAATAAGAGCGATATAGGGCATATTTATATATAAAAATGATATTGATTATCTATATCAAATGCTATATAATATATTTTGAAATTCAAATTATAAGATTATCAATAGTATATAAGCTATTGATAATCTTATAATCAGTATCTATAAATAGAAATATAGACGATGAGAGAAGGGAGGCAGCTATGAAATATATTTTTATAAACCCAGTTGTAGACAATATGTATATAAAAGAAGAGCTAGATGAGTTATTACTTAACAATGGTTACTTAAGGATAGAAGTTGAAAATGATTGGCATAAGATTGTAAAAGAAAAGTATAATGAAGCTCTTAAATCAACAGAAAAGACACTTCTAGATAAAAGATGTCCTTTGGCTATAGATACTATTGATGAATATATAAATGAGAGTGATGTTTTTATTCCTCAAATTGATCCAATTCTAATACATTGTGGTATAGAAATCGCAAATAGAAGCGACTTAAAAGGAAAGAAGAAAGTAATTACTACGCCATGTGAAAGTTTAGCTTTATATGGAAACAAAAAGAATTTAGAAGATACAGTATTCGTAAGTTGGAAAGAATTTATAAAGAATTTAAATTTACATGAAATGATTAAAGTAAAACTACTTGATAAAAGTCCTATTCCTCCAGGTTACTTTAAGTCCTTAGAAGTAAAAGTAGGAAGTATTTCAGGAAAAGAAAATATAAAAGATTACTTTAAAAATAAGTTACATAAGGAAGATGACTTAGTTGAAATGCTTTATTGTACAAATGGATGCAATAATGGAGATGGAGTGTTAATAAATGAATAGCAGTAAAATTAAAAAAACATCAATTTCTGCCATAATCCTAATTGCAATATGGGCTATAGTTACTAAGATGGAATTTGTTAGTTCTTATATTTTACCTTCACCAGAAAAGGTATTAGATAGCCTAATTAAAATGATATTGTCTGGAGAAATTTTTGAAGATATTTATATAAGTTATATAAGAGTTTTAAAAGGATTTTTCATAGCAACTTTATTTGCATTTATATTAGCAATGGTGAGAGTTATTTTTCCAAAATACAATGATTACTATGAGAATATAGTTCAATTTTTAAAAAATGTACCACCATTAAGCTTGATATCCCTTTTAATCTTATGGTTTGGTATAGGTGAAACAACTAAGATAGGAATAATAGTTTTAACTTCATTTTTCCCAATATATTTAAATACAGTAAAGGGATTTATAAGTTGTGATAAAAAATTATTAGAAGTTGGTAAGGTTTACGGATATTCAAAGTCAAGAAGCTTTTTTAAGATAAGACTTCCATATGCTATGTCAGATATATTAGTTGGAATGAGGATAGGATTAGGATATAGTTGGAGGTCTATAATAAGTGCAGAAATGATTGCAGCATCATCAGGGCTTGGTCATATGATTTTATTTGCTCAGCAAATGTCTAGAACAGATAAGGTTATAGTCGGTATTTTAGTAATAGGTGTAGTTGGTTATATAACTGATAGATTATTTGCACTTATAATCGATAAAGCTTTGAAAGGATCAGATAAAAATGGATGGAATTAAATTAGTAAATGTAAGTAAAATTTATACTGTTGAAAAAGAAAGTATAAAGGTTTTAAATGAAATAAATTTAAATATACCAGCAAATAAGATAACAGTAATTCTAGGTCGAAGTGGATGTGGGAAGACTACATTACTTAGACTTGTATCAGGGCTTGAAGAATTTGACCAAGGAGAAATTCTAGGGTATAACTCAAAAAAGACAGCATATGTTTTTCAAGAAGATAGATTGATGCCATGGCTAGATGTAAAATCTAATGTAACATTTGGCATACATAATAAGAAAGTAGACCACAGTAGAGTTGATGAAATTATTGAAACTGTGGGACTTAAGAAATTCTATAGTGCATATCCCAGTCAATTATCAGGTGGAATGAAACAAAGGGTATCTATTGCAAGAGCATTTGCATATGACCCAGACCTTATAATGATGGACGAGCCTTTCTCAGCATTAGACTACTTTACAAGAGAACAAATGCAAAAGGAATTATTAAAAATTCATAACAGATTAAAATGTTCAATTTTATTTGTAACTCATAGTATCGATGAAGCTCTTATTCTTGGTGACAAAATTGTAGTATTAGAACAAGGAATTATTAAATCTCAATATAAAATTGATGAAAAAAGTAGTACAAGAGATTTATTAGATGATAAATTTGTCAATTTAAAAAAGCAAATAATTGATGACTTAAAAGTTATTTAATTAAAGAAACATAAACAGTGGAGGAGAAATTTATGAAATTAAGTAAATCAATAAAAAGGAAATTAACAGCAATATTTTCTGCAGGAATGATGATGACATCAATTGCTGGATGTTCAGCAACAAAAGAGTCTAGTTTAGATAAGCTAGTAATAACACATGTTACTTCACCGCTGAATGTACCGAGTATAATACAAAAGAATAAAAATATATTTGCAGATGAGTTTAGTGCAAATGGTAAAGATATAGCTATTGAGTATGCCGAAATAACATCAGGCTCAGACCAAACTCAAGCATTAGCTTCAGGAGATGTTGATATATTATATGCAGTTGGAGGAACTTCAGTAGTTTTAGCAGCAGCAAACGATGCTGATATAAAAATATTAAATATGTACAGTAGATCACCAGAAGCATTTTGTATGTATTCACTTGATGAAAGTATAAAATCAGCAGAAGATTTAAAAGGTAAAACGATAGCAGGACCAGTTGGAACTAACTTACATCAATTATTAATAGCATACCTTGAAGAAGCTGGAATGAGTATAGATGATGTTAATTATGTAAATATGGCTATACCTGATGCAAAGGCAGCCTTAGATGGAAAAAGTATTGATGTAGCATTACTTGCAGGACCTACTGCATATAAAGCAAAAGAACAGGGTTACAACTTAGTTACTAACGGAAAAGGATTAACAGATGCAGTAATAGCAGTGGCAGTTAGAGAAGATTTCTATAATGAACATAAAGAAGAAGTTGAACTATTCGTTAAAGGTCAAGAAAATATTATTAAATATATAAATGAAAACTACGATGAGACTATGGAAATAGTTGCTAATGAACTTGATTTAGATAAATCTGCAGTTGAAGAAATGTACAAGCAATATGATTTTAGTATAGAAATTACAGATGAAGACCGTAAGGCATTTCAAAATGTAGCTGACTTTATGTTTAAAACTGGAATGATAGAAGAAGAAGTTAATACAGATGAACTTTTTATAAAATAGTAGGTGAATACAAATGACACAAGAAAAGGTTATAGTAAAAGATAAAAATGATATTATAGAGATAACTTATGATGATATTTTAAAATATCATGGTAGAGAAATGATAGGTGGAGCAGCTTTAGCATTTAAAATAATGTTGATGACTTTTCCAAGACTTTGTAATGAAATACCACAAAGAGGCAGATTTAGTTTTTATAGCGGAATAGGAAAAAATGGAAGAGGTATAATAGATGCAACAGAAATGGTTATGCGTGTAAAAACACATAATAATTTAAGATTAGATCTTGCATATTCTGATGATAAGTTAGGTCAAGTTGCACCTGGTGGCGGTAGATATTATTTTGAGATAGGATATGATGATAAATTAGTTAAATTATATTTAAAAGAAGGAATAATACCAGAAGAATTTATAGCATATTCAAAGTTGTCACATAAATGTAAAGCAGAAAATATTTCTATGAAAGTAGAAGATCAAGAAAAACTTTTGTTATTAAGACAAGAATTGGCTAGCATTATAATAAAATCTAAACCAGAAGACCTATTTGTAATAATTTAAAATTAGAATAGATAGAAAGGTTGTAGTTGAAATTATCAATTACAACCTTTTTTTGTCTAACTTAGATTATAAAAATAAAACTAATACAATATTATTAGAG
>NZ_UWOT01000013.1:0-92300 GCF_900604535.1 Romboutsia sp. Marseille-P6047
CCACTGCTGCCTCCCGTAGGAGTTTGGACCGTGTCTCAGTTCCAATGTGGCCGATCACCCTCTCAGGTCGGCTACTGATCGTCGCCTTGGTAAGCCGTTACCTTACCAACTAGCTAATCAGACGCGGATCCATCCTATACCGCCGGAGCTTTGATATTTCTACCATGCGATAAAAATATGTTATCTCGTATTAGCGTACCTTTCGGTACGTTATCCGTGTGTATAGGGCAGGTTACCCACGCGTTACTCACCCGTCCGCCGCTCACTTCCGAAGAAGTTCGCTCGACTTGCATGTGTTAGGCACGCCGCCAGCGTTCATCCTGAGCCAGGATCAAACTCTCAAATAAAATTCACTTTCGTTCATTTCGCCATCGTCTATTCTCTACGAGAATATCCCGATGTTCAAAAGTTGTCCATCGCTCAGCTAATCATTATCTGAATATCTGGCTTGGTTGTTTGTGTTTAATTCTTAAATAAGAATTAGTTATATAAATTAACCTACTGTTTAATTTTCAAAGTTCATTGTTTCGACTTACTTATCTTAACAAGTTATTTCAATCTTGTCAACATTTTCTTTCGTTTTATTTTTCGTCCCTATCTCTTGGACAAGTAATACTTTACCATCATATCCTTTATTGGTCAATACCTTTTTTTATTTTCTATGTTAAATAATAAAAATTTGAATACTTAAAGATATATTTTGTAAAAATATATATAAGTATTTTAAGGAGATGAATAATATGGCCAAATTCAATCATATTAAAGATTTATACGAAGACGGATATAGATGTATATACTACGACTGTGCCCAAAATAATCATACCGTCTATTTAAAAAACTTTGATACAGAGAGTTCTGAAGTAATTGAATTAGATGATGATCAAGATTTTTCTGAATTTAAAAGCTATATTGGTGGCCTTAGAATGTCTTAAAAATAAAATAGAGAGCTAAGTGCTCTCTATTTTGTCATTACAATTTGCTTTATAAGTTTCAAAAGTTCTACTCTATTAATCTCAGAATTTGATTTTTTATTTTTATACTCTACAAAATCGATAACCTTACCTATGTTTTCTTTCATAAACTCACATCCCATTAATATTACTTACTTAATTTTAATCTAAATAATAATTCTATATATTTTCTGCTTTTCCTTCTAAATTTAATACAAATTTTGTTAAATATATTCACTATTCTATTATTACTTATCAAAATAGCATAAAATATTTCATATATACTTTTTTTTAAAATTAAATTTTAATTTATTTTATATATATTTTTACCTCTAATAAAAATTATTATCATAGATTATAAGTTTATACATAATTTATAAAATTCTTATGAAAAAATGGCATAATCTATATAAATAAATTATGCCATTCTCACTTTTACTTAAGTTGTTGTTTTATCCACTCCACTGCTACATCTAATTGTTTTCTTTCATCTTCTTCTACTATTTTAGGCTCAATTCCTTTTCCATTTATATAATCTCCATTTGGAGTAAAATATTGAGCTGTTGTTAACTTATATCCTGTTCCATCTTTTAGTTCTCTAACACTTTGAACTAATCCTTTACCAAATGTAGTAGTTCCTATAGCTATACCTTCATTATTATCAACTATTGCTGCTGTAAGTATCTCTGATGCAGATGCACTTCCTCCATTAACCAATACAGCTATTGGTAAACCTAGTTTATTTTTATCAGATTTCAAATATTCTTTATCATCTTTATTATCTTTTGTATATACTATTGTTCCTTCTCCAATTAGATCATCTGCTATATCAGCACATATGTCTAATAATCCTCCTGGGTTGTTTCTAAGATCAAGAACTAATCCTTTTATATTTTTTTCTTTTAATGATTCTAAATCTTCTTTAAATTCATCATAAGTATTTTCATTAAATGATGTTATCTTTAAATATCCCATATTATCATCTAACACTTTACTTTCAACACTCTTAGAAACTATTTCTTCTCTTTTAATTGTTAATTCGAACTCTTCTTCTCCTCTTTTCACAGTCAATTTAACATTAGTTCCAGCTTTCCCTTTTATCATACTAATAGCTTTATCGGACTCATTAGCATATACATTTTGGTCATCAACCTTTATAATTTTATCTCCTGACTTAATTCCACCCTTTTCTGCCGGAGAACCTTCAATAGGAGCTATTATTGTTATGTAATCATCATCAGATGTAGCACTTATGTAAACACCTATTCCAACAAATGACCCACTTGTCTGCTCTTTTAATTGTTCGAATTCCTCTTTCGTATAATATTGAGAGTATATATCGTCTAAACCTGAAAACATACCCTTTATAGCACCTTGTACTAAATCATCTTCTGAAACTTCTTGATAAAAGTCTTCTCCTACTATTTGTTGCAATCCAATCAACTTATTGTACTTTTTGTAACTTTCATATAAATCTTTAGATATTACAACCTTATTTCCTAATGCCAACTGAACCGTAGATGTAAGTATAGCCGTAACCACAACTAGTACAATAGAACCTATAATGGCCTTTTTTTTAGATATCATTCAACGCATCTCCTTTAAATAATCTACTATTTATTATATGACTAGCTATCCATTTTATTACCCATTTATCAATTATGTTGCCCACACCATATCTATATACTAGAATTTATGTAGGCATACAATATTAATTTGTATATCCACATTATACCATAATATAAAGGGGTAGATTTTAATGAAAAAAGATTTTCGAAAAAAGGTTATATTAGATAGAAAAAATCAAACAAAAGAATTCATTTCAAAAAACTCATCAATTATAACAGAAAAAGTATTGCAAATGGAATGTATAAAGGAAGCTAAGACTATTATGCTTTACTTAGACTTTAATAACGAAGTACAAACAGATGACTTAATCAATAAGTTAATAACTTTAAGAAAAACAGTAGCTTCTCCTATAACATTAAAAGAAGAACGAAAATTAATTCCTGCTCAAATTACAGATTTAAAAAATGGAATTAAATTTGGTGCTTATAATATAAGAGAACCTAAACCAGAATATTCCCCTACTATAGATATTAAAAACTTAGATATTGTTATAGTCCCAGCTGTTGCTTATGATAAAAACTGTTATAGACTCGGATATGGAGGTGGATTTTATGATAGATTTTTAGAAAATTTAAGACCAGATGCAAAAACAATAGGTATTGCATTTGATATGCAGATTTTTGATGAAATACCCAGAGAGCCACATGATGCTCAACTAGATTTTATAGTAACAGAATCTAAGATAATAACAGCTTATAACTAATTTATACTTAAAAATAGTAAAGCTGTAGCGATATATATAACTACAGCTTTACTAAATAACTAAATACCATTTACTTTATCTCGTTTTATATTATCTTTTTCACTTTTTAGATACTTACGTTCCTTATTATTCTCTTCTTCCTTATCTAATTTTCTATACTTATCCAAAACTTTATTAACTTCTAAATCTATTTCTTCTTTATTTTTATTTGTAAGTATTTCTAACCCTTCATCAATACTTGAAATAGCATATATATTAAATACACCTTCTTTTACAGCTTCTACTACTTCATCTTTTAATACTAAATTTCTTACATTTTGTATAGGTATTATTACCCCTTGTTTTCCTGTAAGACCTTTTATTTTACAAACATCAAAAAAACCTTCTATTTTTTCATTAACCCCACCTATAGGCTGTATCTCACCTTTTTGACTAACTGATCCAGTTACGGCTATATACTGTTTTATTGGTATATTTGCTATACTCGATATTACAGAATAGAGTTCTGTACTAGATGCACTATCTCCATCTATTCCGTTATAGTTTTGTTCAAATGTTATAGATGTTGATATTGATAACGGTCTTTCTTTTCCATATCTAGCACCTAAATAACCACTTAAAATTAATACACCTTTATCATGTATACTTCCGCTTTTCTTTATTTCTCTCTCTATATTTATAATACCTCTTCTACCTCTATATGTAGAAGCTGTTATTTTAGAAGGTTTTCCAAATGAATATTCTCCAGTACCCATTACTGCAAGTCCATTTATCTGACCAATCTTTTCACCTTCTAAGTCAATTAATAATGTTCCTTCTTTAAACATCTCATTTAATTTTTCTTCATATTTATTGTTTCTATATCTTCTTTGATTTATAGCTTTATCTACATCATCTCTTGTTACATATGGTTTATCATCATCTGTAACGGCATCTGATTCATATATCATATCTATTATTTTATTAAACCTAGCACTTAGTTTTTCTTTATCATCACTTATCCTTGTACTATATTCTATCAATCTCTCTACAGCTGATTTATCAAAATGTTTTAAATTTGATTCCTTGCATATATTTGATATAAGTTGAATAGTCTTATAAATATTTTCTTTATTTTTATATATTTCAACATCAAAATCGGCCATTATTTTAAATAAATTTCTAAAATCATCCTCATATGAATAAAGCATACTATAGTAATAATAATTTCCAATCAATATTACTTTTAAGTCTAAATCTATAGGTTCTGGTTTCAATGTTGATGTAACTAAATATCCATACTGTTTATTTAAAGATTCTATAGTTATCTTTCCTGTTTTAAGTGTTCTCTTTAAGCACTCCCAAGAAAAAGCATTAGATAATAAATCTCTTGCATTTATTATTAAAAATCCACCATTAGCTTTATGTAATGCTCCTGGTTTTATCTCCATAAAGCTGGTAGTTAGTGATCCCATTTCATTTTTATACTCTATAGAACCAGTTAAATTATAATAAGTCGGATTACTTTCTACTATAATTTTACAATCTTTACACTCACTATTATCTATAAATAAATTAACCTTATACTTATTTAAAAATTTCTCATCCTTTTTACTTGATACTATGCCAAATAAAGCCATAGCATTTTTCTTTTCATCTTCAGACTCCTTTTTAAATTTAGATATATTATTTACAATATCATTACATAAAGCATTTATATAATTACTTACCTTTTCATCATCTCCATATTTTTCTAACAAATATTGACCATAAAATCCAACTAAGCTTCTCCCAACATTTCTATCTAGTTCATTACATTTATTTTTATACATATCTTCAGATAACTTTATTTTATCTATATATTCTTTACTATCCTGATTTAATTTTAATCCTCGCTCTCTTAAATCTCGTACTTGTGATGCTGTAAGGTTTCCTAGTTCAGATTCATCTAAAACACTCCCATCTTCTTTAGTAGGAATACTCATTAAACCTCTTTCTGTTATTTGAAATTTAAATCCTCTCGGTTTTGCAAATTCATTTAATTCTTCAACTATATTATGTATATTATTTTCAAGCTCTGTCATTAGAAGCCTATTATGGCTTTCATATTCTTTAGAATCAAATATTTTAGGTATCTCAACTTTTAATTTATCAATAATATCATCCACATCATTCTTAAATTCTCTTCCTATACCAGCTTTAAAAGATAATGCTACTGGTTCATTCGCATTTTTAAAATTATTTACATATATCCAATCTTTAAGATTGTCATTAAGTTTAACATTTTTTTTTATTAAAGATTTTGCATAACTCGTTCTTCCTATTCCACTATCTCCTGCTATATATATGTTATATCCCTTATGTTTCATTTTTAGTCCAAATTCGATAGAACTAACAGCTCTTTCTTGTCCTATAATACCACCTATTGGTTGTACATCTTCTGTCGTGTTAAAATCCATATCATCTAAGCAACATTTATACTTTAATTTATCTATATCTACTTTATATTTATCTATATTTATCATATGTTCACCTCAAAGTTATATTTGAAATATATTTTTCCCTACTTCTTATTAAATAACCAAAATAAGCGATTGTTTTCATATAATTTTCACTAAAAACAATCGCTTATTAATATTCCATATTATTTAATTCATAAACTATGTAAGTAATATTTACTTTTCTTCTTCAAGAGAGTTTAATTCTATTCTATCTGGCAAGTCAGTTAAGTTCGTCTCAGCTATAACAAAAGGATATGATTTCATCTTGTCTTTATAAGTTGCACTAACCTTCATTATATTTTTATCTTCTTCTTTAACTATACTTATTTTATCTATCTGTATTCCCTCTTCTTTCCCTTGTGCTCTAGTTACTATAACATATATTTTATTGTCCAATTTTACCGCTAAAGCTCTTTCTTCATTTGTATATTTATCCATTATATTTAATATTTTTTCTGGAATAGCATCCCTTTGTAGCATAGTATAGTCTACTGGTGTAGAATCTTCCATGAACATTTTAGGTAAAACTAAAAAGCCTCCAATAACTAAAAATAATAATACTACCCCTATAATTACACCCTTCATGTTAAACTTTATATTCACAATATCACCCCCATATATTTTAATATATGAAAGTAATCCAAGCATTAGAAGATTATTATTATAATAAATTTACAATAAAAAAGACTTTGCATATAATTTTATATACAAAGTCTTTTTTATTATTTTAAAGAATCCTTTACTGATTCTACTATATCTTTTGATGTTAATCCATATTTCTTTAATAATTCAGATGGTGTTCCAGACTCTCCAAATACATCTTTAACCCCAACTCTTTTTACCTTAACTGGATATTCTTCAGATACTACCTCACTTACTGCAGACCCTAATCCACCCATTATACTATGTTCTTCAGCAGTTATTATCGCCTTAGTTTCTTTAGCTGCTGATATTATCAATTCTTTATCTATAGGTTTAATTGTAGACATATTTATTACTCTAACATTTATACCTTCAGACTTTAGCTCTTCATGAGCTAATATCGCTTCATTAACCATAATACCGCAAGCTATTATTGTAGCATCATTTCCTTCTCTAAGAACTGTTCCTTTTCCTATTTCAAACTTATAATCCTCATTGAATAAAGTTGGAACTGCACTTCTTCCAAGACGAACATACATTGGTCCATTAAACTTAGCCGCTTCTAATATAACCTTCTCTGTTTCTATTCCATCAGCAGGAACAACTACAGTCATATTAGGTATTGCTCTCATTATAGCTATATCTTCTATACTTTCATGAGATGCTCCATCTTCTCCTACTGTTATACCAGCATGAGTAGCACATATTTTCACGTTTAATTTAGGATAGCATACTGAGTTTCTTATAACTTCAAATGCTCTACCTGTAGCAAACATTGCAAATGTACTTGCAAAAGGAATTTTTCCAGCTGTAGCTAAACCACAAGCTGCTCCTATTAAATTTTGCTCTGCTATCCCCATGTTGAAAAATCTATTTGGGAATGTTTTAGAAAAATCATTTGTCTTTGTTGATTTAGATAAATCCGCATCTAAAACAACAACATTATCATATATTTCCCCTAACTTTAATAATGTTTTTCCATATGCATCTCTAGTAGCAATCTTACTCATGGAAAGCACCTCCTAATTCCTCTAAAGCAATTCTTAAATGTTCATCACTAGGAGCATTTCCATGCCATCCAGCTTGGTTCTCCATAAATGATACACCTTTTCCTTTTATAGTTTTAGCAACTATCATAGTCGGTTGACCTACAGTTGATTTAGCCATATCAAGTGCAGCAAATATTTGATCAAAATCGTGTCCATCTATTTCTATAACATTCCATCCAAAAGCTTTGAACTTGTCTACTATAGATCCTAGACTCATTACATTATCAGTGTTTCCATCTATTTGAAGTCCATTATAATCTAAAAAGGCTACCATATTATCTAATTTATAATGAGCAGCACTCATTGCAGCTTCCCAAATTATCCCTTCTTGACACTCCCCATCTCCAAGTAATGCATATACTCTCCATGGAGCATTGTCTAATTTAGATGCCATAGCCATTCCACATGCTACTGAGAATCCTTGACCTAATGATCCTGTTGACATTTCAATACCTGGAGTTCCCTTCATATCTGGATGTCCTTGTAACATTCTTCCTGTTTTTCTTAAACCCTTTAACTCTTCTCTATCAAAATATCCTTTTTGAGCTAAAGTTGCATATAAAACTGGAGCAGCGTGTCCTTTAGATAAAACAAATCTATCTCTATCTTCCATCTTTGGATTCGTTGAATCTATATTCATTTCATCAAAGTAAAGTGCAGTCAATATTTCAACTGCTGATAAAGATCCTCCTGGATGTCCTGATTTTGCTCCGTGTATCATAGAGACTATATCTGTTCTTATTCTACGCGTAATTTCATTTAATCCTTTATGGTCTCTCATGTAATTACCTCCCTGGTTTGTAAACATTTTTATACCAATCTCATATTATTATACCACTTCTCACCAATTTTTTACTCTATTTTTAAAATAAAATCTATGTTTATATAATAAATTTATTTTTTACTTGGTGCTAAAAAACTAATTATCTCATATAAATAAAAAAAATTATTGATATTTAAACTAATATCAATAATTTTAAATATTAAATAGCCCTAAACTTATTTGAAGACCATTATCTACTTTTAACATTACGTTATTATCTAGACAACCTATTTTTTCTCTTATTCTCTTTTTATCAATAGTTCTTATTTGTTCTAAGAGAATTACAGAGTCCTTGTTAAGCCCATATTCATTGGCACTTATCTCTATATGAGTCGGTAATTTAGCTTTATTGATTTGAGATGTAATTGCAGCTATAATAACTGTCGGGCTATATTTATTCCCTATATCATTTTGTATTATCAAAACCGGCCTCACTCCGCCTTGTTCTGAACCTACAACTGGGCTTAAATCTGCATAATACAAGTCTCCTCTTTTTATTTCTAAGTTTGAATTACTCAACTTTAGCTATATTCCCTTCAGAATCGACATCAGAAGATACTTCATTCGTCATACCTAGTTCAGCTAATGATAAGTTTATTTGACCCATTTCTTTATAACCCTTAATCATACACTCTTTTAAGTCAATTTTTTTCTTTTGAGTTATATAGAATTGAAAAGCAGCTTTTGCAAAATCTTCTCTATTACTATTTTCCATCTGAACAATATGATCTACTTCAGATATAAGAGAGTCAGGTAAAGTAAACACAATTTTTTCCTTGCTCTTATTATGCACAAAATCGCCTCCCAGAGTATCCTATCCCTTTTATTTTACCAAATAACTGGTTGAATGTAAAATTGCATTTCTTTCCATATATACACGTTCAATACGCCTTGATATCATACATAGAATCTCATAATTTATGGTATCTATATCTTTCGCAATTGCTTCTACCGTTGCATCGCCTTCTCCAAATATTATAACCTCATCACCAATTTTTATGTCTATATCTTTATCTATTTTTACCATACATTGATCCATACATATTCTTCCTACTACATCAAAAGCAATATTTTTTATATATACCTTAGGATTTCTTTGTATTCTAGTAAACCCGTCGGCATATCCAATAGGTATAGTTGCTATTTTTTCTTTTCCATTGGTTTTATATTTCCATCCGTAACTTATTCCAACTCCAGAATCCACTTCTTTCAAATATGCAATTCTAGATTTTAACTTCATAGATGGTTTAAGTTCTATATTTTTTTTATTAACTTCATCAGATGGGTAATGTCCATATAGTATTATTCCACATCTAACCATATTAAATTCTAAATCAAGCAACTCCATTATAGCGGCACTATTAGAAGTATGTTTTATAGGTATATTTACATTCCTTTTATCAAGCTCATTTACAATATAGTTATATCTTTTTGCTTGAAGATAAGTATACTCTTTATCTTCTTCATCAGCTTTTGCAAAGTGAGTATATATTCCTTCTATTCTTATATACCTCATCTTACTAATAGATTCGATTTCACTAATAGATATTTCATCAGGTTTAAATCCTATACGCGACATACCCGTATCTATCTTTATATGAATGTTCGCTTGTATATCCATACTTTTAGCTATCTCATTTATTTTTTTAGCCATATCTAAGGAATACACAGTCATATAGATTTTATTTTTTAAAGCAAAATCTATACACTCTTCTGGAATATATCCTAAGCAAAGTATAGGTAGCTTTATATCATTTTGTCTAAGCTCTATACCTTCTTCTAATCTAGCAACCGCTAAGTAATCTACCTTCTCTCTTTGTAATAATTTTGCAACTTCCACTGCACCATGACCATATGCATTAGCTTTAACTACTCCACAAATTTTAGTATCTTCATTTAATATTTTTTTTATATTATTTAAGTTAAATTTTATGTTATCTAGATTTATCTCCGCCCATGTAGGGGCAATAGTTTGTTTACTCATACCTTCGTCCCCTTATTTTTTATATTCGAAATTTTTATACTCAACTGTAAATCTAATATTTCCTTCTTTGTCTATAATTTCCATTTTATCAGGGTTTTTATCCTTTAAATTTATATAAAGTTTTTGTTTATTAAAGTATTTATCGTCTCCTTTTATTTTACTTTCTAACTCTAAATACTCATTTGACATATTAATAGCTAACTCTTCATTATTTTCAGATTGTAAATAACTTTTTATAAAATCACCTATAAATAAATATTGCATATTTTTACTTTTGTTTGGAAAATCTATAGAATCATTAACATCTACATTTTTAATAGTAATTTTTTTATCGTTATATTCTATAGTTTGGCCTTTCAAATTTTTAGGAGATATTATTTCTAACCTATAATTATCTGGTTTATTATAACTTTCCTTTATAGTATAACTACTCTCACCTTTGTTTCCTACAACTTTAAGTTCAGCTGTACATGTATAAGATTCTATCTTTAAAACTTGCTCTTGAAACTTCTCATAGATTTCTTCCTTTGTATACTCTTTATCTTGGCAACCTATGCAACTTATAAGTACACAACCTGTTAATAAAATTAATGTCATCCATTTGCGTCTCACAAAATCACTCCTATTAAAGTTTATTCATTATACATGGCTCTTATTATATCGTATCTGCAAATTATTCCTTTTAATTTATTTTCTTTATCAACTACAGGCACTCTATTGATAGATTTATTTATCATTAGATTTGCTATATTATCGAAAGTATCATCCTCATTTACAGTTATTATATTAGTAGACATTAAATCTTCTACTTTATATGCTGAAATTTCCTTTAAATCTTTTTCCATCTTATTAAAATTATCTAAAAAGATGATACCTTCTAATACGTTTATAAAAGGAGTAGAGTGTGCCTTTTTCTCTTTTTTAATTATATCTGTCTCAGAAATAACACCGATTACTTTGTTATCATCATCAACTACTGGCATTCCTCCAATTTTACCCGATATAAGTATATTTGCCACTTTAGATATAGTATCACCCTTTTTTGCAACAATTACATCAGTTGTCATAATATCTTTTGCTTTTTTATTATTCATCTTATCACTCCTTAGCTATAACAATAGCATTTGCCACTGCATATTTTTCACTATGAGATATTGATACTTTTATTTCTAAAACATTATAATCTATGCAAATCTGCTGTAAATTATTATATGTTTTTACTATAGGTTTTCCTAAAGAATCTCTAACTATTTCAATATCTTTAAATTTAAAATTTCTAATTCCAGTACCTATAGATTTACTTACTGCTTCCTTAGCTGAAAAATTGCCAGCAATAGTTTCCATCTTTAAATTTTTACTTTTGAAATACTCTATTTCTTTATCTGTAAATAATCTATCTAAGAATTTATCATTCTTATCGATAGCTTCTTTAATTCTATCTATTTCAACTATATCCACACCAATACCTAATATGTTCATAATGTCCTCCAAACCTCATCTTAATATTATTGTATTACGATTATATTATTATATACAAATACTTATATTAAAAATTTAAATCCGTTCATTCATTATACGATAAATTATATTTGTTTTATTTATAAATAAAAAGAACCACAGTATATAAGTTTTATTATTAGTGTGGTTCAAGATTATATACTTTTATAAAAACAAAAAACTACTACTGATTATGAGAATTTAACTTACTGGGATGTAATAATTCTCATGTCAGTAGTAGCTTTATATTATAACCACTCGGCCGATTCAGTTAATATAGTAGTTTTTTCTTTATCTACTGTAATAAATCCACCTGATATTTTAGCTTCTTTAAAATTTCCATTCTTCTTAACACGAAGAGTACCTTCAACTAATCCTGCTACAAATGGTCTATGATTTTTTAATATCCCTCTATCACCTTGTGTAGTTCTTGTTATAACCATTTCTACATTATCATGATAGAATATTTTCTCAGGAGTTACAACTTCTAGTGAAAATTCACTTGCCATAGTTATCTACTCTCCTTCGCCTTTGCAACAGCCTCTTCTATAGTTCCTACGAATAAGAATGCTGATTCTGGTAAATTATCATGCTTACCTTCAAGTATCTCCTTGAAACCTCTAACAGTTTCTTTTACTGGTACATAAGTACCTGGTATACCTGTAAATTGCTCTGCAACCGTAAATGATTGAGAAAGGAATCTTTGTATCTTTCTAGCACGAGCAACTATTACCTTATCTTCATCAGATAATTCATCCATACCAAGTATCGCTATTATATCTTGAAGTTCATTGTATCTTTGAAGTATTGATTGTACTCCTCTTGCAACTTCATAATGATCTTTACCTACTATACCTGGATCAAGAACTCTTGAAGTAGACTCTAATGGATCAACTGCTGGATATATACCAAGTGATGCTATTTGTCTTGATAAAACTGTCTTAGCATCTAAGTGTGTGAATGTTGTAGCTGGTGCTGGGTCAGTTAAGTCATCCGCTGGTACATAAACTGCTTGAACAGATGTTATAGACCCCTTCTTAGTTGATGTTATTCTTTCTTGTAAGTTACCCATTTCTGTAGCAAGTGTTGGTTGATATCCAACTGCTGATGGCATACGTCCAAGAAGTGCTGAAACTTCTGAACCTGCTTGTGTGAAACGGAATATATTATCTACGAATAATAAAACATCTTGACCTTGCTCATCTCTAAAGTGTTCAGCCATTGTAAGACCACTAAGTGCAACCCTCATTCTTGCTCCTGGTGGCTCATTCATTTGTCCGAATACTAGAGCTGTTTTATTTATAACCCCAGAGTCAGCCATTTCATGGTAAAGGTCATTACCTTCTCTTGTTCTTTCTCCAACACCTGCGAATACTGATATACCACCGTGTTGCTTAGCTATATTGTTGATAAGCTCTTGTATAAGAACTGTTTTACCAACTCCAGCTCCTCCGAACAGACCTATTTTACCACCTTTTAAGTATGGGCATAATAAGTCAACAACTTTTATACCTGTTTCAAGTATTTCTGCACTACTTTCTATTTCATCAAAGCTTGGCGCTTGTCTATGTATAGGAAGCTCCGGTGCATCTTTTGGTGCCGGTTTATTATCAACTGGTTGACCTAAAACATTGAATATTCTTCCTAAAGTAGCATCTCCAACAGGAACACTTATAGGTTTTCCTGTATCTACAGCTTCCATACCTCTTACTAATCCATCTGTAGCACTCATGGCAATACATCTAACTGTATCATCACCTATATGTTGTGCAACTTCTGCAACTATTTCTTTATCTCCTAACTTTATAACTAACGCGTTTAATAAGTTAGGTAGGCTATTTTCACTATCAAACTTAACATCAAGTACAACCCCTACGATTGATACTATTTTACCTACATTTGCCATTTCCTAACCTCCTTATTTTAGAGCTTCAACTCCACCTACTATCTCTGTTATTTCTTGAGTTACTGCTGATTGTCTCGCTCTGTTGTATTTCAACTCTAAATCAGATAGCATTTCATCTGCATTGTCTGTAGCTGATTCCATTGCCGTTCTTCTAGCACCATTTTCAGATGCAAAAGATTCTATAACTCCACCATATATCGTTCCAGAGATATACTTAGGTATTATATAGCCTAAAACAGCTTCTGCTGATGGCAAATACTGTACACTACCTTTTCTTACAGTTTTTTCTTTGTCATTTGTTTCATTATCAAATACTAATGGCAGTAATTTTACTATCTTTACATTTTGAACTAAAGGAGATACAAATTCTGTATAAGACATATATACTTCATCAATTTCTCCTTTTTGATATAATTCCATTACATTATTTGATATTTTTAAAGCGTCTTCATATTCACAATGTTCAACACTTCCTACTGATGAAACTAAATCATATCCTCTTTTTTCAAAGAATTCATGTGATTTTTTTCCTATAGAAATAACTTTTTCTTGTTTGCCATCCATATGAGCAACTGTAGCCTTTAATACATTTGAATTGTATCCTCCAGCTAATCCTCTATCTCCTGCAACAACTATATAACATCTATTTTTAACGTCTCTTTGTTTTAAAAAGTCACTTTTTATACCTCTACTACCTTGAGATATATCTTTTACAGTATTATATAATGTTGTAAAGTACGGTCTTGAACTTTCAGCTCTTTCCTTAGCTTTTCTTAACTTAGACGATGCAACAAGTTCCATCGCCTTAGTTATTTGCTTAGTACTTCCAACACTAATCATACGAGTCTTGATTTCTTTAATACCTGCTCCTGCCAATTAAATTACCTCCTTTTAAAAAAGGATTACGCTTCAACTACAAACTTTTTCTTAAATTGATTTATAGCGTTTGTTAAGTCAGAAGAGAAATCTTCTCCAGCTAATATCTTTGTAGAAACATCTGGGTAGTTATTATCTACGAAAGAATATAGTTCTTTTTCAAATCTAGATATATTATTTACTGGTATATCTTCTAAGAAGTTATTTATAACAGCAAATATTATCATAACTTGATGTTCAACCTTTATCGGATCATGTTCTCCTTGTTTTAGAACTTCAACGATTCTTTCACCTTGAGCAAGTCTCTTTTTAGTATCTTCATCTAAGTCAGAACCAAATTGAGAGAATGCTGCAAGTTCTCTATATTGAGAGTATGCAAGTTTTAATGTACCTGCAACTTTTTTCATTGCTTTTATTTGTGCACTACCACCAACCCTTGAAACAGATATACCAGGGTCAACTGCTGGTCTTATTCCTGAGTAGAATAATTCAGGTTGTAAGTATATTTGTCCATCTGTTATAGATATAACGTTAGTTGGTATATATGCAGAAACGTCTCCTGCTTGAGTTTCTATAACTGGTAAAGCAGTCATAGATCCTCCACCTAAATCATCAGAAAGCTTAGCTGCTCTTTCAAGTAGTCTTGAATGTAAGTAGAATACATCCCCTGGATAAGCTTCACGACCTGGTGGTCTTCTAAGTAATAATGACATTTCTCTATATGCAACTGCTTGCTTACTTAAGTCATCATATACTATAAGTACATGTTTTCCATTGAACATGAACTCTTCACCCATTGCAGCTCCTGCATAAGGTGCTAAGTATTGAAGTGGTGCAGATTCAGATGCTGTAGCTGAAACTACTATTGTATAATCCATAGCTCCACCTTTTTCAAGAGTAGAAACTAATTGAGCAACTGTAGAACGTTTTTGTCCTATTGCTACGTATATACATATAACATCTTTACCTTTTTGATTTAATATTGTATCTATAAGTATAGAAGTTTTACCTGTTTGTCTATCTCCTATTACAAGCTCTCTTTGACCTCTACCTATTGGTATCATTGAGTCTATAGCTTTTATACCAGTTTGTAATGGTTCACAAACTGATTTTCTTTCCATTATACCAGGAGCTGGAGATTCAACAGGTCTAGTTTTATTAGTGTTTATAGGTCCTTTACCATCTATAGGTAATCCTAATGGACTTACAACTCTACCTATCATAGCTTCACCAACTGGAACTTCAACTATTTTTCCAGTTCTCTTAACTATGTCACCTTCTTTTATTCCTGTATCATCACCAAATATAACGGCACCAACTACACCTTCTTCAAGGTTAAGAGCCATACCATATACTTGACCTGGGAACTCTAAAAGTTCACTTGACATAACTTTATCTAATCCATATACAGTTGCGATACCATCTCCTACTTTTAATACGCTACCTGTATCTGTTAATTCAATTTTATTTTCATAATTTTTTATTTGTTGCTTTATTATAGAACTTATTTCTTCGGGTCTTAAGTTCATGGGTTCACCGCCCTCCTAAGATATTACTTGAGATAGTTGTTCTTTAACTTTATTTAAACGAGTTTTTACAGTTCCATCTATTTCTTCATTTCCAAGTCTTACTAAGACTCCACCTAAAATAGATTTATCAACTTGATTCTCTAAAGTAACATTTTTATTATATTTTTGAGAAAGCTTTTCTTCTAGCTTTTTAATTTCTTCTTTACTCATTTGAATTGCAGTTATTGCAACTCCCTCTAACACGTTATTCTTTTCATTTAATAGCTCTTTATACGAAGAAGCTATATCTTTTACAAATGAAATTCTATTTTTTTCTACAAGTATCTTTAAAAAGTTTTTAACATTGATATTTATTTTATTTTCAAATATATTTTCAATAATACTTATCTTTTCATTCTTTGAAATTACAGGAGATTTTAAAATTGAAAATAATTCAGAGTTACTTTCAAATAAATTCACAATTTCGCTTAATTCTGTATAAAGCTTATCTGTTAATTTTTCTTCTTCTCCTACTTGAAATAAGGCTTCAGCATATCTACTTGCTATTACATTTATCATTTAGATTCGCCCACCTCTTTTATAAAATCATTGATTAACTCTTCATGCTTATTTTTATCTATATCTTTTTCAATAACTTTAGATGCAGCAAGTAAAGCTATGTTAGAGATATCATCTTTAATTTCATTCATAACTTTTTGTCTTTCTTGTTCAATATCCTTAGTAGCCTTCTCTTTTATGCTAGTCGCTTCAGATTTAGCTTCATATATTATTTCTGTAGACTTTTGCTCTGCTCTTAAAGTTGCTTGTCTTATTATTTCTTGACCTTCATCTTTGGCACGACTTACTTTTTCTTCGTACTCTGTTTTTAAAGCTATACCTTGATTTTTAGCTAATTCACCTTTTGCTAAATTATCTTGTATATCTTTTTCTCTCGCCTCAATTATTCCTAATACAGGCTTAAATAATAGTTTTCTTAATAAGATGAATACTAAACCTGTATTTATAAGTTGAAATACAAGGTCACTCGTTATTCCTATCAAGTCCTTATCTGCCATTTTTCAATTCCTCCTTTCTGCTAATCAGAATTTTTAATTAGGAGATGGTTAACCATCTCCTAATTAAAAATGTAAAATCATATCTTCTGCTTGAAGATTTACCTTATAACCATGGATTAGCAAATATAAGAATTATAGCTATAACTAGCCCATATATACCTGTAGACTCTGCTACCGCACATCCTAAAAGCATTGTAGACATTATGTCACCTTTTGCTTCTGGTTGATTTCCTACTGCTTCAGTACCTTTACCAGCTGCGAATCCTTGTCCTATCCCTGGTCCTATCCCTGCTATAGCAGCTAAACCTGCACCTACTGCACACCCTGCTGCTATTATTGCTTGTGCCATTGTATAATCTTGCATTATAAATACCTCCTAAAATTATCCTTTATTATTTTTTATTTTTAAATAAAACTTTTTAATAAAACTTTATTGTTGTTAATTAAGCTTCTGCTGCATTTCCAACAAATACCATAGTTAACATTACAAATATGAATGCTTGTAATACACCTGAGAATAAATCAAAGTACAGATGTAGTGGAACTGGTATAGCAAATTGGAACACTGATATTGTTATACCAGGTATTAAACCTGATAAAAATCCTAAGAATTGATATACAAGAGACATTATAACTGCCCCACCTAATATATTACCGAATGGACGGAATGATAATGAAATAGGTCTTGCTATTTCACTGACAATGTTCATAGGTAACATTATAGCAACCGGCTCAGCTAATCCCTTGAAATATGCTATTCCTTTTGCCTTAACTCCACTATAGTAAATTAGAAATACTGTTATTAATGAAAATGCTATTGTTGTGTCTAAATCAGTTGTAGGTGATCTAAATCCTAGCAAACCTATTAGATTCGAACATACAAAAAATATAAACAAACTTCCTATGTAAGGAACCATATTAGGCATCTTTCTAACTGCTTCTTCACCCATAGTAGACTTTACTAAGTTTAAAAGAGTTGTAACGGCATACTCTAGAAATATTTGTACTTTACTAGTTGGAACTTTTTTAAGATTTCTAGTTAAAAAATATGATGTTATAGCTAATAATACTATTATTAACCAACTAGTTGTAACTGTAGTACTTATTCTGAAGTTACCAAACTCTATCCATCTTGCATAATTCATCCTATAACTCCTTTCTTTTTAATTTATTAAATAGTATATTCCTTGATAAGATTACTATCTTTGGTCCTATTAGACCTAACAGAACACCTATTAAATGTAATTTTTGAGACTTTACTGTTACAAATAGCACTATTGCTATTATAATCATTCTCACAAAATACTGACTTGATGCATAAAGTTTAGCACCATTAGGAGACATCTCAACTGACTTTTCAATAGTTTTTGCTAACATTGTAAAGTTCATCAATGCCACTATAGTACCTAGTATCAAACCAAGCATCATACTACCATTAAGCATAGACGTCAGTATTAACCCTATAGTTATTACAACATCATATATAATAACTCCTTTATTTATGTTTTTTATTTCTTCTTGTAACCTAATATCCAAATGATCACTTCCTTTTTGTGTATCCAATAACTGTTTTGTATACAGATAAAAACGCTCCACCAACACCTATCACTAAAAATATTAATGTAAATATTGGTTTGGTATTAATTAAGTTATCTATAAATCTACCAACAAAAAAAGTACCCAATATAGATATTATCATCATAATACCTAACTGACTTATTAAGGATAGCATTTTTGCAACTTCTATATATGTATTTTTCTTACCCATTAAATCTTCCTCTTTCTAATACACATTTCCATTGACTTTATCAACATTATACGACAATTATTGACATCATCAACATACTATTGCAATTCTACTATTTCTTTAACAATTTGTATCAAATTTCATCAATTGACTCAGTCAATTAAAATCGCTTTTAAAGATTTAATAGATTTTTAATTGTATAATTATCATTTTGTTAATTTTTTTGCAAATGTTTTCGTTAAATTAATTTTACCATATTTTTTACAAAATACAATTCTTTTTGCAAATTAACTATTTTTTTATAGCAATTTGTTTTATTTGTTTTATTTTTAAAACTCTTATATCCATTGTACTTAATATAATACAAGTACACATAAAAAACACTATAAAAAGGGCAGGTTTAAATTTAATTTATACCTCCCCCATATATTAAAATTATTATTTAGTACCGAATAATCTATCCCCAGCATCACCTAATCCTGGAACTATATATCCATGATCATTTAACTTTTCATCTATAGCTGCTACATATATGTCTACATCAGGATGATATTTTTTAACTTCTTCTATACCTTCTGGAGCTGCAACTAAGTTAACTAACTTTATATTATTTGCACCTTTTGCTTTTAATACATCTATAGCCGCAACAGCAGAACCACCTGTAGCTAGCATAGGATCTACAACTAACATTTCCCTCTCATTTATATCTTGAGGAAGTTTACAGTAGTACTCAACTGGCTGTAAAGTTTCAGGATCTCTGTATAACCCAACATGACCTATCTTAGCTGCTGGCATTAAACTTACTAATCCATCTACCATCCCAAGTCCTGCTCTTAGTATAGGCACTATTCCCAACTTCTTACCTTGTAAAGATTTAAATGTAGCTTTAGTTACTGGAGTTTCTACTTCTACATCTTCTAATGGTAAGTTTCTTGTTATTTCATATCCCATTAGCATTGTTATTTCTGTTAGAAGTTGTCTAAAATCCTTTGACCCTGTGTTTACATCTCTCATTAAAGTTAATTTATGTTGTATTAATGGATGATCTGTTACTATTACTTTACTCATTTTATAATGCCTCCTATTTATTATGCTTTTCTTCTATCTTATTTATCATATCAACTCTTCTAGAGTGTCTATCACCTTCAAACTCTGTATTAATCCAAGCATCTACTATTTCTATAGCAAGTCCCCTACCTAAAACTCTTTCACCTAAAGATAACATATTTGCATTGTTATGAGCTTTTGACATTTTTGCTGAAAATACATCTGATACAACTGCACATCTTATACCAGGAACTTTGTTTGCCGCTAGTGATATTCCTATACCTGTACCACAACAAACTATTCCATAATCTACATCTTTATTTACTACTGCATTGGCAACTTCTTCTCCATAGAATGGATAGTCTACTGATTCAGTGTCATTATTTGTGCCATAGTCTATACATTCTATCCCTTTTGATTCTAAATGATTCTTAATTTCTATTTTTAGGTTATATCCTCCATGATCACACCCTAATCCAATTTTCATGTTATATTATCCTCCGCATTATGTATTATGTATATTTTGTATTATGTATCAAAATAGCGAATTTATTTTTATTCAAAATTTAAAACATTCACCATTTTTTGTTCTTATGATATTATATTAAATAAAGCTAAATTTTACTAGTATTTTTCATATAGTTTTAATATTGAAACTATACTTTTATAACTTTATATCCGGCTGATTTAAGCAACCTGTTCATGATAGCTCTTCCTACCCCGCTATTAGGAAATTCTTCAGAATAAATTTTATCTACATTATTCTTATCCATTTCTATTAAAGTACTAAATAAGTTAGTTCCAACCTCATCTAAGTTATCACCTAAACCTATCACTATTCCTCTATATTTAGACTTATTTTTATTTAAACACATGACTCCAGTTCTTAATTCATTATTCGTGTTTTCTTCAATTAAATCGTTAATTTTTTTTACTACATCTTCTTCTTTTCCTGACACTATATAAACATCTGCATTAGGAGAGTAATGAGTATACTTCATTCCTGGAGCTTTCGCTTTATCATTATCTTCTTTCTTTTCTAAAGATGGATCTAAATCTACTTCTCCAATTAATTTTTCCAATTCTTCTTTTGTTATACTTCCAGGTCTAAGAATCATAGGTATTCTTTCAGTCATATCTAAAACAGTAGATTCTAGTCCAAAATCACAATCTCCTCCTAATATTATCCCACTTACTCTACCATACATCTCCTCTTTTACATGATTTCCTTTTGTAGGAGATGGTCTACCTGATATATTAGCTGAAGGTGCTGCTATCGGTACTCCAGCTTCTTTTATTATAGCTTGAGCTATTTTATGAGATGGCATCCTTATAGCAACAGTTTCTAATCCACCACTAGTAGTTTTAGGTACTATATCCTTCTTATTTAAAACTATAGTTATTGGACCTGGCCAAAAAGCATCCATTACTATTTTAGCTTTCTCACTTACATTATCCGCTAAATCATATACATCTTTCTTATCACAAATATGTACTATAAGAGGATTATCACTAGGTCTTCCTTTTGCTTCATATATTTTTTTTACAGCACTATCGTCTAATGCATTTGCTCCTAGACCATAAACTGTCTCTGTAGGAAATATTACTGTTTTTCCTTGTTTTAAAAATTTTGCTTGTTTTCTTATTTCATTAATATCTATATTATTTTCGTCAATTTCACTTATGATAGTTTTCATTTAGCATACCTACCTTTGTCTTAATTTAGATGCAATATACAATTAGTGTACCTACTAAAAATCCAATTATACAATACAGGCTTCTTGATTTAGGAAATATCTCTTCTAAAACAACATACATCATTGTACCTGCTGCTGTTGCAAGAAACACACCTATAAGAGAACTAAATATTCCTCCAAAATAAGCACCTAAAAAACTTCCTACCCCCATAGGTATTCCGGCTATTACAGTAAATAAAATCACCTTTGTAATTTTCATTTTACTTCCAACCAAACTCAATGCTGTAGCTAATCCTTCTGGTACATTATGTATTCCAATAACAATCGCTAGTGTCATTCCAAGAGATTCTTTTGACATAAATGAAGAACCTATTGCTAACCCTTCCGGTAAGTTATGTAGTAATATACTAAAAAAGATTAAATAACCAGACTTCATATCACTAGATACATCTAATTTAGATTTAATTATCATAGTTATTATTACACCTAAGAATGTAAAAATAACAGTTTGAATAACCCCCATAACTTCCATAGATTCTTTCATAAGGTCAAATACAACAACAGCAAGCATTATTCCACCAGATAACCCCATAAAAAAATCTATATATTTGTCCACTTTTTTCTTAAAAATCGCCGAGATTAAACCACCAAGGCCAGTCCCCATAACTCCTGCAAGTAAACCAATTAAAGTTATTTTTAATATCAATTCTCTATCCCCCTTGTACTGTTATATAATAATTATATACAGTACACCCCTATAACATAACTAAAGTAGCTATAGAAAAATCCCTAAATATTAGGGATTTATATTGCAGACATTTTTTCAGTTTGATCAACTGTTATAAGAGCATCTATCATTTCATCTATGTCTCCATCTAAGAATTGATCTAACTTATATAATGTTAAATTTATTCTATGATCACTTACTCTACCTTGAGGGAAGTTGTAAGTTCTTATTCTTTCAGATCTGTCTCCTGTACCTACCTGACTCTTTCTTTCAGCTGATATTTCTTTATTTTGTTCAGCTATTGCTTTATCATTAAGTCTTGCGACTAATATTTTTAAAGCTTGTTCTTTATTCTTTAATTGTGACTTACCATCTTGACAAGATACTACTTCACCTGTAGGTATATGAGTTATTCTAACTGCAGAGTCAGTAGTATTAACACTTTGCCCACCATTTCCTGATGAACGGAACACGTCTATTCTTAAATCATTTGGATTTATATTTACTTCTACTGTTTCAACCTCTGGTAATACAGCAACAGTTGCTGTTGATGTATGTATTCTTCCTCCAGATTCAGTTGCAGGTATTCTTTGAACTCTATGAACTCCTGATTCATATTTTAATCTTGAATATGCTCCTTTACCTTTTATTAAGAAAGATACTTCTTTATATCCACCAACACCAGTATCACTAGCACTTAATAATTCAATTTTCCATCTTCTTCTTTCAGCGTATCTTGAATACATTCTGAATAAATCTCCAGCAAATAGAGCTGCCTCATCTCCACCTGCTCCACCTCTAACCTCAACTATAACGTTCTTTTCATCATTAGGGTCCTTAGGTAATAATAATATTTTTAATTCAGCTTCTAATGGTTCTACTTGAGCTTCCATCTCTGATAATTCCATTTTAGCTAATTCTCTTAATTCTTCATCTGATTCTTCTTGTAATATTTCCTTAGACTCTTTTATAGTGTTTAAAACTGATTGGTACTCTCTGAATTTCATTATAATCGGCTCTAAGTCTGAATGTTCCTTCATATACTTTTGCCAAACTTTTTGATCATTGATTATCTCTGGATCACTTATCTTTTCAGTTAATTCTTTATATTTATCTTCTAGTACTGCTAATTTCTGTAACATACTTTCACCTCTTTAATTGTAGCATATCAATTTTTCATTATATCATAGTTTATAACCTATAACAACTCTCTCGATACCTTGTAAGTCTTTCTTTGTATATATTTTATTATACCCATTATCTCTCATAATTTCTGAAACAGCCTGAGCTTGATCATGCCCTACCTCATATGCAAGGATCCCATTTTCTTTTAAATACTTTCTTGACTGCTCTGTTATTTCTCTATAAAAATCTAAACCATCTTCTCCTCCTTCTAGGGCAGTATATGGTTCATAGTCTTTTACTTGTATATGTAGAGTTTCTATATCCTTCTTTGGTATATATGGTGGATTTGATACGATTACATCAAACTGAGTATCTGTATTTTCTATAGCGCTAAATAAATCTGATTTAATAAATGTTACTCTATCATCAACATTATTATTTATAGCATTTATCTTTCCAACCTCTAATGGTACATCATACATATCAAATGATGTGACATTTGAACTAGGCAAGTATTTAGCTAAACTTATAGTTATTGCACCAGATCCAGTCCCTATATCCAATATGTTTAATTGTTTTTCATCACTACAAAGCTCTATTAACTCTTCTACTAATGGTTCTGTATCTGGTCTAGGTATTAACACTCCTTCTTTTACATAAAAGTCTAATCCCATAAACTCTCTATTCCCAACTATATAAGCAATCGGTCTTCCTTTTATTCTATCTTCTACAAGATTTTTAAATAATTCTTCTTCGTCTTTAGTAACTTCTTTATTTAAATTTAATCTTATATAAAGATTATCTACATTACCAAGTGCTTTTTCTAATAATATTTCGACATCTAGTCTAGGTGTATCACTTATAGTTTCTAATTCCTTTGAGTACTTTATAATTATATCTTTTATTGTCATAACTGCTCCTTCTTACTTTACAACAGCTTTTAATGCCGCAAGTGCAACCTCTAGTTGTAAATCATCTGGTTCTTTTGTTGTAAATTTTTGTAACATCATTCCTGGATAAGCAACAAATTTAGTTAATTTATTATTATATTTCCCAAGAAATCTTATTATTTCATAAGATATTCCTGCTACTATTGGTATACATATTATTCTCATAATCACTCTTATTAATGGATTTGGCCATCCAAAAAATGAAAATAAAATTATCGATGTAGACATCACTATAAATAAAAAGTTAGTTCCACACCTAGGATGTAATGTTGTAAATTTTCTTGCATTTTCTACTGTAAGTTCTAAGTTATTCTCATAACAATATACAGCCTTATGTTCTGCTCCATGATACTGAAAAGTTCTTTCTATATCCTTATTTTTTGAAATTATAACAATATAAGCAAACAGTATCAGTATTCTAATTATTCCCTCTATTAAATTTAAAATAACCTTATTCGAAATAATATTGGAAAATAACCCTCCTAAAAATGTAGGAGTTAATACAAATAACCCTACTGATAATATTAGTGCTAATATCATAGATATTCCTACAATTACATCATTTACTTTATCCTTAAATATTCTTTTTAAAAATAAATCAAATTTATCTTCCTCTTCATCTTCATCTTCATCCATAAAAAATTCAGAAGAATAATTTAAACTATTTATACCTTCAATCATATTTTCAATCAATATAAATGTACCTCTAATAAATGGAATTTTATCTATTTTTTTTTCACTTATCCAACTTTTTATTTTATTTTTCTTTATTACAATTTCTCCATCTGCTTTTCTAACAGCTATAGCTCTTTTTTGTTTTGATTGCATCATTACGCCTTCAATTAAAGCTTGACCCCCAACAGTCTGATTACTCATAGTTCACCTCTTAACTAATTTAAAGTTTTTTCTTATAATTTATTATAATATAAAAACACCCTTTAAAGTAAATTTTATATTACTCTAAAGGGATATATTGTTAAATTAGTATTTACTTATATACTACGTGACACTTTCTACATCTAGCCTCATAACTTTCAACTGCTCCAACTTGAATGATTGGATCATCATACTTAGCAGGCTCTCCATTTATTAATCTTTGAGATCTAGTGGCTGGTTGGCCACAAACTGAGCATACAGCTTGTATCTTATCAACAAATTCAGCTACAGCTAATAATCTTGGAGTCGGTCCAAAAGGCTCACCTTTGAAATCCATATCTAAGCCAGCTGCTATAACTCTAATACCTTTATTAGCTAAATCTACAGCTATATTTACTATTTCTGCATCAAAGAACTGAACTTCATCAATTCCTACAACTTGAACTTTATCATCTATATAATCATAAATTTCACTAGCTTTATTTATAGGTGTTGCATCTATACTTTCTCCACTATGCGAAACTACGTCTTCTTTGCTATATCTATCATCTATTTTAGGTTTAAATACTAAAACATTTTGTTTTGCTATTCTAGCTCTTTTTAATCTTCTTATAAGCTCTTCACTTTTCCCGCTGTACATTGGTCCAATTACAGCTTCTATATAACCATGATTTATCGGTCTATACATTCTTAGAACCCCCTATTACAATAAAATAGGAGTTGGCTATTCCCAACTCCATTTTTATAAAAATTAGTCCATTTTGAATCTCTTCTTGAATTTGTCGATTCTTCCACCTTTTTCTATATTCTTTTGCTTTCCTGTATAGAATGGATGGCATTCTGAACATATTTCAACTTTTATTTCATCGTTAGTTGAACCAGCCATGAACTTGTTTCCACATGCACAGCTTACTTCGATAACATCGTATTTTGGTTGTATATCTTTTTGCATCATTGTCACCTCTTCTCTTAATTTTTAAAATTAATTATATTAATTTTTCATTTACATTATCAACTACACCATTATAACACAAGTTTTTTTGTGGTACAAGGAGTTTTTGAATTACTTTAAAGTGCTTTTATTGATTTAACAAACTCATCATTATTCTTTGTTCTTTTTAGTAATTCTATAACTTTATCTGTAACTTCCATAACAGAATTATTACTCATTTCTCTTCTTAATCTCCAAAGAGCTGTCTTTTCTTCTTCTGTAAGTAATAAGTCTTCTCTTCTAGTTCCTGACTTGTATATATCCACTGCTGGGAATATTCTCTTCTCAGCAAGTTTTCTATCTAAATGTAGTTCCATATTACCCGTACCTTTGAATTCTTCAAATATTACATCATCCATTCTAGATCCAGTTTCTACTAAAGCAGTTGCAAGTATTGTCAATGAACCACCTTGTCTTATATTTCTTGCTGCACCAAAGAATTTTTTCGGACCATGTAATGCTCCAGGGTCAATACCTCCTGATAAAGTTCTTCCTGTAGGAGATATTGTTAAGTTATATGCTCTAGCAAGTCTAGTTATACTATCTAGTAATATTACAACATCTTTTCCATGCTCGACTAATCTTTGTGCTCTATTTAATACCATTTCTGCAACCTTAACATGATGACTTGATACTTGATCAAAAGTAGAATAAATAACATCCCCATTAATTGATTCCTTCATGTCTGTAACTTCTTCAGGCCTTTCATCTATAAGAAGAACTATTAACTCTACATTTGGATGATTTTTAACTATGCTATTTGCTACATTTTTAAGAAGCATAGTTTTACCAGCCTTTGGTGGAGCAACTATTAATCCTCTTTGTCCTTTACCTATTGGTGATATTAAATCTATAAGTCTTGTTGCTATTTCACTTTGGCTTTTTTCTAAAGTTAGCTTTTCTTCAGGATATATTGGAGTTAGAGTTTCGAAAGACTTTCTTTGTATAGCAGTCTCTGGTTTTTCATCATTTATTTTTTGAACATATAAAAGAGCTCTAAACTTTTCACCGCTTTTAGGATGTCTAGTTATTCCCTTTACTTTATCTCCCGTTTTCATATTAAATCTTCTTATCTGAGATGGTGAAACATAAACATCATCTTCTGTAGATAAATAGTTTGAACCCCTTAAGAATCCAAATCCATCTGGTAATATTTCAAGTACTCCCATTACTTCGTCTTCCTTAGATGTATTGAATTCATCTATTATCTTTGATTCTTCAACTACTTTAGGAGTATAGTAAGACTTATTATTGCTATAACTTCTAGATTGTCTATTATCAACACCTTGAACTCTAGTATACTCATTATTTTGAGTTCTATTTTCCGTTCTTAGATTTTTAGAATCTACATATCTTCCACTACTTTGATTTTCAACTTTAGTATATGGCTTAACATAAGTTTTTTCAGATTTGTTTGCTATTTCAGAAGTATCTTGACTCTTTACATTTGTATATTTATATTCAGACTTAATTTCATCCTTTTTTTCACTCTTGATTGTATCTTTTATTACATTTTCATTTATAATTTCAACTAATTCACCTTTTTTGTATTTACTAACTGATTTTATATCTAGTTCTTTAGCTATCTCTCTTAATTGTGTTAGAGTTTTACTATTTAATTCTTCTATCGTTAAATTATTCAAGTTAAAAAAATCCTCCTCATGTATAACTTATATTTCATTTTGTTTTTTAAATTTATATTCAATCGGAAATTAAAGGTGTGAAAAAGAAAAGTTCATTAAAATAATTAAATTAATAATATCATTATTGTTATATTATGGTCAATAAATAATATTAGAATACCTATTTTAATAAATTTTATTATTTATTTACCTTCATGTTAAAATTAATACATAATAATATTATATTCTATTTTTCTTAAATATGCTACAAATTAAAAAGGTTAAGATATCTATATAAGACATCCTAACCTATAATTTTAGTCCATATTATATTTTTTCATTAAATCAACTAGTATATCATTTTTATCTAAGTTATGAATTGCATCTACAAACCTTATAGTACCTGTTTTTCCTCTCATAACTACAGATTGAGTTTTAGCTTTATTATTACCTATAGGAGTTACTCCCTTTAATAAATCTCCTTGAGTAATACCTGTAGCAGCAAAGAATAAATCATCTCCCTTTGCTAAATCATCTATATATAATACTCTATTTATATCATCATCAGAGAATCCCATCTCATAACATCTATTTATTTCTTGATCACTTAGAGGATATATTTGCCCTTGCATATCTCCTCCCATACATTTAACAGCAGCTGCTGTTATTACACCTTCTGGACCTCCACCGATTCCCATAAGCATATCTATTCCTGTATCTTCAAAACAAGTTGCTATTCCTGCTGCAACATCACCATCACTAAATACCTTTATTCTTGCTCCTAACTTTCTAGCTGCTTGAACTATATAATCATGTCTTTCTCTATCTTGAGTTATTATAGTCATTTCAGAAGTCTTCTTACCTAAAGCATTTGCAACAGATATTATATTTTCCTCTGCACTTTTATTTAAGTCTATAGCTCCTTTTGCTCTTGGCCCAACTATAATCTTTTTCATATACGTATCAGGTGCATTTAGTAAACTGCCTTTCGCACCCATAGCTATTACCGATATTGCATTAGGAAGCCCCTTAGCTATTAGAGTTGTTCCCTCCAATGGATCAACAGCTATATCTACTTCCTTACAGTCGTCAGTTTGTAAACCAACTTTCTCCCCTATATAAAGCATAGGTGCTTCATCGAGCTCACCTTCACCTATAACAACTTCGCCACTTATTTTTATAGATTCAAAAGCTCTTCTCATAGCTTCAACAGCTGCACCATCTGCACCATTTTTGTCTCCTCTTCCCATAAATTTAGAAGAAACTAAAGCCGCAGCTTCTGTTACTCTTACTAACTCCAACGCCAAATTTCTATCCATAATACGACACTCCTTAGTTATATTCACTAAAAATTATACATTATATTCATATTTTAGTAAATATACATCATTTTTTCTTTGTTTTTGTCATACTATTGTTAAAATTTTTTAAAATATATAACACACTAATCATTTTTATCAAACTAAAAGTAGCTATATATATATAATTTAAATAAAATTATATATATATAGCTACTTTTAGTTATTTATAACACTAATGCTAGAATCCAGCTATCATACCTATTACACTTACTACACTCGTAGATACTAAAGCCACTACTATTGTTATTGCTATTATTTTATTTCTTTTTTTAGTTTTTTGTGCTGACATCTATAAACCACCTCTCTAACTAAAAACTATATTTTATAGAGTTCTACTTACTTTTATTTTTTTCTACACTTAATTTATCGCTTAAGTATTTCATAAATTCATTTTTAAGTTCAGGTCTTTTTAAAGCAAAATCTACAGTAGCCTCTAAAAAACCTAACTTATCTCCAACATCATATCTTTTACCTTCAAAAACATACGCATACATAGCTTCTTTTTTACTTAATACTTTTAAAGCATCAGTTAATTGCACTTCTCCGTTTTTACCTGGAGGTAACATCTCTAATATGGTAAAAATTTCTGGAGTTATTATATATCTACCTAAAATCCCAATATTTGATGGAGCTTTATCTTTTTCTGGCTTTTCTACCAAATCCTTAACTTTATAAACTCTATCCTCAATATGTTTCGCAGATATTATACCATATTTATTAACTTCTTGTTCATCAACTTTTTGAACGCCAATTACAGTAGTTCTATATTCATTATAAATATCTATAATTTGCTTTAAACACGGAACTTTACTATCTACGATATCATCACCAAGCATTACAGCAAAAGGCTCATTTCCAATAAAACTTTTCGCACAATAAATAGCATCTCCTAGTCCTTTTGGCTCTTTTTGTCTAATATAATAAATATTACTCATATTAGATATATTTTGAACAACATCTAATAATTCTGTTTTACCTTTTTTCTCTAAATCTAGTTCAAGCTCAACAGATTTATCAAAGTGATCTTCTATAGATTTTTTATTTTTACCTGTTATAATTAAAATTTCTTCTATTCCTGAACTCACAGCTTCTTCTATTATATATTGTAACGTTGGCTTATCTACTATAGGTAGCATTTCTTTAGGTTGTGCCTTTGTTGCTGGCAAAAACCTAGTTCCTAATCCCGCTGCTGGTATTATAGCTTTTCTTATTTTTGGGGCAGACATTATATATACCTCCATATTAAAATGGGCTGTTTTAATATTAATAAAACAAGCCCTTTGTATTTTTAAATAAAATTTTATTGTTTAGCTAAGATATCTTCTAATTCTCCTACTAAGTCATCAAATCTTTTAATAGTACTTTGTATTGGTTTTGTACTAGTTAAATTTACTCCACTATCTTTTAATATGTTTATAGGATAGTCTGAACTTCCTCTCTTTAAGAAATACATATAGTTTTCAGCTCCATTTTCATTTAAAATGGATTGAGCAAATGTAACACCTGCACAACATCCTGTTGCATACTTATATACATAAAAACTATTATAAAAATGTGGTATTCTAGACCATCCAACCATAGATAGCGGATCTACCTCATAACTATTTCCATAGTATTTTTTAAGAAGTTGTCCCCATATATCGTTTAATACTAAAGCATTTACACTTTTATTATCTTCTACCATTTCATGTATAGTCTTTTCAAATTCGGCATACATAGTTTGAGTATATAAAGTGTTCTTTATCAAATCTAAGTATTCTGAAATATAATAAGCTTTTTCTTTATCATCTCTTGCACCTTTTATTAATCCCTCATAAAGTAATGCTTCATTTGTAGTTGAGGCCACCTCATGGGTAAATATAGATGGACTTGAGTTAAAGTAATTTTGATTTTTAGAGCTTAGATATTCATATATAGCATGTCCTAATTCATGAGATAATGTCGACACTGCTCCTAATGAGTTATTATAATTTAGTAAAACATAAGGATGATTGTCATATACAGATAAGCAATACCCTCCACTTACCTTGTTATCATTAGAGTAAACATCTACCCATCTTTCATTAAATGCTTTGTATACTATATCAGCGTACTCCTCACCTAATGGTGACATTGCTGAATATACCATAGTTTGTGCTTTATCATAAGTTATATTACCATCTACAGGCTCTACTATAGGAACAAACATATCATAATAGTATACCTTATCTAGGTTTAATACTTTTTTTCTTAAGTCTATATACTTATGTAAACTCTTAGTATTTTTACTTACTGTATCTATTAAACTATCATATACCTTTGTATCTATATCATCTGACTTTAAATACATATCCAATGATGATTTATATCCTCTTGCTGATGAATAAAAAATGTTTTTCTTAACTTGTCCTATTAGCAATGCTGATAGTGTATTTACATTATCATTATAAGGAATAAACTCACTTTTATATGCAGACTTTCTTTCTTCTCTATTAATAGAACCTATTTCAGTTGCATATTGACCTGGAGTAAGATTAGTTTTTTTATCCATATTTTTGAAAAGCTCATACGCATTACCTGGTAAACTCGCAAGAGCAGATGCATTATTTAATAAATTTTCCTCTTTATCTTCTAAATAATGATCTTTATTTCTTCTAATATCATTTATATACATTCCATATTTTTTATTTATCTTATTATTCCTCATAAATTTATCATAATCTTTATCTGATAACTTTAATATTTCAAGCTCTAAATCAGAGCATATAGATGAATATTCTTTATACGCTTTATTTACTTCTTCATTCATATCAAGATATTTATATGAGTTCTTATTAGTATCTTGTTTTAATTTAGGGTAAGCGCATAATTTATTTAATCTTATATCTAACTTTTCTTTTATATCTAAAGCAAAGGCTAGATGCGTTTCTGATTTCGTTACTTTGCCTATATAGTTTTTAAGTTCTTTTATATCTTTTCTAAAAGATTTTAACTCACTTTTCCACTGCTCATCGTTTTTGAATAATGATTCTAAATTCCATGTTACCTTTGTGTAATCAATCTTAGTTTTATCTGATTCAGATTCATTATCTTTTTCATCTTTTGTATACATAACAGTAAGATAGTTATCTTCTTGTGATTGCGCGGCTTCACTAGTTATGAATACACTGGAAAAAATCATCAATAAAGACATTAAAATTATTTTTGTAAACTTTATCCCCATAAAAATCCATCCTTTCACTAAGTATACTTAATATTAGGATGGCTTCTTTTAGCTATATTATTCAAAGTTTACCATTTATTCAAATTTATCTACAAAACTTATCCACATACTTATCAACATATTAACAGTTAATGATTTATTCTATAAGTTAGTTATTTCAGTTATTTATACTTATAGTTAATTATTTTATTTATTCTTTTCTACTTATTTATTCACACTTTTTAAATATTTATCAACAAATTACAACGAAAAATCGTGCAATTTTGTTGATAATTGTCCAAAATTCATAGTTAATGAAACTAAATATTTTTATTTTAATTTTGTTGAAGTTTGTCGAAGTTTGGAATTTCAACATTTATATATATTTACACTTACTTTTATAAGTTATCCACATTTTATTAACATTTACTTAACTTAATATATTTTTACTTTAATTTCTACGAAATTACCCTTGTAACTAAAACTGTCATATCATCTTCCACTTCTCCTAACTGTAATTCTAACGCTCTATCTAATATTTTATTAGCTATTTCTTTTGGATTCGTAGAATCAATTTTTTGTAAGAAGTATATTAACCAGTTATCACCAAAATTATTACTCTTACCTGCATCAATAATTCCATCTGAAACCATAATTATATAATCGCCATTATTAATTTTGGTTCTATGTCTATCCATTTTTACATCTGATAATATCCCTACAGGTAGAGATGAAGATGAAATTAAGTCAACATCACCGTTATCTCGTTTTATATAAGAAGGGCAAGCTCCCATTTTTACAGTTTCCATTACACCTTTTTTCAAATCAATCATACCTAAATCTAAAGTTGAAAACATCTCATCTGAAGATTTAAGTAATAGCATATTATTTATTGTATTTATTACTATTTCATTCTCAATTCTGGCTTCAATCATTTTTTCTAATATGTCTATAGTAACCGATGATTCATCATATGCTCTCTTTCCTTTTCCCATACCATCACTAATAGCCATTATATATTTTCCATCACTAACTTCCATATATGTATAATTATCACCAGAAAGAACATACCCATCTCTAGACATATATGCAACTTCAGTTATTGCTTTATAGACTTGAGCTTTAGTTAATTTAATTGTACAGTTTGAACCTAAAGTATGACATCCAACCTTTTGAATGGATAACTTCTCATCTAAACAATTTTCTACTATACTTTTTAGTTTTTTATCACAAAGATATCCATTACTACAAGTTCTTTTCTCTATAGTTATTTCAAAATCATCACCTTTAGTTAAATAATTTATTTTATTTATATCAATATTATTTCTTTCAAACTCATCACAAAGTCCTTTTTCTTTTTCTAAATCTATACTTATATTAGTTTCCAAATCCTTAGATAAATTCTCTATTGATTTTGATATATTCCTAATTTGATTAGCTATTAATTTTCTACTTTCTGCAAACTTAGCATTCCAATCATAATCTAATGCAAATAATTTATAATAATAATTAGCAACTTTAGCTATTACTTCAGGTTTCATGCACTCTTTTCTAAATGCATCTGGTATAACTTGAGGTGTTGCCTCACCATAATCCTCTATATTTTCAATTAACCTATACATTAATTTATAAGTATGATTAAATCTAGTTTCCCAACACATTCTTTTCATACTACAGTTTGCACATTCATCATTATGTATCATATCTATTAAGTTAGTTATATCTTTTTCTTCTATAACTTTATCTCTTTCTCTTATCTTATCGAATGTATTAGCAAGCTCACTATAAGTCTTTTGAATATCCATAAGTCTACTATTAGTAAGTTTCTTACTTCTATTTATATAATCATAAACTATTTCATTTGAACTTATATTACTTTTTACAAGCTTATCTATTTTATCAAAGAATGATTTCGGTAATAAAATTACTATTAGAGATGAAATTAATATGTCTCTTATTTCCATGATATTTGAACTTATTCCAGAAGTATAAGAGTACATAATTATCCAACTTAATATATATCCTAAAATACAAAAATATTTATTTAACCTAGTAAAAGCTCCTCCTACTAATCCTGCAAAAGAATATATCCCCATGTATACTGCTGAGGTTATATTATTTATTATAAAAGCAACTCCTACTACTACCCCACTAGTAGCACCCATAGCTGATCCTCCAACTATAGCTGCTATTAAAATTAACATGGTAGAAAGAACTGATCTAATTGATACACCGAATGCTGATATACTACCAATCCCCATTATACTAAATGTGACTAATAGACTTATAGATATTGCTTCCTCAAGTCTCACGGACGCCCGATTATTACAATTAATAATAAGAGAAACACCAAATGTAAATGTATATATAAAAATAAATAATAGAACAGCTTCCATACCTATTAGCAACAAGTCATAAATATATTTGCTACCGATTAAAGCTTGTCCAATAGAAGTTGCTAGAAGTATAAACATTCCTACTATGCTTACTTTTAAAATAGACGGAACTTTTTTTAACTGGCTACTTATAAGTAACACCGTTACTAAGGCAATCGAATATTTAAATATACTTCCTGTATCATTTCCTGATGATATTATTCCTAATAATGTAGACACAAAAACTGGATATTTATATCTATCAAACTTACTTATACATATGAAAAATGCTAAACCTAAAGGAGCTATCGAATCGATTAATATCGAACGACTTAGTAAAAACCCCATTATTATAAATACAATTGTATTAGCATCAACGAATCTACTTATTCCTAGATTATTCAAACTCATATGTTTTCGCTTTAAAGAACTTAAAGTTTTTTCCATAACAAAACCTCCTCATTTGTTTATACAAGAAATTGTAACAAAGAGGAGTTTTCTTTTTTGTCATATTAAGTTATCAGTCAATGAAAAAATTAAGACATCTTTTTTGATTTTAGACATATTAGGCCTTCCAAATTATCGTATTCACTTACCATAATCTCACTTAATTCTAATTTTTTCATTATTATATGTAAAATTTCTACACCTGCTGTTATAATATCAGCACGCTTACTTTGTAGCCCTTTTAAAGTTTTTTTATCATTTAATGTCATCTTTTTTAATTTTTGTAGAATATTTTCTATATCATTAATATTCACTATACTATTATGTATTTTTTCCATAGAATACACTTCTAATTCTTGATTCATAGCAGATAAAGATGTTATTGTTCCACCAATACCAACAAGCTTATTTATATCTTTAGATTTTAGAATACTTATAGTTCCGTTAATTTCTTTTTCAATAAACTCAATCATCATATCATATTCATAATCATCAATTACATCTGTTGTTAAAAACTTCTCAGTCATTCTTAGTGCTCCTACATTTTCACTTTTTGCAAAATCAATACCATTATCATTTCCAAGAATAAATTCTGTAGATCCTCCACCTATATCAATAACTAATGTATTATTCTCTGCATTTGCTCCCTTAATAACTCCCAAGAATCCTAAATTAGATTCCTCATTCCCACTTATAATCTCAACATCTACCCCAGCTTCTACTTTTGCTCTTTTTATAAAGTCATCACTATTTTTGCTATCTCTAAGAGCTGATGTTCCTATACAATAAATATGTTCACACAATTCTTCATCACTTATACTCTTAAATTCTTTCAAAGCATCTATATTTCTTTTCATTGCCTCTTCAGTAATAAATCCATTTTCATCAACACCCTTTCCTATTCTTGTAGTATTAACGAACTTCTTTCTATTAAAAAGTTCTCCATCTATATAATCACAAACTAAAAGTCTCATAGAATTAGTTCCAATATCAATAGCTGATAATCTCATAAAATCCCTAACCTCCTAAAATATATTCTAAATATAAAGATATTATTCCATACTTATCGTATATATTATACACTCTATAGTAACCTATAAACATATAAAAATAGACTGATGATAAATTTCTATTTATCATCAGTCTCAGCTTCTGTCATGTATACAATTTCATTAGGCTTAACCATGTTTAATCTTCTTCTTGCTACATCTTCTAAATCACTTTCATCTTGACTAGATGAGATTGCTTTAAGATTATTAATTTCTCTATCAGAATCTTCTAACTTTTTATTAAGAGTTGATATTTTTAAGCTATACTCCTTATATTTTACAAGTTGAAATCCAAATCCACCTATCATTGTAAGACCTATAAATCCTAAAAATATACATAATCCTAAGTATTGTCCAGAAAATCTCTTTTGTATTTTCATATCCTTACACCCTTTTTTTCTTCTTTAATCTACCTACAGACTTTCTCTTTACAAATTTTCTAGTAGCTAAAAACATATTAGGTATATAAAATATGATATCAAATAATAGATGTACTGAATAGATTATAACGTAATACAAATTACTCAATATATCGACTATGTAATGCACTGTTTTTTTGATTAAATTTGTTATAAAATATATTACCTTATTTAATCCTGTTAAAATAAACTTACTTATAGTTCCATAGTATATAAAAAAACCTATAAATAAGGCTACAATATGATAATATCTTAAATCAAAATTTTCTACAGCATTTATTGTTATAAATGTTAGCATTGTAACAATAAGCCAAAATAAAGTATCAAAAAACAAGGATAGAGTTCTTACTATTTTAAAATTATGTCTAAGGCTTCTATAAATATCGAATAATATTCCTACGACAATTCCACCGTAAATGGTTGCGTAAAAGGCGCTTACATCTTGTGTGAAAGGTAACATCTATTTAAATACCTTCTTAAATATATTTTCTTGAGGTTTTTTAGGTTTTGCATATACTATTGAATTTATAGTTCCATCAATACTTATTATACTTTCCTCTAAGTTTAACTTACTCATATCCAGTTCTTCGCCTTCTATAACCATCTCACCAGCAGAAGTCTTTATTTCTACTTTCTTGTCATTAAAAGAGTATATATGCTCTACCCCAGAAATAACTAAATTACTTCTATCTTTCAAGCTTATACTATGTTCCATATTATCCCCCCAGTAATATTTCAATTCATACTACTATAAATATACTTAAGGGGATGAGATTTTATTCTATTATATCGTACATTTCTTTAGCATCATTTTTTAAAACATGCTCTTTAATCTCATTTATCTTAAATTTCATTTTCTTTTCACCGAATTGTATTTCTAATATATCACCTATATTAACTTCTGAAGAAGATTTTGCAGATTTTCCATTTATAGTTACGATACCTTTATCACAAGCTTCCTTTGCAACAGTTCTTCTTTTTATTATTCTAGATACCTTTAAGTATTTATCTAATCTCATATTATACCTCCTTTGTTTCTAACCTTCTGAAACGATTTATATTTATTTTAAAAAATGCCTACAGTTATATAACTATAGGCACCTTCTATGTAATTCATATTTCTATGTATTTATTACTTGTTTATAACTTCTTTTAAAGATTTTCCAGCTTTGAATACTGGAGCTTTAGAAGCTGGTATTTCTATAACTTCTTCTGGGTTTCTTGGGTTTCTACCTTGTCTAGCAGCTCTTTCTCTAGTTTCGAAAGTACCAAATCCTACTAATTGAACTTTGTCACCTTCAACTAAAGCTTCTTCTACTGATTGCATAAATGCGTTTAATGCAGCTTCTGCTTCTTTCTTAGTTAATTCACTTTTTTCTGCCATTTTTGTTACTAATTCAGCTTTGTTCACGGTTCTTACCTCCTAAAATGTTTATAATATAGAATATTTATTATTATATTTTTACTATTCTATATATTTGGCGATTTTCCTTCTTTAAACTACTGTAATTTAGCTTTTTCCCAAAGTTTATCCATTTCTTCTAGTGTCATATCCTCTAGATTTTTATCTAAATTTATTGCACTATCTTCAATGAATTTAAATCTCTTTATAAATTTATTATTCGTAAGATTCAAAGACTCTTCTGGATCTACCTTTAAAAATCTTGCTAAGTTTACAATAGAGAACAGCAAATCTCCTAGTTCTTCCTTTATGTATTTTATATTTCCTTCTTTACATTCGTCAAGTAATTCTTTATATTCTTCTTCAATTTTTTTATATACATTGCTTATATCATCCCAATCAAAGCCTACAAGTGCCGCTTTTTTTTGTATTTTTTCAGCTTTTATAAGTGCTGGAAGATGATTTGGAATTCTAGATAAACCTTCAGTTACTGTCGATTCGCCTTTTTCTTTCTTTTTCAAATCTTCCCAAGTTTTATCAAAATTATTCATATCTACTTCAATATTTTTAAAAACATGTGGATGTCTATATATAAGCTTATTACATATACCATTTACTACTTCTGATAGATCAAAGAATCCAGTTTCTTTACCTATTTGACAATGGAAAATAACTTGTAGAAGAATGTCTCCTAATTCTTCAATAATTTCATCTATATTATCATTATCTATAGCTTGACAAAGTTCATAAGCTTCTTCAATGATATATTTTTTTAAAGTTTCATGATTTTGTTTCTTATCCCAATCACAACCATTAGGACCTCTAAGTTCTGACATTATTTCTTCTAAATCATGTACTGTATTATACATTTTTTTAGAACTTTTCGGTATGTATACACTAGTTAAGTAGTTAAATAAATTATCTCCTCTGTCTAATTCATGTAATGGTACATACTTCTTACTCTCTAGAGTCTTAACACCTGCGCCATTTACTATACATACTTCTTGATCATAATCATAACATTCCATTAATCTCAACTTAACATTAGATGCTATAAATTGATCATAGACTTGAGTTATTATCATACTCGTATTTGTATCAATATATGAATTTTCTATTTCAAAAGCATCTACTAACTTAAATCCATCAGCTGGATCTATTGCTAAGTAATTAAACATTGCATCTACAAAACTCATAGAAGCTATTACTTCAACTTCTATATTTTTTATCTTTGCAATTTCTTCTATTTGACTCACTGTTCTTTCTGCAACTCTTGGATGACCTGGCACTGCATATACTAAGTCACCTTCGTTAGATTTTTCTATAATAAACTCTGCAATTTCTCTATATACATTTTCAAAATTATCTTCATTTTCATAAAAATAATCTAAGTTGGTATATGTTATATTTTCTTTTAGTTTATCTACAGTTGGATGTTTTTCAGTTCTTAGATAAATTCTAGAACTTGATTTTAAAATATCTAATGCACCTTGGCTGATAAGAGATATATCTCCTGGTCCAAGCCCTACGATACTTATCTTGCCCATAATACCACTCCTATAGCACTTTTTATGTTTTAAGTATTTCCTTGTATTTTCAGATCTATACTTTTATTATCTTATAAGATGAAGTTTTCTTAAAACTTTATAAAGTTTTTCACCTTTTGGCATAATTAAAATTTCTTCTTTAGTTATTCCGCCTATACCTAATAATACTAGTACATATACAACTGCACCTATAACTATTGATATTACTGTAGCTAAAGAGTTTCCTAATCCAACACTATTAGTTATAAGACCATATGATAATTTAACCGCTGCGAACATAGTTACAACAGTTATTAATGGCTTTATTACAAATTCATTTATACCGAATTTTACGCCCATATATTTTTTTACAAAATGTATTTCTATTAATGAAGCTACTGCATATGCTGTAACTGTTCCTAACCCAGAACCTAATACATTAATATCAGGGTCTACAGTTAACGTATAACTTATTGCTATTTTAAATATCATACCTACACTTAGAGCTAGTACTGGTACCATTGGTTTTCCCATACCTTGAAGAATCCCATTTAAACTGAATATTAACCCTAAGAATATAATGGCTGGTGATATTGTAAATAATATAGTTCCTAAAGATGCTGGTTCTTTAGGATATAATAATTGCATTATAGGTCCAGCTAAAGATGCTATACCAAATGCACAAGGCAGTACAACTAATAAAGTAACCTTTATAGCACTTCTAGTTTCTTTTCTAGCTTTCTCTACTTTACCTAAGGCAAATGATTCTGATATAGATGGAACTAAACTCATTCCTATAGCAGAAGTTATAACCGATGGTAAGTTTACTATAGCCATTGCCATACCTGTTAATTGACCAAATAGCGATACTGCCTCTGTTCTTGTAAATCCACCTTCTACAAGTCGTCTTATAACTACTATATTATCTATCATGTTTACTAAAGGCATTACAGAAGCACCTATTGTAATAGGTATAGCTACTAATAATATTTTCTTTAATATTTTAGATACACTTTCATCTTTAAATCTTTTACTAGCTTTTATATCAGCCTTACGTTGTTTACTTTCTTTTAGGTAAACAATTATTAAATATGTAATTGATCCTATTGATCCTATTGTGGCACCTGCTATAGCACCTGCTGCTCCCATTTTAGGTCCACTTTGTTGCATAAAGTAATAAGCCATTGCTATACCTAATATAACTCTGAAAAACTGTTCAGTAACTTGAGAAATAGCAATCTTACTCATATCTCTTTTTCCTTGGAAGTATCCTCTATAAGAAGACATTGCTGGAACAAATAATAATGCAGGTGCTATTGCTAGCATTGCATAATATGCATCTGGATTTTTCATTAAATCAGTTACTATATAATCTGCTCCAAAGAATAATAAACAGAATGATAGCACACCTGTTATTAATAGAACTGTGTATGCTACTTTAAATATTTTATTGGCTCCTTTATGGTCACCTATTGCTGTTTTTTCTGATACTAGTTTAGCTAATGCTGTTGGGAAACCCGCTGTTGCTAGTGTCAAAAATAAAGTATAAACTGGATATGCTGCTTGGTAATATCCCATACCCTTTGACCCTATTAAGTTTCCAAGAGGTATTCTAAAAAATGCACCCATTATTTTAACAACTATACCTGCAACTCCAAGTATAATTGCCCCCTTTAGGAAAGAGTCTTTACTTTTGTTACTTTCCATAACTCAACCTCCATAAATTTTATAACAAATTTTAATATATCATATATTTATTAATGTATTCAAGATTTTAGTCATTAATAATTCCCACAAAGTAGAAAAGATCCTAATATTAGGATCTTTTTCTCTTTTATTGAACTTGTTTTCCTAAGAAATTAGAAGCAATCTTTAAGATTTTTTCTATTCCTTCCGGAAGTGTTTCATTATCTTTAGAAACTACTGTTATAGATCCGATACAATCCCCAGAAGTACTTACTATAGGCATTATTATCTGATTTGTATAATCTAGTGAATCATCTTTATATAGCGGTAATATTTTATTATCTTTAAGAGACTTAGTTTCTCTATTTTCTATTAATTGCTCTAATTCTTTACTTATACTTTTTTCTTTATAATCTTTTTTAGGTAATTTACATACAGCAATTATTGAGTCTAAATCCGTTACTACTATACCACAACCAAGTACTTCTCCTAAAGTCTCCGAATACTCTTGTGAAAATTCACTTAATTCTCCTATTGGAGAGTATTTTTTTAATATTACTTCTCCATCTTTTGCAGTAAATATTTCTAATGGATCTCCTTCTCTTATTCTTAATGTCTTTCTTATTTCTTTTGGAATAACTACTCTTCCAAGATCATCTATTCTTCTAACTATTCCTGTAGCTCTCATTATATTTTTAATCCCTCCATTGATAACTTTTAAGTTTATTTTTACCAATCATAAGAAAAATATGCAAAAAAGGATACGATGATAGTTTTTTGTACCTTCGATACAAATCCCTTATTAACGTATCCTTTTAGGATGGATAAAATAAATTCTAAAACTTTATATTTCTATTTTACCTAATATATCTTTGTTTATTTCTACTTTTGAATCTGATTTTAGTTTTTCAACTTGTTCATTGTACTTTTCACTAATTAAGTTTGTTTTTATCGTATCTTTTACATCTTCAAACGGTTGTTGTTCATCTACTTTGTCTGTAACTTTTATTATGTGATACCCATAACTTGTTTCTACTATATCCGATATCTCTCCAACATTTAATTTCCATGCTGCATCTTCAAATTCTTTTACCATTTTTCCTTTTGCAAAGAATCCTAATTCTCCTCCATTTTCTGCAGTTCCTGCATCTTGTGAGTATTCTTTAGCTAATGCTGAGAACTCTTCTCCAGATTTTAATTTCTCCAATACTTCTTCAGCCTTTTTCTTAGCCTCAGCTTTCTTTTTATCACTTAAAGCATTTCCCTGATCATCCATTGTTTTTATTAGTATATGTGATGCTTCTACCTCATCAGTATGGAATTCTTCTTTATTTTCGTCGTAGTATGTTTTCATTTCATCTTCTGTTATATCAATATTTTTTTCAAAGTTTGCTTTATAATTTTCACTTGCTAAATCTCTTTCAAACTGATATTTTAAGAAATTATCATCTACTCCCAATTCATCTAATTCTTTTTGATAATCTTCATTTTCTTTTATGCTTGTTTTGAAATCTTCGATTGCTTTATTTACTTCATCTTCTGTTGCAAGTAATTTTTCATCTTTAGCTTTTTGATATATTGATTCTGTATATACCATTTGGTCTAATATCATTTCTTTGAATTTTTCTCTGTATGTAACTCCATCTTCAACTTCTTGATCCCAAATAGTATCTCCATAATAAGCTTGTATAGATTGCTTATTTAATTCTAATACTATTTGATAATTTCCTACAGTTATTCCATTTCCATTTACAGTGGCTATATTCTCCTCTTTATCAATTTTACTACTGCTACACCCTATCATGCTCAATCCTAAGATTGACGACATAATTAACATCCCTAGTTTTTTCAAAATACAACATCCTCTCTTTTTGTTTTATTGTTCCTCTTTCACATCACACATTTTTTCTAAAAGTTCCTCTAGCTCTGTAACAATTTTATATCCAACCTTTTCTTTAGTTTTATATTTTGTTAGAGGAAGTAACCATATTTCATCTTTGACTTGTCTTACTTTTTCTATTTTCATTTTTTTACATAGAGATTTTATATATGATATTTTTAGTAAAGTTTGTACAGATTTTGGTAAGTCTGAGAATCTATCTTCTAACTCTTCTTCAACTTCGTGCATATCTTCTTTACTTTCAATAGATGCTATTTTTTTATACATCTCTATCTTAGTAAGCTCATCTTGTATATAAGTGTCTGGTATATATGCATTAACACTTAAATCTATTTCTACATCTATTTCTTCTACTATAGGTTCACCCTTTACTTTTCTTATAGCATCATTTAACATTTTCACGTATAAATCATACCCTATAACAGCCATATGTCCATGTTGCTGTGAACCTAATATGTTACCAGCACCTCTTATTTCAAGGTCCCTCATAGCTATTTTAAACCCTGATCCAAATTCTGTAAACTCTCTTATGGCTTTTAATCTTTTTTCTGCTATTTCACTTAATACCTTGTCCTTTTCATACATAAGATATGCATAACCTTGTCTAGAACTCCTTCCAACTCTACCTCTTAACTGATAAAGCTGAGCAAGTCCCATCTTATCTGCATCATATACTATCATAGTATTTGCATTGGATATATCCATTCCTGTCTCAATAATTGTGGTGCAAACTAAAACATCATATTCTTTATTCAAGAAACCTAGAATTATATCTTCTAAAACTTTAGATGTCATTCTACCATGTGCCACAGCTACATTTGCATCTGGTACTAATCTTTTTATTCTACTAGCCATTTCATCTATATGTTCAACTCTGTTATATACAAAGAATACTTGACCACCCCTAGCTAATTCTCTTTCAATTTCATCTTGAATTACACTATCTTTGGATTCTGTTACGTAAGTAATAACAGGATGTCTCTCTTGTGGTGGTTCTTCTATTACACTCATATCTCTTATTCCACTTAGTGACATATGAAGCGTTCTTGGTATTGGAGTTGCAGATAATGTAAGTACATCAACTGTTGATTTAATTTGCTTTAAAGATTCTTTGTGCTTAACTCCAAATCTTTGTTCTTCATCTATAACCACTAGACCTAAATTAGGTAAATTTATGTCCTTGGAAATAATTCTATGAGTTCCTATTAAAACATCTACTAATCCTTTTTTAGCATCATTTATTATTTCCTTTTGTTGTTTAGCTGTTTTAAATCTACTAAGAACTTCTACCCTTATTGGATAATTTTCAAATCTTTCCTTAAATGTATTGTAATGTTGTTGTGCAAGTATTGTTGTAGGAACAAGAACTGCAACTTGCTTTTGATCCATACAAGCTTTAAATACGGCCCTTATAGCTACCTCTGTTTTTCCATAACCAACATCACCACATATAAGTCTATCCATTACCTTACTTGATTCCATATCTTTTTTAGTTTCTTTAATAGCTTTTAGTTGATCTTCTGTCTCCTCATGAGGGAATAATGATTCAAACTCATGTTGCCATGGAGTATCTTTAGAGAATTTATATCCTTTTACTTGTTCTCTTTTAGCATAAAGCTCTATAAGGTCTTTAGTCATATCTTCAATTTCTTTTTTAACCTTTGCTTTAGCTTTGGTCCATTCGCTAGATCCAAGTTTATTAAGCTTAACTTTTTCTGCATCAGCACCTATATATTTTTGTACCTTATCCATCTGGTCTATTGGTACATATAGGTTGTCTCCACCTTGGTAGATTATCTTCATATAATCTTTCTTTATTCCATTTATAGATATTTGCTCAATGCCAGTATATCTACCTATACCACTATTTTCATGAACAACATAATCACCTACATTCAAATCTAAGAATGATTCTATCTTTTGACCTTTTTTCTTCTTCTTTTTATTCTTAGAACTTGATACCCTTTTGTGAACTCCTATCATCTCGTTATCTGTAACTACTACAAATTTTATAGATTTATATTCAAACCCGCTGCTAATTTGTGCTGGAGTTATAATAACTTGAGAAGACTTAATTTCAATATCTCTACTTTTAGATACAGTGGTTTCTAAACCTAAATCTAATAGTTCCTTATTTAACTTCTTAGCCCTATCTAAAGTGTTAGTGGCTAGTATTATCTTAAATCCATTATACTTTAATCTATTTAATTCTTCTGCTAGTACATCTAATTTAGCATTAAATGTTGGAACTTCTCTAGATTCAAAATTTATTATATTACTTATCTTAAAATCATTGACAGGCTTTGGTAATAAAGTATTTAATATTAATTTTTTATCACCCTTTATAAAATCTAAATCATTATAGTGATATAATAAATTACCTTGGCTTTTAAGAGCTAATCCTCTTTCAAGGTTTAATTTATAATTTTCTTTAAATTCATCAATATAATTTTCACATCTTTCCTTAAGCCTTGAGATATCATTTACAAAAATGACAGCATTATCATTTAGGTAAGTGAATATACTCTTGTTTTCCTCAGGATAAATATAATCTATATAATTTTCTATTCCTTCAAAATAAGTTTTAGTCTCTATATTATCTATGTTAGAAAAAACATCTTCATTAGTTAATTCACTAGTTTCTTTTTTTAATTTTTCAACAGCATTGTTAACATTCTCAGGATAAATAAATTCTCTAGAAGGTGTTATTGAAAATTTCTTAATTTTATCTATAGATTTTTGTGAAAAAACATCAAAAGTTCGTATAGAATCTATTTCATCATCAAATAGTTCCATACGAATAGGATTATTATATTCTAATGAAAATATATCTACTATTCCACCTCTTATACTAAACTGCCCAAATCCTTCAATTTTAGATACTCTTTCATAACCTAGAGATACTAATTTTTCACTTAATTCATCTAGGTTTACTCTATCCCCTATTTTAAAAGTTGATGTGTTATTAAGTAAAACTTCTTTTGGAATATACTTTCTAAGTATAGCTTCTGTAGAAGTTACTACTACTATTTTTTCTCCTTTAGCTAATCTCAATAATGTTTTAAGTTTTTTAGCTTCTTCATTTCTATCCTTTGCATCTAAGTGATAAAAATAGATATCTTGATGATTAAGATAAACTACTTTATCTTTCATATAAAAACTTAAATCCTCATAAGCTTTTTTTGCCTCTAAATCTGTACTTGCTACAAATACCGTAGGCTTATTTAATTCTTTATATATAGAGTAAGTTATATGAGGTTTTTGCACTGACAAAAGGCCATTAATTAATAATGAGCCTTTGTTATTGTTTGTGCAATTTATTACATCTTTATATTCATTGGAATTTTGCAAAGGGTAAATTAGTACGTCATTCATATATGATCCTCCCTTTTTTATCCATTATATTTATTCATAGCTAAATCAATATTTTCTCTTATCATTACATCTATTGCTTTAGCTGCTTTTTCTAGTCCTAATTCTACATCATCATTTTCTTCTTTTCTAAATCTTGAAAGAACAAAGTCTGCTAAATCTTGACCTGGTCTAGGTTTTGATACACCCACTCTTACTCTTGGGAAATCATTAGAACCTAAACACTTTGTAATAGATCTCATTCCATTATGAGTTCCACCACTTCCTTTTTTTCTTATTCTTATTTTACCAACATCTAAATCTATGTCATCATATACTACTATTATATTTTCCATATCTACTTTATAGTAATTATAGATGTCTATTAAAGTTTCTCCACTTAAATTCATATATGTTTGTGGTTTTACTAGAAGAACTTTTTCATTTCCAACTCTTCCTTCTCCTATTAATGCCTTATGTTTTATTTTCGATACACTTATGCCATATTCCTTCGCTAAAATATCTATAACATCAAATCCTACGTTATGTCTTGTTCTCTCATATTGTTTTCCTGGATTTCCTAATCCTACTACTACATACATATTTTATCCTCCTTTTATAATACTCTATTTACTATATTAAAATAGCTTATTAATAAGCTATTTCCTGTAAGTATTATTAATATTGTTGCTAATGATATAAATGGTGCAAATGGTATATTTTCTTTTATTGATTTCTTTTTTGTCAAAATCATGTATATACAATATATAAATGCTACTATGTAAGATAAAAATATCAAATATACGCTATAATTATGACCTAATGTAAGAGAGCATAATACAAATAGGCCTATATCTCCATCGCCTAGACCTTTGGTTATTTTAGCTAAAATAAATGAAATTATGAACCCTATTAATGGTGCACTTATATGTGTATTAAAATCTTTTTCCATATTCATTGAGCTTATTAAAATTACACCTTGAATAATTATACCACTAAGTACGCTTATATCATATATATAACTATTCTGATAGGCAATTATTGATATAACTAATAAAAAAGGAATTATGAATATGTATCTTATAGCATCTGGCGTTAATCCGTATTTTTGGTAAATTAATATAGATAGTGATATAGTGAGAAAATATATTATAGATGTATTATATGTAATTTTATTTATTTCTTTGCTTTTTATGTGTAAATATTTATTTGTAAAATAGGCTAAAATTGTTGATATCGTTATAGTATAAATCATACATTATTTTTTATGTATTAGTAAGTAGGATTTAGTTTTATATTTTAATTTTTAATTAATATTGATTTTTTTATACTATAAATAAAAAGAATCTCAAGTTTGAGATTCTTTTTATTTCCATACCCTTTTTGCACCAAATAACTCTTGAACATACCCATATAAAGAAACTGGTGACATTATCATTTGATAACATAATATAAATAATGCAAATCCTATGAAGTTTTTCCTTACTCTTAGATTTAAATTTTTAAATACGACATTGGCTTGATAATGATATAAAATCCAAAAACTAACTAATGTTAAAGGTAAAACTAACAACATCATAGGTCCTACAATATAATACTTTTTAAAGAATAATGCTAATATTAATCCTGGTATCCAAAAGAAAGTATAACTAAAATCCATATATGGAATAATTAAATCTATTCCAGTTAAAAACTTATAAAACATCGATGGCTGTTGCCAAGGTTTAACTTCTCTAAGACCTTCTATCATGCCTCTCGCCCATCTAGATCGTTGCTTAACAAAGTGAGATAATTTAACTGGAACATCTGTAAAAGCTACTGCCATAGGCTCAAAATATACTCTATTTCCTTCACTTAATATTTTCCAAGTTAATACAATATCTTCACCTATAGCATCTGACCATCCACCTACATTTTTTACTACTTCTGTTTTATATAATGAAAAAGCACCTTGTGCTACTAAAGTACCTTGATATAATCCCTGCATTCTTTTTACTGATGCTATACTTAAAAAGTAATCCCATTCCTGTATTTTCGCTAATAAATTTTCCCTACTATTTCTAACTAACATAGAACCTGCTACTGCACAAACATCATCTGGTGATGTTTTAACTCTAGAAACTAGATATTTTATTGCGCTTTTATGAATTATAGTATCAGCATCTAATGTCATTACATATTTTGTTTTCACATATTTTAATCCATAATTAAGAGCATTAAATTTACCTGGTTTTGATTCATGTAGTAGCATAATATCCATATTTAATTCTTTTTTAGCTCTTTCAACTTCTTTACTTGTGTTATCTGAAGAATTATTATCTATAACTATCGTATGAATTTTCCCCTTATAATCTTGATTTTTTACATATCTTAAAGTTTCAAATATTCCAATTTCTTCGTTATAAGCTGAAATTATCAAGGTTACTTCATCTCTAGGGTCTAGTACTTTTAATTTGGGTTGTTTGTCTAATATTAAACTTCCAACTAGAAATGCGTTCATGAATCCTGGTACATATGCTACCCCTGCTATTATTATAAATGCTATAAGTGGTGTTGTTATTGATGATAATTCATTTAACCATAATTTTGATACTTCATAAGAAAATATAACCCAAAGTATACTTATTAATATACTTATAAAGAATTTAGTTTTTACACTTAAATAAAAACCGTTATTTTTATTTATCGTATTATTCATCTGTATCCTCCGTTGTAAAAAATATATTTGTCTGAAATCCCCCTTGATACAGATAGCAATTTATCTAAGCAGTTTGTCTTTATTTCATATATAAAACATTTATCCTTAAATAAAACCATTATATATTTTAAGTTAACATATATCTATATGTAATTTTAACCATAAAAAAATAAGGTACCTTTATAGATACCTTATAACTATATAAATAAACTCGAATACCAATTTAATATATGATTCCCGTATAACATTGTTATTAATGCTCCTACTGAAATAAATGGACCATATGGTATCATCGAGTTATATTCTTTATTTTTTATTTTGCTATGTAGTATTGTTATTATCCCATAAATAGCACCTACATATACACTTAGTAACACTGTCAGTAATCCACCTTTTAGTCCTAGGAAAAATCCTGTCATGGCAAAGAATTTTATATCTCCTCCACCCATAACTTCTTTTTTAACTATAAATTCTATTATATATATTATTAATAACATTCCACCTCCAGATACTATAGCACCTACTATACTATCTTTTAAAGGTACTCCTATTCCAAATAACTTTAATACTAATGCTGATATTATTCCAAATATTATTATCTCATCTGGTATTATGTAATGGTCTATATCTATGAATGTTATTATTATTAATATTGATGCTAGTACTAAATAATATATAGTTTCTAGTGATATTGAAAATGTATTAAATACTACTAAGAATAAAATTCCAGTTAAAAATTCTACATATGCATATCTAGATGATATTTCTTTTTTGCAATATCTACATTTTCTACCTGATATTAAGTAGCTTAATATTGGTATTAAGTCTATAGGTTTTAGTCTTGTGTTGCACGTGGGACATTTTGATGGTGGATTTACTATTGATTCATTTTCTGGAATTCTGTATATGCATACGTTAAAAAAACTTCCAAAAACTATTCCAATTATAAATATATAAAGTTGTAGTATCAATTCCATATTTTTCTCCATTTTTAAATATATTAATTAGTATATTATACCAATTGATTTACTAGTAAAATCATAATCATTGCATCTACTAAGAGCCATTTCTCTTGATATTTTTCCACTTTTATATAACTTAATTAAATCTTGATCCATAGTTTGCATTCCAAATTTCATACCTGTTTGTATAGAGCTTTGAATTTGATGGTTTTTTCCTTCTCTTATAAGATTTCTTATTGCAGGTGTTACTGTCATCACTTCAAGAGCTGCTACTCTTCCTTCACCATCTGATGTTGGTATTAATTGTTGTGAAACAACTCCTTCTATTACAGTTGATAATTGCATTCTAATTTGTTGCTGTTGTTCTGATGGAAAACTGTCTATTATTCTATCTATAGTTTTTGCTGCCCTATTGTATGTAGTGTTGAGAATACTAAATGTCCTGTCTCTGCTGCTGTAAGGGCTATTGATATTGTTTCCGGATCACGCATTTCTCCTATTAATATTACATCTGGATCTTGACGAAGTATTGCTCTAAGTGCCGAATTAAATGATTTTGTATCATTTCCTATTTCTCTTTGATTTACTATGCTGTTTTTGTGGTTGTGTACGTATTCTATTGGATCTTCTATTGTTATTATATGTGATTGTCTATTTGTGTTTATTATATCTAGAAGGCTTGCTAGTGTTGTAGATTTACCACTTCCTGTTGGGCCTGTTACTAATACCAATCCTTTTTGTTTTTCTGTGAATGTTTTTAATGTTTGAGGTAATCCTAGTGTGTTAAAGTTTGGTATTTCTGAACTTATTGTTCTTAGTGCTATTGCGTAGTTTCCTTTTTGTTTGTAGGCATTTACTCTGAATCGTTCTCCACTTTCTAGTGATATTGAAAAATCACATTCGCCTTCTTCTTCTATTTTTCTGAAGTTTTTTTCTGAAGTAATTTGTTGTACCATGTTTTTTGTATCTTCTGATGTTAATGTGTATTCAGATAACTTTATAAATTTTCCTTTACTTCTTACAGTTGGAACGCTCCCTACTGTTATGTGTATATCTGATGATCTTAATTGTATTGATTTATTTAATAAGTCAAATATATTCATTTATTACTCCTTATTATCTTATCAAAGTATCTATTGGTTATTCTTCTCCTAATAAATAATTTTTTAATCAAAATATTAAAATTTAGTTCATATTAATTAATAAAGAACCGAAGGTAAAATATAAACCTTCGGTTCTTTATTAATTATTTATCTATTCCATTTTGATTATAGTCAATTAAAACTATTTTTATTGGCTTCGCTGTAGTCCCATCTGCTGTTCCTACTTCTGCATTTGTTAAGTTTCCAAAATCAGACTTTAACTTTTCTATTCCTGCTGCATTTATTTTGCTCGTAGTAGTTATAGAAAGAACTAAATCGCTTGGTGTAGCTGATGCACCTGATAAAACATATGAAGCTCCTAGTGGCTTTCCTAAATCATCTATTAATCCAGCAAATGCATCTGTAGATGTATTCGTTCCCACTGTAGTCTTCGGTGAGTTTCCATCAGTTGGATACGCTCCTGTATCAGCATAACTTGTTGCTGCTGCTGATTTTATAGCACTTATATCTGATTCTAATTCTGAAATTCTTGCCTTTTGTATATTATTGAATAATGCTGGTACTGCTACTACTGCTAATATACCTATAATAGCTATTACTACTAATAATTCCACTAATGTGAAACCTTTATTATTTTTCTTTTTGTTTAACATAATTTCCCTCCAAAATTTATCATAATTTTCTCACTGGAATAACCCCTTTGAAAACATAAAAAATGACTATTATGCTTTGTCTAAAACAAAATCTTAATAGCCGGTTGCACCACTTACTCTACATATTCCAGGTGCCCAAATAAAGAATATGTTTCTCCGTATCTCATTCCATTTTATACCAAAATTGTATCATTTATTACATTCTTTAGCAAGCATTTTTATACTTATTATTAAGTCGAAATTATACTTTTGTATTATTTATAATTTTACAAAATAAAATAAGATAACTTTTAAAATTAAAAGTTACCTTATCAATAAAAATTAATTTATATTTTTAAAATAAGTCAGGTAATTCCTGTGATTGTAAATTTAATTTAACATCTTTACTATTTATAATATTCCCGCTTGAATTAAATAAACTAGCTCGAATAGTTCCATCAGATATTGACTTTACACTATATGTAACTATATATTTGCCAGGATTAAAGTTTTTAAGTTCAATGTATCCAGAATCTTGATCTATAGTTATACTCACATTATTATCTCTACCTTGTATTTCGCCATTTTCATTACATTTATATACAAGCACGCTACTACTATTAACATCTATATCATTATCAAGTAATATATTTAGAATATTATTTTCATTCCTTATATCTATACTTATACCCAGTGTATAATACATATTTTTCATTATATTAACTTGCTGGCTTCCTATTGTAGAATTATTTTCATATTTACCATGAGCTATTATTTCACTGGAATCTATGACACTTACTGTCGTTCCATTAAAATAATCCTTTTTCCATAAATATCCTGATGTTTCATCTAGTGTTACATCTCCATAATTAATATATCCACTATTTTCTTCAAATACAATCTCTTGTATTGTCTTGGCTTTAACCGACACATTTATATTTACAACATCAGCTTCATACTTCCATTCACTTTTTGATCCAGTTTTATTCAACCTGTAATTAATACTAAATACGCCACCTAAATCTTCATTACTATTTATATATTCTAGTCCATCTGGAAGCACATCACTTAATCTAATATCCTTTATAGTTAATGATTCTGGTATATTACCTTTATTTTTTAATTCATTTCCGCTTATCTTGTATAGCTCTCTAAGAGTTATATCCTTAGGATCTAATTCATAATTAATATTAAGATTATCCCCCACGCTGACTTGATATACATCAGTACTCTTAGTTAAGTTAAATCTATTTTCTATAGCAAACTCTCCAAACGAGCCTGTTCTTAATATATTAAATTTATCAGACTCACTATTTTTAGTTCCAACTCTATACTCAATAGTATATGTTCCTGTAACTTCCGGAAAGTTTACATTTTGTGCACCCGTAAATGTATTATTTCCTCCTTGTATAGGGTTTTTACTATTCGATGGATAGAACCAATCTGATGGTATATTAGTGTATGAGCTTGCTCCATCTTTTTTATATTTTATTTCTAAAGCTGCGCTTCCTCCCCAGTTAAAATATTCTATATATATAGGATAATATTTATCCTTTTCTAAATAAATACTTTCATTACTATATATAGACCATGCTCCTCTTGGGGTAAAGTCATTTGCAATAACTTTTGTATTTCCATTCACAGTTAACATTGCATATATTCCATCATCTGAAATAGTTTCAAAGCTATAGTTTCCACTTTCAGGTACTTTTATATATCCCCAAGTTTTTCTTGCTTCTTTATAATTATTTGCATATGCACCTACATTATGATCTTTTACAAAATAAGTTTTAGGTTGCCATCTTATAAATTGTCCATTTACTTCTACTCTGCTAACATATGGATTTATTGCACTTCCATTTTCGAACACTTCCATGCTTATATTCGCCGTATCTGAATTAAATGCATTATTAGTATTGAAAACTAGATCTCTATTACTCCATATGCTGTTACCACTTAATGTTGGTAAGTCAGATACATCATAAGGCATCTGTGTTAGATTACCTGGTTGATCTAGTACATCACTATCAGCATACATACCAACCCAATCTGTAGTCCCTTGATTGTTATCTTTATTTACAAATCTATATTCTAAGTAGTTAAATGCTTGTCCCTCGAAGTTTATTTCTACGCTCGATCTTCCATAAAGTTTATATGTTTCATCATATCCATCATGGTCATATTTAATATTGTAGTTACTTGAATTTTGTGATGAATCATATACCTTATTTATAGTTCCAGATGAATCTTTAACTGTCATCGCAACCTTATTGCCTGAGTTTAAATTCACTATAAACACCTTAGTATGTTCATTATTATCATAATTAAGATTTACATTTTTATCATCACAGTTGATATCAAATCCTGCTAGAGAGCTTATATCTACTTCATAGTTTCCAGTTTTTAGATTTCTAAATTCAGCTTTTCCAGATTCAGATATACTTGTATGACTTAAAGTATTTCCATTATGTCTAATATATGCTTCTAAATTTGATAATGATATACGCCTTAATGATTTTGTAATTAAGTTGTTATCTTCATTAATTAAAGACTTTAAATAACTTAAGGTAAGTGTTTCTCCACTTTCATCTCTAACTTCAATATTGACTTTTCCTTCCTTACTACTCACATATATATATGTTGAAATATCCTTATATTCATTAAGTCCAACATTATATGATATATTAACTTTAATAGGTTCATTTTCAAGTATATATTTAGAAGTTATTTTAATACTAACTTGTGCATTATTATTAGAAAAACTAATATTATTAATTTCACTCTCTACTTGTAGCAATTCCTCATTATAATCTATTTTTTTTATAGATACACTATTTATTTTATTATTATCATCATATAGTTTTTGTATATTAACTGTTCCATCTATTTGATCTCCAATTAATCCATTTACTACATCTCCACTTAACTCTAGCTGAGGTGTTTTAGAAGGCTTAAAAGTATATGTTTTTGATTCTGCTTGAGCATCTTGTGTATCCTTAGCTTCAACTGTTACTATTACATTTTTACCTGTTGAAAAATAACTTGCTGGTATAGTTACATCTATTAACTCACCTTGATTAATTAACTTTTCATTTATATTATCTATTATATTTCCATTAATTTTTACAGTAACTCTCACCTTATCATTATCTAAGTCCCTAGCGGTAGTTTTAAATTGATAATCTTGAGCTTCTGGAACTTCTATAATTATTCCATCATCTATACTACTTTCTATTTCTGGATTATGATTAGCTCCTCTTTCAGCTTTTACGATTGTATTTATAAATAATCTTAATTCATCATCTGTATATCCACTACTATGGCCTGCTCCAGAAAATGTGATATTCCCTTTTGAATATGTATAATAGTTATTTCTTACATCATACTCATCTACTGCATTATTTGATGAACTTGTTGAAATAGTATACCAAGGAACCACATCTTCATCTTCTAGATTTAATTGATAATATTGATTATGAGTTTGAGCTACTTTTATATTCTCTATACTAAATGGATAGCTTGTTATTAGTGATTTATTTATTAATCTTACAGATGTTGATCTTTTCATTCCTTGTAGTCTATGATCATATCGTGTATATCCCTTTATATCTGCATTACTACTTAAATAATAATGAGGAATATTTTTTTCAACATATTTACCTGTTACCGAATCATATTCTTTGTATATATCTATTTCACTAGAGTTATATATATCTTTGAATCTAGATTGTCCTAAGTAATCCCTAAAATTATTTAAAAGACTATATGAAGCATATTGTTGATTGTTAGCATTTTTATATCCTGGTATGGTATCATGTGTAAACATTACACTTTGTCCTGTTTGAATAAATGATTTTAATTTTTCTATTGCCTTGTTATTCATATCTACTTTTCCATAACCATTATCCCTAAATCCAAGTATGATCATATTATATACACCGTTTAGCTGTATAGAATCAATCTGTGAATTAAATTGATTAATTGTTTTTTTCTCTACGGTTATATTATAATCATTTACATCTTTTAGTAAATTTTTAAAATTTGTATTTGAAGTCAAATCTAAATTACTACCTTCGTTTGGGATTATTTGTAAAACTTTAATGTTTTTTGCAGTTCCACTTAGTGATTTTAGATATACATTGCCTTTAACATATGACTTTATACCACTACTTTTTATTACCTCTATCTTCCACTCTAACAAACCAACAAAATTAGAATTCATATTATATGTAATATTATAAGAACTTCCTATATATATATTTGATTCACTTTTTACTAATTCTTGCTCTTTAAATAACCCATCTCCATCTATATCTAAATATAAATTTATACTTACTTTTTCATTGTCATTAATATTACTTTTAGATTTTATATTAAATTTCATGTTTCTATTATCTACGTTACCAACTGTAGCATTACTAGAATCACTGCTCGTATTTATAACCTCTATACCAGCTCTCTTATCTGCATCATTCTCTAAGTATTTTTTTAATATATCACTTAATCTAATACTATTTTTAGAGTTTATAAAATTAGATTTAGATTTTAAGTATGAGTTATTATTATTGTTAGTATTGAATTTTTTATACAGCATACTATTCTTTATATTGGAATTACTTTTTACTATATTGGAGTTAATATATACCAATTGTCCTTTATTAATAAAATCTATAATTTCATCTGCCTTTCTAGATGTTATATCATTTTCTGAATAATTAAGGTTAGTTCCAAGTTCACTTCCATCATCATTAATTTGTGTATAATCTCTATATGGATTTGATAATCCACTACTATTTCTACCTATGACAATCACATCGTAATATCCATTTAATTCATCTATTTTCCCAATGAACTCAGGCATTGGAATATGATCAATTAGCACATTATACGTATTTCCATCTACATTTACACTTGATTCTATATCTAATCCTGCATTGCTACTCCCTAAAGTAAATTTGTTCCCAGGCTGTACTTCAAGGATCCTAATTTTTTCATTTGAAATTCTTTCTTGAGTATTTATAATCTTCTCCAAAGCATCTGCAACATTGCCAACAAACGGTATAGTGATTATTACCAATAGTGCGACTATAAACCATTTGTATTTATAAAAACTCTTTTTCATTTAATTTTCTCCCCTCTAAATTTGTCAATATATATACATATATTTTTATCTTTATATCTGTATAATAGGGCTCTTATCTTTTATTTCTAAAATTTATAATTGTAGATATAGGATAGGTTATATCACTAAATCCACGCTTTTTATTTAATACTATATTTATTTCTATAGATTTAGATTCTTTAATGATATCTTCAATAGATTTATTATTCAATTCAGATTCTTCTACTTTAATACTAAATTCATCTATATTAGAAGATAAATTATAAATTTTATCATTTACTAATAAATTTAGCTCTTTATTATTAACCTCAAATATATAATTATTAGTATCTATACCTTCAAATGATATTGAAGATATTTTAATAAAATCATTGTCAGTATTACCATTTTCTAAGTTATCTAATTCTATTGAGTTAACACCTTTAGATTCCATAGCTAAAGGTGTTAACTTATACTGTATCATCTGAGCTTCACTTTGAAGCATTGTTTTTATCTCTGTCTTTGATATAGATTTTGTACTAGATATATATATTCCAAATGTTATACTTAAAACAATGGTAAATATAGCTAAAGCTACTAAAACTTCTACTAATGTCATTCCTCTTGAATTATGTTTCACTTCACTCCTCCATTATTTCTCTAACTTCCAATTTCTTGAACTTATATATCTTTTTATATCATAAGCATACTCAATATTTGTTTCAGTTGTACTATCTTGAGAATTTGTAGCTTCTAAGACTCCGCTACTTTCAAAAGCACTATAATTGTCTGAAATGATTTTATCTACAATATTCTTATCATAAACTATATTTGTTTTACTAGTTTTTCCTTTATTAAAAGTTATATCTGAAGTACTAATTATAGTTCCTTTAAAATTAACTTCACCTTTTATTTCAATTGGTGAATCTGTCACTATAACAGCATTGATATTTTCATCTTTATAATAATAACTATTACTATTATCTATAGTTATTTTTCCTTTTCCGCCCTCAGTAGTTATAACTATATTTTTATTAGACTCATTAGACCATAAATCTATTATTGCTATATCCTCTAATCCTTGATTGTCTTCTTCCTCAACAGAAACATAACTTTTATCATGATTCTTAATCAATCCTTCTACAGTTTTCTGGGTTCCTATACTATAATCTACTTCACTTCCTATCCCAAATACATTTTTAGCATAGTCAGCTTTTTTAGAATCAATTATATGCTTATCCTCTAAGGCATAACTTGCTTTTAGTACTTCCACTTCATTCCCTTTATTATATACTATAGCTCCTATAGCACTTACTTTATTAGGATTTAAAAAGTTTATACCTCCATGAGTAAGCAAAGCTTTATTATTTTTTGCAAATTTTTCAAAGTATTCACTTTTTTGTGTTCCACTTAATTTTGAATCACTTCCACTATATCTCTCTACTAGTTGTAAAATATCATAATATTCAAACTCAACATTATTAAACTTTTCATTATCTAGTGGTATTGTATAAGCTACATAGTTACCCTTAACTGCTGTAGACTCTCCAGTTTGATAGTAATCTTCTCCATTTTTAACATTAATATATGCTGTTCCCATTATATACGCTTCGTTATTGATTGTCAGATTTGAATACTCAGTTGTTTCATTCGGATTATTATTAACAATAATACTACTAGACGTTTTTATTGCATTGCTATCAGTTTTATCAGTTAAATCATTTATTCCATAAAAATTATCTATACTTATCTCACTACCGGTTGAATTTATAACTAAATCATTATTCGTTATAACTTGGTTTGATAAAGTTGAACTTACAATTTTAAGATTGTTATTATGTCCTTCAAAAACATTTGATTCACCATTGCCAATATAGATATTTCCTGCATATAAATTTCCATCAATATTAACATTTGTGTTTTTTACTAAATTAAATGTTTTCGCTGTAGAAATATCACCTTTAATACTTACTGTATTTGAATCATTCTTATACTCATTTGATACTTTTATTCCACCAATATACTTTTTACTTAACTCCAAATCATTAGATTCTTTACTTCCAAGAGCAAATATATTCCCTTGTATAGATACTCCACTATTAAATACTATATTCCCATCAGTAACTATAGATTTATCTTGAAGTTCAACTTTTAAAGACTCTTTATCACTTATGCTTGGTACTACATCATCATACTCTGGAATTTTTACATCATATGTTAATTTAATTATTCTCTTATTCTCTCCAGTAGAATCATTTGTGTAAAATTCAGATACAACATCTAAAGTATATTTATTATTTTTATCATCTAAGTTAGATGTATCTTCTACGATTAATATCGGTTTATTTAGCTCGCTATTACTTTTATAGAAATCAAATATTACCTCTTCGTACTGTCTAATTCCGTCTGAATTTATAGATTTAATATACCTAGTATTTGTTATGTTATTTTTAAATTCATCATACATACTTGAATTATCTGAATTAGAATTATATTTATTTGATATAAATGCTTTAAATTCTTCTTTAAACTTTTCATTTTTTTGTTCTTCACTTATATCAATATCGCTTTGAACTTTTTTATATGCTTCATCTACTGCGTATTCAAAAGTATTTGCAATTATGTTATATGTTACATCTATACCAGCCTCTGAAGCATATAAGTTTTGAAGTCTTCTATTTTCTTTTACTCTTATTCTATAATTAACATTTAATAGACCGATTATTGCTGTTCCCATTGTAAATATAACAGCTAGTACGATTACTACTGTTATTAAACTTGAACCTTTATTGTTTTTTTTCACTTAATCACCCTTATTAACATCTAAATTTGATTAGATATATTTTTATTTATATATCCTTCAAATAAAAGCTTTCCATTTTTCTTAATACTCACAGTTATATTGTATAAATATCCAATACTATCATATATGGATTATTATGGATGCTTACTATTCCCAATATAGATTTTAATTTTATATTTGGGTTATCTGGTTTTGTGCGTATACTGTGAATTCAGATTCTATATAATTGTATATATATACATCTAAACTTCCATTAAAATTGTAATTTGAAAAATCTATGAAAACTTCATCCTCTAAATTAATTGATAGCGTATTATCTATCTTACCTTTGTTATTTAACTCTGTGCGTCTTTCTATAATTAACTTTGGTGTTTCATTTGTATTTAAACTTAATTTAGCTACTTCATTATTATTTTCATCTTTAATTATTAATACCTCATTAATAACTTCAGACTTAAATTTTATTGCATTTTCTATATTAACTTTTTCATTATTTTTATTCATACCTTGATTTTCATAATTTAAAGTTAATGCAACATCATATGTCTTAGATAAATTATTTCTATCAGTTAATATTCCTTTATATTCATTACTATTTTCTACTCTATTTAAAATTAAATCATCACTTATTTTAATTAATGAAGAGCTTATATTAGAGCTATCTAAGTTTTTTATTTCTTCAACTATTTGTTGCCCTACAAGTGTTGTTTGTTGTCTATCTTCACTTTTTTTATTAAACTTGACCATATTTATAATAAGCTGCGTTATAGATAATACTATAATCGATGCAATAGCAAGACTTACTAAAATCTCAATTAAGCTGAATCCTTTTTTATCCTTTTTTATCATATTTACCTACTTTTTAATAACACTTATATTAGAGCCTTCACCGGCTACAGTTACTCTTGGCCTCTCTTTATCATCACTATTTATATTTACATTTATTTTTTTATTTGTGTTGTTTTTTACAGTTAATTTTATACCTGACTTATCATTACTATTAAGCCTTGGTTCACTATTTATATCGATATTTATATTTTCTGAGTTTGGCTTAAACTCAGCCACCTTATTTTCCCCTGGATATAAATTTTTTGAAGTTCTATATGTATAGTAATATTTGTTTCCTTCATTTTTTAATGTTATTTCAATAGTTTCTATTCCAACATTATCAGCTTCTATATATGTGCTTCTTTGAGAATCATTTGACTTACCAATTGTCACAGTTGGTAAGTCTGATGACTCTGGGTTAACTTCTATTATAAAATCACTTTTACTATCTGCATTGCTTGTCCCCGAAAATCCTACTGATGTATTCATTGAATTAAATGGAATTTCTTTTCCTGATAACTCTGATATATCCCAGTTTTCATAATAAGATTTTATATCACCTAAGTTTGGTATTGCATAAAATTCTAAATTTATACTACCTGAAACCTTGTCGTCTGCATCAGTTGTAATACTACAATTTGTTATAACTATTTTTTTAGTACTTTTTTCTATTTTACTTATAAATGTTTTTAACTGAGAAAAAGTACCTTTATAAGTTAATGTTGCTGACATCTGTTCAACTGTAATTTCTGAGCTATCTTCTTGATTTTCCGTACTTTCATTTTGAACATTGTTTTCATCAGTAGAAGTATCTATACTAACTTCTTCATCTATATTTGAATTAATTACTTCTTGTGTTGAATTCTCAGCATTTTCATACCTTTCTACTAACTGATGGATGCTACTATTTTGTTTCATTATATTTGAAAAGGTACTAGATTCCACACTTTTAACTTCTAGCTCTGTAAAACTTAAGTCACCAGTAAGCTCACTATCTAATAGCATACTGTTTAAATCAAGAATTAAATTTTCTTGAATTATATAAGAGTAATACTTAGATGCTTTTACATCTAAAGTTGAGTACATAGAGTTTATTCTATCTTGTTTTTGTTCTAAACTTCTAATAGTATCTATAACCTCATTATATTTATCTTCTACTTCATTTCGTTGAATCTCTAGAGCTTCTACTTTTTGAGTTTGCTTTGAGTATACAAACTGATAGTAAATTGCCCCTACTAATACAATGCCTAAGGAGCTTAACATAATTTTTTCTCTTTTGCTTATTTTCATAATTAGTTACCTCCATTTAATGTACATTTTATATTAAATGCATACACACCTTCTAATGATGTATTTTCTGATATTGTACCTATATGTACATCCTGAAGTATATCTAACTTTTTCAATCTATTTTCAATTTCACCTATAGATGTTCTTGTATTTGATATTGCTTCTATATTTATTAAATTATCATTAATATTCATACTTTCAAATGATACGTCTGATGGTAAAGTTGAACTAATACTATCAATTACATTTATAGTTACAATATCTCTTGAACTTATAGCTTCAGTTACTTCATTTATTTGTTTTTCATATTTATACAATATATCTAACTTTGTATTAACGTCCTCTGAAATTTTTATTTTGCTTTTAATTTCTTCTGACTCTAATTTAGCATTATATAACTCTATTTCTTTGTTATATAAATATATTTTTGCCATATTTATAGATGCACTACCTATTATTAATGCTCCTACTAACCCGGCTGTAATGTAAATATATTTATCTGATGTATCTTTTTTTAGATTCTCATAATGTTTAAAAAAGTTTATATCTGCCATAATTCCCCCTTGTTATCTAATCAAAGATCCAATTGCATTTAAATAATTATCTATATTGTCAATATCTATAGTAAATTCATTAAATTTTATATTTTTTATTTTTCTAATCGGAACCTCAATTTTTTCTTTTAAATATCCGTGAATATCATATAAGCTAGAAACTCCACCTAGAATATAAACATTATCTACTGTATTTCCAATATGCTTATTATTATAGAATCTAATTATTCTTTCTATTTCATCTGATAAGTTTTGTATAAATATCATTTCATCATACGATATATCTGTATAGTTACTTCTAATTATCCTTGTAAAATCTAGTACACCATTTCTATAAACATGTATTGATGTAAAGCTAGATCCTATATCAATGAATACATTTGTTAAAGAAGAGTCGTAGGATTCTTCATTGATTAAATCTGTTCGAGTAATTAATTTACTTAAAGAGTTAAATGTTACATCTAAAGATACAGGCTTTAACTTTAAACTTTTTAACAAATCATAATACCCTCTAGCCATTTTTTCAGGATATGCTATAACATACACTTTTATCTTTATATTATCATCTTGTTTAATTTCATCTTGCTCTATATACTGAACAATATAGTCATTTAAATTTATTGGAAGGTACTGCTCCATTTCAAACTTTATTACACTCTCAACTTCATCTTCTTCTACTTTTGGTATTAGGATTTCTCTATTTATAATAGTTGTTGAGTTTGTTGTGAAACTTGCATATTTTGATTTTATTTTATTTTCATTAAATAATATTTGAATTTTATCAGTTAATATCTTTTCATTTATAATTAATCCATCTTTCACACAATTTTTTGGTGTCTCAAATTCTAGACACTTATTTATAATTAATTTTCCTTTATAATATTTGCCTACTACTAATTTTGTGTACTCACTTCCAATATCAAATGAAACTACCTCATTTTTTATTTCTTTTTCTTTTTGTTGCTTACTTTTAACTTTTTTTCTTTTCTTTTTTGTTAAATCTTTTATATCCATACTCATAAGCTCTTTTAGACTTATTTTCTTAGCTTCCAATATCTCCACCTCTTTACTTATTAATTACTATATACTATCGTACATGCTTGTCATAGGTAACATAATAGATACAACTATAAATCCTACTACAATTCCCATTACTACTATAAGTAAGGGCTCTATCATTGCTGAAGTAGCTTGTATTTGACTTTCTAATTCATCATCATAAAAGTCTGCTGTTTTATACATTATGTCATCTAATGTACCTGACTCTTCTCCTATTTTTACCATCGTAGCCATCATTTTAGGAAATATATTACTGTTACTAATAGGTTTATATATTCCTTCACCTCTAACTACAGATTCTCTCATTTTTAATATAACTTCTTCTGCAATTTTATTTCCAACTATATCCGCTATTAGCTCTAACGCTCTTATCATTGGTATTCCACTAGACATTAAAAGGGACATCGTTCTTGTAAACCTAGAAACTATTATTTTCTCATTTAATTTGTCTATTATCGGTATATTTAGCTTCAAGTAACTCACAGTATGCATACCATGATCTGTTTTAGCATAAATCTTAAATAATACTGAAAGTGTAACTATTGCTAATGTAATAAATATTATATTACTACTTATAAATCCACTTATAGACATTAATAATTTTGTTATTGCTGGTAATTCTGTACCCATAGATTCAAATGTTTCAATAAATGAAGGCATTACAAATATCATTAATATAGCTACTACTAATGCTGCCACTATAGCTAGTATTGCTGGATATATCATAGCTACCCTAACTTTATTATTTATTTTATTATCTTTTTCATATTGGTCTGACATTCGAAGCATTATTGTATCTAGATTTCCACTTTCTTCGCCAACTTCAATCATATTTATTAATAAATTTGGAAATGCATCTAAATGTTTTCCCATTGCATATGACAATGTTTCCCCCCTCTTAACATCATCTTCTACGATTTTTATAATATCTTTAAGTTTTTTATTTGTAGTTTGTTGAGCTAATATTTCTAATGCAGAGTTTACTGTTAATCCAGCATCTAACATTGTATAAAACTGTCTACAAAATATAGCTATATCTTTTATAGTTATTTTTTGAAAGATATTTATCTCTATATTTTTACTTTCTATTTTTTCTTCTATTTTTAGTGGGTAATACCCATTCGAACGCAACATATCCGTTACTTCAAATTTAGATTTTGATTCATGTATACCAGTTATCTTTTCTCCTGAAGGGCTTATAGCTCTATATTCAAATTTAGGCACTTTATATCATCCCTTTCTTATATATTTTTTATCATAGTTATCGAAGCAAGTTCATTAACTGTTGTTATTCCATTAAGAACTAGTTTTTTACAATTCTCTTCCAATGTCTCCATGCCATTTTTAATTGCTATATCTTTAAGACCATTTGGATCTCTACTTATATTTATATAATCTCTATGTTCTCTTGATATCTCCATAATTTCATAAATACCAGTTCTCCCTAGATATCCTGTATAATTGCAATTTCCACAACCTAATCCTCTATATAGTAAAAGTTCCTCATCATCATTCTTACCTAGTATTCTTTTTTCATATGTAGTTGAACTATATTGTGATTTACAATGCGGGCATATCTTTTTTACAAGTCTTTGAGCAATTACCCCAGAAATAGCTGTAGATACTAAGTATGGTTCTATATTCATATCAATTAATCTAGTTATTGTAGATGGCGCATCATTAGTATGCAATGTGCTTAAAACTAAATGTCCTGTTATGGCCGCTTTTGTTGCAACTTGAGCTGTTTCCTCATCTCTTATTTCCCCTATCATAACTATATCTGGATCTTGTCTTAATATACTTCTTAATCCACTAGCAAAAGTAAGGTTTGTTTTATTATTTACATTTACTTGATTTATTCCATTTAATGTATACTCTACAGGGTCCTCTATTGTAACAATATTTACTTCTGATGAATTTAATTCACTTAAAATAGTGTATAATGTAGTAGATTTACCACTTCCAGTCGGACCTGTAACTAATACAATTCCATGCGGACTTGATATAATTCTCTCTAATCTTTTAATATTTTCATCATCCATTCCTAGGTATTCTTTTCCCACCTTAAAATTACTTCTATCTAATACCCTTATAACTACTTTTTCTCCATTTACAACTGGAAGTATAGATATTCTTAAATCAACCTTTTTTCCAGATATTTTGGCTATTACTCTACCATCTTGAGGTATTCTTTTTTCAGTTATGTTTAAATTTGATAATATTTTAATTCTAGTAACTAATGGACCTAAACTTTCTTTTGGAAGTGTATTTATATTACGTAACTGACCATCAATTCTATATCTTATTCTTATTTCATTTTCAAAAGGTTCAATATGTATATCTGAAGCTCTCATTTCAACTGCATTGGCAAATAAGTACTCTACCATTTTTACAGCCGGAGCACTTTTTACATCATCTAAATCTTCTACATTAATAGATATATATTGTGATTCTAAACTTTCTCTTGATAATTCTTCTGCTGCTAAGTTCATTTTTTCTGAACTATAGTGAACTTGAATAAATTTGCTTATACTCGCTTTATCACTTATATATGATTCAACTTCAAATCCTGTAGATATAGATATGTCATCTACTGCATATATATTAAGTGGATCTGAAAAAGCAATTTTTAATTTATTTTCTTCAATCCCAAAAGGGATTAATGTATATTTTTCACATAATCCTTGAGAAAGTAACTTAATAACCCTTTTATCAAATTCTATCTCATTCAAATTAACTTTTTTTATACCTGTTTGTTTCTCTATAGCATCAATAATATCTTTTTCTTCTAATATATTAAGCTCGACTATAATCTCACCTAATTTTTTACCCATAGTTTTTTGAGCTTTTAAAACTTGAGCTAGTTGATATGATGTTATCTTTTCTGCTTCTACTAAAATATCACCTAAACGCCTTTTAGTGTAACTAACCATATATTCACCTCTTTTGTAAAATACTATATTTATATACTACTTTCGTACCATTAAAATTATTCTTTTGCATGATACATTATACCATTTTTTCCCTATGTCTATCTATTTATGTAATAAAAAAGGCCATATTATAATCAAAACAAAATTTGTTATAATATAGCCGGTTGCACTACTATCTCAGTATACCTAAAGTGCCCATATATAAGATATACTTCTTTGATTTCTACTTTTTATTAACTTCTTTCTATAAAAAATATATACCATTTTCCACTTTTTAACAATACATATTTATACTTTAGTATAAATATTACTAAATTCTAAATAATAATTTATATAAAAAAAGACTCGCTCCAAAATAACTTTGGATACAAGCCTTTTTTAATTTAATTAAAATAAAACACTTATAGATTCGTTAGAGAATATCTTCTTTATAGCATCTCCAAATAAAGGAGCTACAGTAAGTTCTTTTATCTTATCTATTTTCTTTTCTTCAGGAAGTTGTATAGTATCTAATACTATTAACTCACTTATAGCAGAATTTTCTATTCTTTCTATAGCCGGTCCTGATAATACTCCGTGAGTACAACAAGCATATATATCTTTCGCTCCAAATTCTTTAAGAGCATTAGCTGCATTAGTTATTGTTCCAGCTGTATCTATCATATCATCTAACAGGATAACATTCTTTCCTTTAATATCTCCTATTATATTCATAACTTCACAGACATTAGCCTTTGGTCTTCTCTTATCGATTATAGCTAATGGAACATCTCCGTCTAATGTTGTTGCAAATTTTCTAGATCTTGTAACACTTCCTAAATCAGGTGAAACTACTACTAAATCTTCTATTTTCTTCTCATTAAAGTAGTTAGCTAATATGCTTCCACCTAATAAGTGATCTAGTGGTATATCAAAGTATCCTTGTATCTGTGCTGCATGTAAATCCATTGTTAATACTCTATCTGCACCTGCAGCTGTTATTAAGTTCGCAACTAACTTAGCTGTGATTGGATCTCTAGATTTCGCTTTTCTATCTTGTCTTGCATATCCGTAGTAAGGGATTACTGCTGTTATTCTACCTGCTGATGCTCTTCTAAGCGCATCTATCATTATTAATAATTCCATTAAGTTGTCATTAACTGGACTGTTAGTTGATTGAACTACGAAAACATCGCATCCTCTCACCGTCTCATTCATGTTTACAGATATTTCTCCATCACTGAATGTTCCTACTTGACAGTCTGATACAGGTACTCCTATATAATCAGCTATCTTTTGTGCTAACTCTTTAGACGAGTTTCCTGAAATTATTTTAATTTCACTTCCGCTAGTATTCATTGCCTATCCTCCCGAAAAATTTAAACTATTGATATATATTGTGTATTTATATTTAAAATTTTTAGACTAAACTAAAAATAATAATCAAACTTATTTGTTGTCTCTAGCTCTTTTCTTTTCTACCCAACCTTCTTTAACAACTTGTCTTTCTCTTGCAATTGCTAAAGCTCCATTTGGCACATCATTAGTTATTGTTGAACCTGTAGCTATGTAACCATCTTCTTCAACTGTTACTGGAGCTACTAAGTTTGAATTTGAACCAACAAATGCTCCATCTTTTACTACAGATTTAAATTTATTTTTCCCATCATAGTTAACAAATACTACTCCACATCCTATATTTACATTTTTACCTACATGTGCATCTCCTATGTAAGATAAATGTGAAGCCTTTGAGTGATCTTCTATAGTAGCATTTTTCACTTCTACGAAATCACCTATTTTTACATGGTTCCCTATATTACTCTTTGGTCTAAGATAAGCATATGGTCCAACTGTTGTATTTTCTCCAACTATACTATCAACTATTGTTGAGTTTTTTACTTCTGTATTATCTCCAATTGTTGAATTTTCTATAGATGAATTCATCTCTATTGTACAGTTGCATCCTATTTTAGTGTTTCCTTTTAACATTACCCCTGGATAAATAATAGTGTCATTTCCTATTTCTACATCAGACTCTATGTATGTAGAGTTAGTATCTATTATAGTTACACCATTAACCATATGAGCTTCATTTATTCTTTTTCTCATTATTGCTTCTGCTTTTGATAATTCAACTCTAGAGTTTACTCCCATAAGTTCTTCTATTGTAGAACCATTGTAAGCTCCTACTTTTTGACCTTTATCTCTCATTATATATATTGTATCTGTTAAGTAGTATTCGCCTTGAGCATTATTATTATCTATTAAATCTAAAGCTTCTCTTAAAGATTTTCCATTGAAGCAGTAGATTCCTGAATTTATTTCATTAACTGCTTTTTCATCTTCATTAGCATCTTTTTGTTCTACTATTTTTAATAAATCTTCATTGCTATCTCTTATTATTCTTCCATACCCAGTTGGATTGTCTACCTTAGTTGTTAAAACTGTTGCATGATATCCATTTTCTAAGTGATATGAGAATAATCTATTTAATGTATCTTCCTTTATTAGTGGAGTATCTCCACATAAAACTACTATAGTATCTTCATCTTTTATATATTCTTTAGCCATCTTAACAGCATGTCCAGTACCTAGTTGCTCTGTTTGCATTGCTATCATAGTATCTTTTGGTAATCTTTCTTTTACAACTTCACTTTCGTGACCTAAGATAGCAACTATGTCATTTACTCCTGATTTTTTAGAAACATTTATAACGTGGTTTACCATTTCTTTTCCACATACTTTATGTATTACCTTAGGATATTTAGACTTCATTCTAGTCCCTTTTCCTGCAGCAAGAATTATAGCTTTAAAATTCATAAGCTCGGCTCCTTTTATATTAAAATTAATCTATCTATCTTTATATCTTATGTTCTTGTTTTGTATACAATTTCACTTTTTCTCTAATTAATATACCACTTTTTATGTTAAAAGTATAGCATTTAAGTGTTTTTTCCAATAAAAAAGAACCGAATTGTTCGGCTCTTTCATACTATTTTAATAATACATTAAGTTATTTGTTTATTATTCTGCTGCTACTTCTAATTGAGCAACTGCTTCATGGTAAGCTTTAAGTACTGCTTCTTCTAAAACTTGTCTCATTTCAGCATTTATTGGATGAGCTATATCTCTAAAGTTTCCTTCTCCAACTTTTCTACTTGGCATTGCTATGAATAACCCGTTGTGACCTTCGATAACTTTTATATCATGAACAACAAATAAATTATCGAAAGTTATAGAAACTATACACTTCATTTTCCCCTCATCAGTTATTTTTCTTACTCTTACGTCAGTAATGTTCATACCTCAATATCCCCCTTTTAATTTTGACAAAATTATTTTACATTTATAAATTATCTTTCTTACTAGTAATTCTATATTATGTAAAAATTTCCTTCTTTATTTTTTTAAATATTTCTGCAAAATCTTAAATATTTATTATTCTTCATCTAAAAAGCTTTCGCCTTCTTCGATGTTACCCTCTAATTCTTCTATATCTATATTTCTATATTCATCTTTGAAAGTTTTTAAATTTGGTTCTACAGTTATTTTATCTCCATCTACATCTAATTGGATTAAAGATATGTAATCCCCTACCATCTTATCTTCTGGTGTAGTAGTTGATATAAATACTCCTGAACCTATTACTTCTGCCCCAAATTCATTCATAAGGTTCATCATACCTTTTATAGTACCTCCACCTCTCATAAAGTCATCAATTAAAATAACCTTACTATTTGGCTTTAGTGCTTTTCTTGGTAAACTCATACTTTCAACTTTAGATTTACCACTTACATATGTCATACTTAGTGTTGGACCTTCTGATACTTTTATGTCCTTTCTTATTATAACTAATGGTAAATTCATAGCTTTAGCTGTCATAAGTGCCATAGGTATTCCCTTAGTTTCCATAGTTACTACATAGTCAGCTTCTGAGTAGTCTATATTCGATGCAAATATTTTACCTATTTTGGATGCTATTGTTGGGTCATATATTAAATCTATTAAATATAAGAAACCTCCAGAAAGTAATCTTGATGGATCACTTATTTTTTTACATAAATCCATTAAAAATTCTTCATTTTCTGATTTTGAAGTTTTTGGTATGTACTTAACTCCTCCAGCAGCTCCTGAAATAGTTATAACTCTACCTAATTCTAGCTTTTCAAAAACATTCTTTACAACTAATAAGTCTTCACTTATTGTAGACTTTGCAGCGTTAAATTTTTCTGTAAAATAACTTAATGTATATATTTTATTTGGGTTATCAGATAGTATTTTAACTATAGCCCCAATTCTTTCCGTTCTCTTGAATTTCACTCGGGTTACCTCCTCTAGTGTTTGTAATTTATATATAAACTAAATAATGCATAACATTTCTTAGTATGGTATAATAGTTGTTATGTTTTATAACATTTTTTAATATATTATTATAAATATAGTATATGTACATTATTAATAAAATATTGAACATTGTATTATTATACCACATAAATAGTTCATATTGTAGAACTTAATTTTTAAAGGAAGGTGGTTTTGTTATGAATATACATTTCATTGGAATTGGTGGCATAAGTATGAGTGCATTAGCAGAAATATGCCTTAACAAAGGATATACGGTATCTGGGTCGGACATGAATGAATCTTATCTTTTAGATAAACTAAGAGGTCAAGGGGCTAATATACATGTTGGCCAATGTAGAGAAAATATATCTAACAACATAGATATGGTGGTTTATACAGCAGCTATACACCCTGAAAATCCAGAATTAATAGCTGCTAAAGAAAAAAATATACTTACTATGGATAGAGCAGCTTTCTTAGGACAAGTAATGAGAGAATACAAAAACCCTATAGCGGTTTCTGGAACTCATGGTAAGACTTCTACTACATCTATGCTTTCTACTATATTTGAGTATGCTAATTTAGATCCAACAATATTAGTTGGTGGTAACCTAAACATAATAGGTGGTAACGTTAAGATTGGTGCTTCAGATCACTTTATAACAGAAGCTTGTGAGTACGTTGATAGCTTCCTTAACTTTAACCCTAAAATTTCTATAGTTTTAAATATAGAAGAAGATCATCTTGATTACTTCTCTGGGCTGGATGAAATAAAAGCTTCTTTCAACAAGTTTGGTAAGCTTTTACCTCCTGATGGTTATTTTATAATCAATGGTGATGATTCTAATACTAATGATATTTTACATGAAGTGAAAGCTAATGTTATAAAATATGGTAGAAATACATCTAATGATGTAATCATAAAGAATATAAACTTTAATGATAATGGTTATGGAGTATTTGAATTAGAATACAAAGGTAAAGATTTAGGTAAGTTTGAATTATCTGTGCCTGGACTTCACAATATATATAATGCAACTGCTGCTATAATGACTGCTTTCGTCTCTGATATATCTTTAGACACTATAAGAGAAAATATAACTCTTTACAAAGGTGTTGGTAGAAGGTTTGAAACTAAAGGTTATTACAAAGATGTTTTAGTTATAGATGACTATGCTCATCACCCAACTGAATTAAAAGCTACTTTATCTGCAGCAAAAAAATTAAATAAAGCTAATTTATGGTGTGTATTCCAACCACATACTTATACTAGAACTAAATCTCTTCTAGATAGCTTTGCTGAAGCTTTCTATTCTGCTGATAAAGTTATAATAACTGACATATATGCAGCAAGAGAAGATGATCCAGGAGATATACATGCTAAAGATTTAGTCGAAAAACTATATCATAACAATGTAGATGCTATCTACATAAGTAAATTTGAAGATATTGTTGAGTACCTTCGTGAGAATCTAGAACATAATGATCTAGTAATAACTGCCGGTGCTGGTACTGTGTATCAAGTTGCAGATTTACTAGTTGAAAAAAAATAAATACAAACAAAAAATCCATGATATACAGATAAATATACTTCTAAAATCATGGATTTTTTTATTCTACTTTATTTTAAATATATCTTCCTTAATATATTCATATAAGGCATTGTGTACTTCATAGTATGATTGTAAATTATGGGATGTTATTTTTACATAATCGTCTCCCATAGTTTCTATTACAACTTCCTGTCCTTCTATTGTTATATTAATAGTAAAGTTGTATTCACTTCTTTCTTTACTTTTTTGTGGCTGAACTTTCCCTACGATTCTTTTCGATGCCATTTTATATGATAAGTCATCAAATTTCCACTTATTAATTTTTTTAGTTTTATCACCATATGTTATTTTAACACTGTCCCAGTTTTTATACTGACTTACAAATCCAAATGATGTATATATACTTTTCTTAAGTACATTTTCAAATTCTTCCTTTGAGTCTACTGGAATTTTATAATATGCTTCTTGGCTTACTGTATAAATTCTTAAATAGTTTAAATCTGTTGAAAATTTAATACCATCATCTGAATTTCCACTATAAACTTCATTGTATGATTCTGGAGTTCTTACTTCCTTTAACTCTGAAAGAATATAATCTAGTTCATCCCAGTAATCTTCTTCGATTCTTATGTTACTTACCGTCCCATCTGAAAGATAAATTTTATTTTTATATCTTAATTGAGTTAGTAGCGATCTATTATCTGATTGTTGACTTTGTGTATTTACTTCTACCTCTTGAGACTTTGCTTGCTCTCTAGAAAACAACCAGAATGATAAGAAGTAAACTATAAAAAATATAATTAGACAAATTGGTAAAATTGCACTTTTTTTGATTTTCCTTTTTTTTCTACCTGTCTTAGCCACGTATTTCACCCCCACTATTTCTAGTTATAGGTTTATTATATACCTTTTTTATATTTTTTTTAATATATAATTATCTAAAACAGTTATTTCCTCGGCAATAATTACAAGGTTCCACGTGTACAGTTATTCCTTTTACAAATTCCATGTCCCTTATTATATCTTTTTCTAGTTGATTAGCTATATCATGACCTTCTGTTACTGTAATCTTTCCATCTACACAAATAACTAAGTCTATATATGCCATAGCCCCATGTTTTCTACTTCTTATTTCTCCTAAGTTCATTACACCATTTGTATTTTTGGCTATTGTTTTTATCTGATTTTCTTGTTCTATATCTATTGAAACATCCATCAGTTCATTGGCAGATCCAACTAAAATTTCAACTCCAACCTTTGCTACAAATACTGCAACTACTAATGATGCTATTGGGTCCAGTACCTTGAAGCCTAACATTGATCCAGCTATACCAATAAATGCAGCTACTGATGAAAGAGCGTCTGATCTATGGTGCCAAGCATCTGCCTTTAAAGCTGGTGAATTTATTTTATTTGCTATTTTTATAGTTATTCTATATTGATACTCCTTTATTAATATTGATATAATTGATACCACTAATGGCAATTCTGTTGGAATTTGAATTTCATCTATTTTTCCTATAGATTTAAGTGCTTCTATTCCAATTGATATTGAAACTACTATTAATAATATTGATAATAAAAATGATACCAGTGTTTCTGCTTTTTCATGTCCATAATTATGCTCTTTATCTACAGGAGTTGCTGAAATATAGTTTCCTAATAAAACACCTACAGAACTTATTATATCCGATGCTGAGTGTACTCCATCAGCTACCATTGCACTTGATTTACCAAATATACCTGCAATTATTTTTATAAATGTTAAAAATATGTTCCAAACAATTGATTGTTTAGTTATCTTATTTGATTCTTCGTATCTAGTTTCCATAAATCCCTCCATTAATCAATATTCTTTAATCATAACTTTTATATGATATTGCATACTCTTTACGTTCAAGATTAATTATCAATTTCCAAAAATATAAAAATGGGCATATCTCAAGATGAATTTTTAATATTCATTTTGAGATAGCCCAAAATTATATAAACTTTATTTTGTTATGCTTGCTTAATTATCTCAACAACTGCTTTTGCAGAGTTAATTAAATCTTCTATTGCTATATATTCATCTAGTGTATGAGCTTTCTTCATTCCTATACCCAGATTAACTGCCTTTATACCATTTTTATTTAAAATATTAGTATCACTTCCACCACCTGTAGAAGCTGTTTTACCTTCTATATTTATATTAGCAAATGCTCTTTTTGTAAATTCAACTATATCATCATTATCATCTATATTAAGTGGAGAGTACATTCTCTTAGTATCAACCTCAATTTTAGCTCCAAATTCTTCAGCTGCATTTTTAAAAGTATCTATCATATGCTTAGTTTGAACATCTAATTTTGATTCATCTAAACTTCTAGCTTCTGCTATTATCTCCATCTCTGGCATAACTATATTTGTAGCTACTCCACCCTTAACTATTCCTATATTTGCAGTAGTTTCTTCATCTATTCTTAATAAGTTCATATTATTTATAGCTTTTGATGCTACCATCATTGCACTTATTCCATCTTCAGGTTGAAGTCCTGCATGTGCTGGTTTTCCTATTATTTTAACTTCTATTCTATCTTGTCCTGGAGCCTTTACTATTATTTCTCCTGGTGATCCACCACTATCTAATACAAATCCATAGTCTACATCTAATTTAGAGTAGTCTAAAGATTTAGCTCCAAATAATCCGCCTTCTTCCCATATAGAAAATACTACAGTTATATCTGTATGATCTATGTTATTTTCTTTTATATATCTTAATCCTTCTAATATAGCTGCTATCCCTGCCTTATCATCTGAACCTAATATTGTAGTTCCATCACTTTTTATTATTCCTGTGTCTTCATCTATTATAGGTTTTACCCCTATCCCTGGACTAACAGTATCCATGTGAGAACTGAATAATATTTTTTTTCCTTCTTTAGTTCCTTTTAATCTTGCTATAACATTTCCAGTTTCTGATCCAGTTTTTGCAGCTGCATCGTCTATTTCTACAGTTAATCCGATTTCTTCTAATTTGTTAACTAAAACCTTAGCAATTTTACCTTCTTTAGAAGTTGGACTGTCTATTTGCACTAATTCAAGAAATTCATCTATAAGTCTTTTATTATTTGTCATCTTTACTCCTCCAAAATTTATAATCTTAAATTATATTTTAGAGCATTATTAGATTATTATCAATAGATTCTAAATTTAATGACTATTTTAGAATTCTTCTACTTCTTGAATCTATATAACATAGCCAGTATCCCAAATTATCATTTTCATCATCACATGGTTGATAAACACTAAAACCTGTATGTCCTTGGTCTGGTTGTTCTTCTTTTCTTCCTGGCACTGCATAAATATAATTCTTTCTCTTATTATATTCATCATATTGAACTCCAAATAAATAATGTCTATATTTATATGCTTGCATTGTACAATCACTATACATTGTATAATTTAAAGTATTAAGATATCCTAGATAAGGCATTGTGTAACCACATAGAGTTGTAGGAGTAATATCTATTTTCCACCATCTTGCATTTTCTATATAATCATTTACAAATGGCTTTGTTTCTCTAAAATATTTTAAACCTTTTTTGATTTGTCTAGGCATTAATAGAGTTCCAGGAACTTTATTATTATGTTCTTGATAGGTATTTTGTTGAGTTTGTTTTCTATCTATTTCTGTATTTTTCTTTGTAGCTGTTTGAACATTTCTACTTCGTCTATGTGGTTTAGCTTTCTTGTCAGATTCTAGAGTCTTATAATCATTTATATTATCTTCGTATTGACTATTTCTAATATAAGTTTCTTGGATTGGCTTTACTTCTTCTATTTCTTCTACTCCATTTATATTCTCTATTTCCTCTATTTCTTCATAGGTATTATCTTCATCATCTTCTTCTATTTCAATATACTCAATTTCTTCATACTCTTCATATTCATCATCATCGTCGTCTACTTCTATATACTCTACTTCTTCATATACATCATCTTCTTCTGTATTAGGATATTCATCTTCATCTCCCATAAATAAGATTTCTTCATAATTTTCTATCTTACTTCCCTTAAATCCTATAAGTGGTACAGTTTTTTCATATAATAAAGCTATTCCTTTAATCTCTGCAGTTGGGTCATCTAAATTTAATACAAATTCTCCCTTTCCTTGCTCACTTAAAGTAATTTTACCTAAGTCTATAGTTTCGTAGTCACTTCTTATAGCTATAACCCTGTATCCGTCCTTCATATATTTAAGGTTCTCTACATATAGTGCTACAATTGATTTATCATCATTTATTTCTATCTTTGCAAAAGCCTTTGGCAAAATACGTTCTTTATATCTGAAGTTCATGTCTTTTGATTCTAGAATTATATAATCCCTTTTAAATTTTTTATTAGAAGACACTTCATTCCCCTCCCCTTTACATAAGTTCTCTAGATAGTATATGTTTAAGGCATAAAAAAAAGTACCTTCTATTTTGAAGGTACCATTGAGTTTATAACATTTGAAAGTGTTGCAAACTCTTCTATTGTAAGAGTTTCTCCTCTTCTTTTTTCATCTATATTTGCATTTAATAATGCTTCCTTTATTTGTTCTTTAGTTAAAAATCCTAATGTCCCTAATGCATTAAGAAGAGTTTTTCTTCTTTGCCCAAAGGATGCTTTAACTGTTTTAAAGAATATCTCTTCGCTATCTACTGGATACTTTCTTTCTTCTCTAACATGAAGACCTATAACTGTAGAATCTACATTTGGTTGAGGAACAAACATATGTCTAGGTGCTTTTGCTACTATTTCTGTATCACAGTAATATTGTACAGCCACTGATAATGCTCCATAATCTTTTGTTCCTGGTCCTGCATTCATTCTATCTGCAACTTCCTTTTGAACCATAACAACTATATCAGTTACTGGTATATTTTCTTCTAAGAATTTCATTACTATCGGTGTAGTTATATAATATGGAAGGTTAGCTACTAATTTAACTGGTCCTCCCGATAGTTTTTCTTTTACTAATTCTTCTACACCTACCTTTAATATATCTTGATTAATTACTTCTACATTATCTAAGTCTGATAAAGTTTCTTCAAGTATTGGTATTAATGTTTTATCTATTTCTATAGCTATAACTTGATCAGCTACTTTACCCATTTCACGTGTAAGTGTACCTATTCCTGGTCCAACTTCTATTATTTTATCACCTTCTGATAATCTAGCTCCTGATAATATTCTGTCTATAACATTATCATCTATTAAAAAGTTTTGACCTAATGATTTTGAAAATTTAAAATTATGCTTTTGAACTACTTCTTTGGTAGCTTTATGAGATGAAAGTCTATCCATATTCTTTCTCCTTTATTGTCTTTTAATATTATTTTATTACTATAATTAAAAAATTACTTAGCACTATCAATAGTGTCTACTGCTTTAAGAAACTCTTCTCTACTTACGCCATAGTTATTTAATCTACTTAAAAATTGCTTTGCATTTCCGTATCCAATTCCAAGTATTTTCCCTATTTCATCTCTTCTATAAGATGCATCCTCATTTCCAATAAGCTGATTTCTTATTAAATCAACTTGTGTAAATTCAGTTCTTTTTTCTACGCTTTCCGTTCTAACTTTATTTAAAGCTACTAATATACTTTGTGGAGAGGCATTTTCTATTCCTATGTCTCCATCTTTTTTAGCTTCTTCCCTTGGTAAAAATGCATGTTTGCATCCTGGTACTTCTGCTGCTATTTTTTTTCTTATTTTTTCTCCAGCAAAATCTGGATCAGTGAATATTATTACTCCACGTCTTTTTTGAGCAGCTTTTATACGTTCCATAACACCTTTAGGAAATCCAAATCCTCCTGTAGTTATAAGTTCTGCATCTAATGCTCTTTTTACTGCAGTAACATCATCTCTACCTTCTACTACTATTACTTCTTTTATCATTATAATTTCACCTTTTATCTATTTTAATCTCGTATCTTAGCTTACATCTTTATATTTTACGTTTTTTACAATATTTTATCAAGAAAAATAAAACCTTGAAATTATTAAAATAATTTAACTTCGATCTTTAGATTTTGCACTAGTATGAGTTTATATGATATTATTATATTAGTCAAAATGTAAATAAACTAATCAATTAAGTAGGAGACATAGCATGATAAATAAAATAGCAAAAGTAACAATTTATGTAAATAATCAAGATGACGCAAAAAATTCTGGACTGAAAAGTTAAACTTTGTAACAAAAATAGATGAAACTGAAGGAGCATTAAGATGGATAGAAGTTGCTCCAAAGGAAAGTGAATGGGTTACTATAGTTCTATATGATAAAAATCTTATGAAGAGTCAATATCCAACGGCTAATACAGATTATAAAACTGTTATATTAAGTACTGAAGATTTAGAAAATGCGCATAAAGAAATGAAGTCTAAAGGTGTAGAGGTAACAGATATAGTTACTATGCCGTATGCTAAATTATTTACATTCAAAGATCAAGATAATAATGAATACCTTTTACGTGAAGATAAATTCTAATAAATAGTACATAAAAAGCTACCATAAAATAAATTCAAGTCACTTTAATTTATTTTCATGGTAGCTCTTTTATTTCTAATATTATATAAGTAATTATTTTATATTAAACAATCTCTTAGCATTTTCCTTAGTTGCATTACAAACAGCTTCATAAGATATTCCTTTTTCTTGAGCTATCTTATCCGCTACAAAAGCTACTAATGATGGATCATTTCTTTTACCTCTATGTGGCTCTGGTGCCATATATGGTGAATCAGTTTCTATTAATAAATATTCTAGTGGAATTTCTTTTGCAACTTCTCTAGTTTTTTTATTATTTTTGAAAGTAACTGTTCCTGGTATAGAAATATAACATCCCATCTTAACATATTCTCTTGCTAATTCTACATTACCACTATAACAATGAAGTACACACCCTATTTCAGGACTCTTAGTGTTTTTTATAATCTCAAAAGTATCACCATGTGCATCTCTATCATGTATTATTATTGGTAATTTTAATTCATTAGCAAGCTCTATTTGCTTTTTAAACCACTCTTTTTGTACTTCTCTTGGAGAATTATCATAATAGTAATCTAATCCTATTTCTCCTATAGCAACTACTTTTTCATTTTCAGTAGCTAACTTTCTTAAAGTATCTATTGCAGTATCATCAAGTTCTCCTACATCATGTGGGTGAACTCCAACTGCTGCATATATAAAATCATATTTATTAGCAAGTTCAACACTACTAATAGATGTTTTTATATCTGCTCCTGGGTTTACAACTAAATCAACTTTATTTTCTTTAAGAGAAGCTATTAAAGCTTCTCTATCTTCATCAAATCTTTCATCATTTAGATGTGCATGCGAATCAAATAACATATTTATTATCTCCTTATCTAACTTCGCATCCGTCTTTAGCACCTGTAGTTGTTGGTATTAATAAATCATCTCCATCATCTCCAGCAGCTAGTATCATTCCTTGAGATTCTACTCCTCTTAACTTAACTGGCTTTAAGTTACATACAACTATAACTTCTTTTCCAACCATTTCTTCTGGCTTGTACCATTTAGCTATTCCTGATACTATTTGTCTAGTTTCTGGTCCTAATTTAACTTGAGATACTAATAATCTGTCAGCTTTTGGATGCTTTTCACAACTTACTATTTTACCTACTCTTAACTCTACTTTATCTAAGTCATCTATTGTTATTTCTTCTTTATGAGTTAAAGTTTCTTCTTTAACTTCTTCCACTGTTTCTACTTTTCCTGAGAATAATTCTTCCAATTCTGTTACCTCTTTCTCTATGTCTAATCTTGGGAATAAACTTTCACCTTTGTGTACTTTAGTATTTTCTCCTATAAGTCCAAAGGTATTTGTACTTTCCCAGTTTGTTAATTCTTCTTGTCCTGCTATTCCTAATTGATCATATATTTTGTTAGCAGTTGTTTCCATCATTGGTCTTATTAAAGTTGATACTATTCTTATAGACTCACATAAATTATATAAAACTGTATCTAACTCATCTTTTTTAGCTTCATCTTTAGCTAAAGCCCATGGCATAGTTTCATCTATGTACTTGTTAGTTCTTCTTATTAACTTCCATACATTTTCTAATGCTTCATGGAATTGCATTTTATCCATTTCAGCTTCAAAGTTTTCTCTAGATGCTTTTGCTTGTAATTTTAACTCTTCATCAAATGCAGTTGCTACTTTTGGCATTGGTATTATACCACCATTATATTTCTCAACCATAGCTACTGTTCTACTTACTAAGTTACCTAAATCATTTGCAAGGTCTGAGTTTATTCTAGTTACAAAGTTTCTATGTGTATAGCTTCCATCTTGACCGAAAGCAAATTCTCTTAATAAGAAGTATTTTAATGCATCTATTCCATATCTTTCTATCATAGGCTCTGGATAAACTATATTTCCTTTTGATTTACTCATTTTATCATTAGCAAATAATATCCATCCATGTCCATAAACTTGCTCTGGAACTGGTAAATCTAAAGCCATTAATAATGCTGGCCATATTATAGTGTGGAATCTTACAATCTCTTTACCTACTATTTGTACATTTGCTGGCCAATATTTTTTAAATTCTTCTTCATTTTCACTCATGTATCCTAATGCAGTTATATAGTTGCATAAAGCATCTACCCAAACGTATATTACATGTTTCTCATCAAATGGAACTTTTATACCCCAGTCGAAAGTAGTTCTAGTTACACATAAATCTTCTAAACCTTTTTCTAAGAAGTTTGCAACCATTTCATTCTTTCTTGCTGCTGGGAAGCAGAATTTATCATTTTTAAATAATTCTTTTAATCTGTCTTCATATTTAGATAATTTGAAGAAGTAAGCTTCTTCTTTAGCTAAGTATGTTTCTCTTCCACAGTCTGGGCACTTATCTCCATCAACTAACTGAGACTCTGTCCAGAAACTTTCACATGGAGTACAATATCTACCTTCATATGCACCTTTGTATATATCACCTTGCTCATATAACTTAGTGAATATCTTTTGTATAATATCTTTATGTCTATCTTGAGTTGTTCTTATAAAATCGTCATAAGATATATCCATTGTGTTCCATAAATCTTTTATTCCTGCTATCATTCCATCTAAGTATTCCATTTCTGTCATACCTTTTTCTCTTGCAGTTTTTTGTATTTTTTCTCCGTGCTCATCAGTACCTGTTAAAAATTTTACATCAAATCCTGAAAAACGTTTAAACCTAGCTATTGCGTCTGCTGCTACAGTTGTGTAAGTATGTCCTATATGTAAATTTCCACTTGGATAATATATAGGCGTTGTAACATAAAAAGTTGGTTTGCTCATTTGTGTTGCCTCCTTTTAAAGTTGTTTTTAATTAAAAAACTCGCCTCCTATGATTATTACATAGGGGCGAGATTATATACGCGGTACCACCCTAATTTATCTATGACTAATAGATATCTTAGTAGACTATAACGCATCCATCCGTTTTATCTTACTTTAGTTCAGATAAAAAGCTCCAAGGCCATCTTCAATAAATCCTTTAACGCTAGCTTTCACCTAATCTAGCTCTCTGTAGAAAAAATCATTATTTACTCTTCTTTTCATAGCTTTTATAAATACTATATTTATATTATTAACTTCTATATACACTATTATACATGTCTTGTACTACAAGTAATAATTTTTAAATCATTATTATTTTTTATTCTATTAAAATTATGTATTATTGTCAACTAGTGTTTCTATGTGAATATCAAATAACATATAAATACAGATGCTATTACACCTGCTATATGGCTTAGCATTGAACAAAGCAGTGTATGTCTTGTATTTTTTATTTTTAAGCTTCCATAATATATTGCCATTGTATAAAATATTGTTTCTGATGCTCCAACAATAGTTGATCCCATCTTCTCTACTAATGAATCTATACCTACCCTTTGTATTAGCTCGTTGTACATTCCAAGGGCTCCACTTCCTGATAAAGGTTTTATTATTATTAACCCAATTAATTCCTTTGGTATACTCATAATATTTGCTATTGGTTCAAATATAAACTCTAACATTTCAATACCTCTTCCTGCCTTAAATATACCTATCGCTAAAAATATGCCTATTATATATGGAAGTATTGACCATGCTGTTTTTAGTCCATCTATTGCACCCTTTACAAAACTTTCATATATATCTATCTTTTGTCTTTTACCATAAATAACTATATATAATATTATTATAGGTATTATCAAGTTAGAAAATATGTCCAACATTATCTTTTATTCCTCCCTTGAAAAACTTTACATGTTATTATTCCAATAAAAGTAGAAATCATAGTTGCAAATAGTGTAGAAATTATTATCTCATTAGGAAATTGTGAACCTGCATCTGCTCTTATCTTTAACATGGTAAAAGGTATTATTTGAATAGAAGATATATTTATAACTAAAAACATAATCATATCATTACTTGCCGTATCTTTGTTTCTATTTAAATTTTGTAACTCGTTCATTGCTTTGAGTCCAAATGCTGTTGCTCCATTTCCAGCTCCAAGCATATTTAATGCCATATTCATAACCATATAAGACATTGCTTTATGTCCTTTTGGCACAGAAGGAAATAATTTTTTCATTATGGGACTTAATTTTTCACCTATCTTTTCTATTAAGCCAGAGTCTCTCGCTATGTTCATTATCCCCATCCAAAATGCCATAACCCCTGCAAGACTTATTGCAAATTCTATTGCCTTAGATGACTCATTTAAAAGAACTGTATTTAACTCACCTAGATTTTGAAAATATACACTTCCTACTATTCCTATTACAATCATATAGAACCATATCTTTCCTATTTTAATCCCCCCCTCTATAAATAATTTTATGTATAATAGGGACTAGTTTATACTTGAAAGTTGAGTTGTATTGTGTTTTAGTATAGGTATAGGTTTTTTTATAATATTTAGTACTATAAGGAGAAAAATAATGAGAAATTTAACACTTCTTACAGACTTATATCAACTTACTATGTTAAATGGGTATTTTGAAAAAAATATACATGAAGATATAGTTGTGTTCGATATGTTCTTTAGAAAAAATGCATGCAAGGGTGGATACACAATAGTATGTGGAATTGAGCAATTAGTTGAATATATAAATAATCTCCATTTCTCAGAAGAAGATTTAAAGTACTTAAAAAGTTTAAACTTATTCTCAGATAAATTCTTAGATTTTTTAAGGGATTTTAAATTTACTGGTGATATTTATTCAGTTGAAGAAGGGACTATTATGTTCCCAAATGAGCCAATCGTAACAGTTAAAGCACCTCTATATCAAGCTCAACTTATAGAAACTGCTCTACTTACTATAGTAAACTTCCAATCACTTATAGCAACAAAAGCATCTAAGGTATGCTATGCTGCACAAGGTGATCCTGTATTAGAGTTTGGACTTCGTCGTGCACAAGGACCAGATGCTGGTATCTATGGTGCAAGAGCTGCAGTAATAGGGGGCTGCAAAGCTACAGCTAATGTATTAGCTGGGAAAATGTTTAATATACCAGTTGCTGGTACCCAAGCTCATAGCTGGATTCAAAAATTTGACACGGAACTAGAAGCCTTTGAAGCTTATGCTGATGTTTATCCAGATAAATGTTTACTTCTAGTTGATACTTATGATGTATTAAATAGCGGTGTTCCAAATGCTATAAAAGTATTTAAAAAATTAAGAGAAAATGGTCATAAGCCAGTTGGTATACGTATAGATTCTGGTGATTTAGAATACTTGTCTGTTGAAGCTAAAAAAATGCTAAATGATGCAGGATTTTCTGATATAACTATAACTGCATCTAATGATTTAGATGAACATACTATATCAGCCTTAAAATCTGGTGACTGTGCAGTTAACTCCTGGGGAGTTGGAACTAAATTAATAACTTCTGCTGATTCACCTTCTCTTGGTGGGGTATATAAATTAGCTGCTTCATTTGATGGTGATAAAATGGTTCCTAAGATAAAAATATCTGAAGATGCAGAAAAAATAAACAATCCAGGGTATAAAAAAGTTGTTAGAATATACAATAAAGAAAATAAAGCTGAAGCAGATTTAATAATGCTTCACGAAGAACAAATAGATACATCTAAACCTTTAAAAATATTCCATCCTACATATACTTGGAAAGAAACTATATTTAAAGAATATACAGTTAAAGAACTTCATAAACCTTTATTTGTAAATGGAGAGTGCAAATTTAAACCTAAATCAATTTCACAAATCCAAAAATATGTAGAATCAGAACTAGATACTTTATGGGATACATATAAAAGGCTTACATGTCCAAAAACATATAAGGTAGACTTATCTGAGTGTCTTTGGAACTTAAAAACTAGTTTATTAGAAGAGAAAGTACTTCAAAAATAATAACATAAAATTAAAGGGGATTACATATGGATATTACTGATTACAGAATTATAGAAATACTTCAAGATGACGGTAGAATTTCAATGAAAGATCTAGGTAAAATAGTTGGATTAACTTCTCCAGCTGTTTCTGAAAGAGTCAAAAGACTAGAGGAGTCAGGGGTAATCGAAGGATATAAAGCAATAGTTAACCCCGACGCTTTAGGCCGAGTTATAAAGGCATTTATACATATATCTCTTCCAAGTGGAATTGCTTATGAGCAATTTTTAGAAGTCGCTAGAAAAGATGATAGAATTGTTGAGTGTCATCATATAACTGGTGATGACTGTTCTCTTTTAAAAGTTATTGTAAAAGACATGTATGAATTAGAGAATGTAATTGATACTATAAAAACAATAGGTTCTACTAAGACTTCCGTAATATTATCAACTCCAATACAATCGAAGTCTATACTATAATATAAAAAGACTATCATAAAATTAGTTCAAATAAACTTAATTCTATGATAGTCTTTTTTTACTTTCTTTTATAACGATATTCATAATTAGTTAATATAAATTCCATATAAGTTTTTATTGTTCCAACCTTTTCATCTGGATTTAATAATTTTCTTGTAGATACTATATCTGCATATCCTAGAAGCATTATCCCAATTATATCTTCTCCTATTTTATCAAATACTTCAAATAAATTTTCCTTTGTTAAATTATTTTTTTTATAAAATACTAATAATATCATATGATATCTTACATAGTTAAATAATGTATCTATTGATTTTTCACTTAATGATAATCTTTTTCCTAACTTTATCGCTATATCTCCCCCAATTTTTTCATGGCCTTTAAAGTGTACTCTCCCTGTTTCGTCTACTGTTTTAGCATCGGGTTTTCCAATATCATGTATAAATATCCCTAATTTTAATATTTCTAATCTACTAATATTTGACTCTATTTTAGTGTTTAAATAGTCCCACACTAAATCTTTTAAATGTTCTGGAAAGAAGTTTTCATTATTTATCATATCTTCAAATTCCCTTAATGCATTTATAGAATGATCAAAGCAATTTACTACATGATATTTACATTCTCCTACTTCTTTCATTTCATTTATTTTAGGAACTATCTTTTCTAATTCTTTATTTTTGTCTAAAATTTTAAATTCTTTACTAGTATTTTTAAGACTTAAACTTTTTAATATACTTTCTTTTAGTTCCATATATATCACCCCGAATGTTTCTAATTTACAAGTCTAAAACTTGTTTATATACTACATCTTTTTTAAGTTTTCTTTCTTTACATACTGTTTTTATAGCGTCTTTTTTGTCAATTCCATTTTTAATTAATTCTATGACATATTCTCTTTCTGTTAGCTCATCATAGTTATTTTTTTGAGTTTTTTCACCCTTAAAACCATCTACTATTAATACGAACTCACCTTTAACTTCCCTTTCATTAAATATCTCTATTGCTTTGTCTATATCTTCTCTTATTATTTCTTGGTATTTTTTTGTAAGCTCTCTATTAATAGAAATTTTTCTATTACCTAATACTTTACTCATATCTTTTAATGTATCTTTTAATCTATGAGGAGATTCGTAAAATATCATGGTTCTAGTTTCCTCTTTTACATTCTCTAATTGCTCTCTTCTAGTTTTTTTATCTCTATCTAAAAATCCTTCAAAAGCAAACTTTCTAGTATTTAATCCAGAACCCACTAATGCAGTTACAAATGCTGTTGCTCCTGGCAAAACTTCTATTTCTATATTATTTTCAATAGCTTCCCTTATTATATCTTCTCCTGGATCAGAGATTCCTGGCATTCCTGCATCACTTATCAGTGCTATATTTTCACCTTCAAGTAATTTATTAATTAAATATCCACCTTTAGAATCTTTATTGTGTTCATGATAGCTTGTTAATGGTTTTGTAATATCAAAATGATTTAAAAGTCTTATACTATGTCTTGTATCCTCTGCAGCTATCAAATCTACTTCATTTAAAACTCTTAAAGTTCTATAAGTTATGTCCTCTAAATTGCCTATTGGTGTTGGACATATATATAATTTACCACTCATATATCTTACTCTCCTATATCTTCATTTGCGTATATATCATTTATTTCTTTTGTATATTTCCCATCTTCTCCATAAACATATAAAGGATCTAATATTTTAAGTTCTGGCTTTCCATCTTTTATAAATTCAACTAAAAGTAAATTAGGAGCTTTATTTGCTCTTGGATGAACAAATTGTACTACCTTCGGCTCTAGTCTGTACTTTCTTCCAAGTTCTATTATATCTACTAGTCTAGTTGGTCTATGTATCATATAAAACTTACCTCTAGGCATTACTAATCTTGATGCGGCTCTTATAACGTCCTCTAAATTGCATTTTACTTCATGTCTAGATATTGCTTTTTTATCATTAGGATTTTTTATCCCATCCATATGCATATACGGAGGGTTAGAAGTAACCACATGGAATTCATGAACTCCTAATTCTTTATCTATAGTCTTTATATCTGCATTTACTATTTGAACTCTATCTTCTAAGTTATTTAATTTTACAGAACGAGTAGCCATTTCGTATACTTCTTCTTGTATTTCAACACCTACTATTTTTTTTGCCTTACTTTTTCCTGCTATAAGTATTGGTATTATGCCTGTTCCAGTTCCTAAATCAGCTACATTAGCATCTTTTTTTACCTTTGCAAAATTAGCTAAAAGTACTGCGTCTATTCCAAAACAAAATCCAGTTGTATCTTGTATTAATTTTAATCCTTTTAATTGTAAATCATCTATTCTTTCAGTGTCTTTTAATTTTATGTCCATATATATCTCCTTATTTTTAAAGGGTAGGAAAATCCTACCCCTTATTTTAATCTTCTAATTTCTTTAACTCTCTTAATGTTGCTGCATCTATCTGGTCATCTCTGTTTTTGCAGCATCCCCCACACTTCTTAGCTTCTTGTAGTACTTTTATCTCTTCTCTCATACATATTTTTATAGTTTTGTCATTAAATTCAATCTTAGCTTGTTCTAATAAAGGATTTACTTCTATTACTTTACCTTTATTTCCACTTACCTTTACTAAATCTCCTACGCTAGGCATTTTTTCTATAGCTTCTACATATACATCATGTTCATACTTTAAGCAACAGAATAATCTTCCGCATATACCAGATATTTTAGTAGGATTTAGTGATAAACTTTGATCTTTTGCCATTTTTATAGAAACAGGTTGGAAATCTCCAAGCCATGTAGAACAGCATAAACTTCTTCCACATGGTCCAAGTCCTCCAATTGATTTTGCTTCATCTCTAACTCCAATTTGTCTTAATTCAATTCTTGTTTTAAATATTGATGCTAAATCTTTTACAAGTTCTCTAAAATCTATTCTTCCTTCTGCTGTAAAATAAAATATTAATTTATTTCTATCGAAAGTATATTCGCAATCTATTAAGAACATAGTAAGGTCATGCTCTTTTATTTTTTGCTGACATAACTCAAAAGTTTCTTTAGCTTTTTCTTTATTTTCCTGATATATATTAGTATCTTCAGGAGTAGCAATTCTTATTATAGGTTTTAATGGTGATACTAATTTACTTTCATCTATTTCTTTTGGTCCAACTATAACTGTACCATATTCTAAACCTCTTGCTGTTTCTACTACTACATCTGTATTTTGCTCTATCTCAAAATCTACAGGATCAAAATAGTAAATTTTACCTGCATTTTTGAACCTAACACCCACTATTTTTATCATTTTATCACCTCATATATGTTTAAAGCCATAACCTGTATACTTACACTAAAGTTACAATTGCTTCTCATCTTTCTTTTAGTTTCCTCTATTATATCAATAATTTTAGAGACTTGCGAATAAGTAATTCTTTTACTCATATTTTGTATAAAGGTAATTCTATCTCCATTGATGATCATATCTTTATCAACTCTTCCCATACACATCATTATATCTCTAAAGTAATTAATCATCATATCAAGTACAACAATAACTTTATCCTTATATTTGTCCATGTCAGTTGATATATTTAAAATCTCAACCATATTTTTATCTAGTATGTCTTGTATGTACTTTTGTATATCATCTCTCATTATAGAAAAATCAGCTGACTCTGATAACTCTAAAGCTTTTTCTATGCTTCCTCTAGAAAAATTAGATAACAGTATCGCTCTATTCTCTTCTATTCCTTTATCCATTAAATATTGTTTTAAATCTATAATAGATATTGGTAAAAACTTTATTATCTCACATCTAGACTTTATAGTTGGTAATAAAGACTCTTTATTATTAGTAATCAAAATTATTATAGCATACTCTGGTGGTTCTTCTAATGTTTTTAACAATGCATTCTGAGACTCTATCGTCATCTTTTCAGCATGATTAATTATATACATTTTATATTTGCTATGCGGTTTTATAATTATATCTGATTGTATCTCTCTTATTTGAGCTATTTTTATACTATTTCCTGTTGGCTCTATTTTTATATAATCAGGACTATTTTCTGCATTTTCTACATTAATAAGTATATTTCCAAATTCCTTAGCAAACAAATACTTACCTATTCCATCGATACCTTCAAACATGTATGCATGGTTAACTTTATCATTTTTTATAGAGTTTGTTATATATTTTTTTGCAAACTCCTGACCTATTATATTTTTAAAATACATATTTACCTCTCCAAATAGGTTATATATTTTCCTTAACTATATTATATATTTCTTCATGTATATCTTCTATTGTTCTTAGTTCTCCATCTTTAACACAATTTATTTTCTTCCAATCATATTTGTCTGCTATATATAATGAATTATTATAACATTTTATTAAATAATCTATATCACTTTCATGTATATCTTTTTTATCTTCACCTGTTATCTTATTTTTTCTATTTTCCATTAGTTTTTGACTAAACTCTATTGGAACATCTAAGAATATAACACAATCTGGTTTTGGTATTTTATATATGTTAAATTCATAATCAACCAACCAATCTAGGTATTTATCTCTACTATCTTCATCCATTTTAGAAGCCTGGTGTACCATATTAGATGTTGTATATCTATCTGCTATAATTATTCCACCATTATTATAGAAATCTTCCCATTCTGTTTTAAATGATGCATATCTATCTGCTGCATAAAATGTAGATGCTATATAAGGATCTACATCTGAAGGATTTTTCCCAAAATCTCCTCTTAAATACATCTTTACTAAAGCTGATGATTCACCATCATAATTAGGATATTCTACTTTTCTTACATTACTACATTCTCTTGATAATCTATCAAATAACTTTTTCGTTTGAGTTGCCTTTCCACTAGCATCAGAACCACTCTCTATGATTATTAATTTACCTTTCATACTCTGTCCTCCATAGATAATTACTCTATAATCTGAATTTGTCCCAAAGTTGAATCTTTTAATCCACTTACGTTCATTCCTTTTTTACTACAGAACAATATATAGTCAATTATTTCTTTTGTTATTACTTCTCCAGGTGATGTTAAACTTATTCCTGGAGGATATGGTATTATATATTCACCGCATACCTTATCTATACTTTCATATATTTTAACACTTTTTTTATCTTTATAGAATGCTTCTCTTGGTGTTAATTTTTGTACTGGTATATCGTTAGGATAGTCAATTCTACCAATTTGTTTATTACTTTTGTATTTATTAATTATATCGTTTAAAGCCGTTTCTAAACATTTGAAATCTTTATCTTCATTTCCTATAGTACATACTAGTAGTGATCCATAATAATTAGATAACTCTACCTGTATATTATACTCCTCTCTAAGTATAGTTTCCAGCTCATAACCTATTAATCCCATACCTGTGGTTGATATAAATATTTTAGTTACATCACTTGTATTATAAATCTCTATACTTTTACTGTCTTTAAATGAATTTTTAAATTTATTAATATTGTCAATTAAATTAGACATCAAGTCTTTTCCATATTTATCATATATATCTACTGCTAATTCTAAAGATGACATTAGTAAATATGATGGGCTTGATGATTCTATTATTTTTAAAATTGACATTAATTTATTATCATCTACCCTATGACCTTTAGTATGTATCATAGATGACTGTGTGAATGCTGGTAAAGTTTTATGTGTACTTTGAATCACTATATCAGCACCTTGCTCTAAAGCAGTTTTAGGCAATTTATCACTTAATCCTAAATGTGCACCATGAGCCTCATCAATAATTACAGCAATATTATAACTATGTGCATAATCACATATTGTTTTTAAATCATATGTCATACCATAATATGTTGGGTATGTGAGTATTAGCGCTTTAGCGTCTTTATTATTATCTATAACCTTTATAGCATCATTTATATCTACACCTTTAAGTATGTTTGTATCTCTATCAATACTAGATTTTATATATACTGGATTTATATCCCCTAATATACAAGAATTTATTACTGACTGATGACAATCCCTATTAACAATTATTTTGCTCTTAGGAGGGCATAATGCCATTATGGCGGCTTGTATTCCACATGTGCTTCCATTTATCAAGAAATATGTTTTATCGCTTTTAAACGCTTGTGACGCCCTTTCTTGTGATTTTTTTATTATATCTTCTGGTGAATGTAAATTATCTGTTCCTGGGATTTCTGTTGTATCCATTTTGTATAATTTTTTTAATATCTCTGTATAATTTAATTTATCATATAACTTACCTAATTTATGACCTGGTACATGAAATGAAACTAAATCATTATATACAATCTTGCTTAATTCATCTATTATAAAGTTACTCATTCTATCTCCTCTAATCTCTATTTAATTGAAATAACTTATTATTTTATATAAATCTATATTAACATATACTTCATATATTATTATAATTCTACATAAAATAAAAGACCGCCACTCAATATAGTTACGGTCTTTTATTTATCCTATTATATACATTATTATCCAGCATCAATTTTGTTATTTTCAAATATTCCATTCATCATTAAATATATAGCAGCTAAACCTACTATAAAATATAATATTCTACTTATAACTTCATAAGTTCCACCAAATATATTGCCTAATAAATCAACTCCAAATGCTCCTATTGCACCCCAGTTCAGCGCACCTATTATAACTAAAATCATTGCGAGTTTTTTCAACATAACCACTCCTATTAATTTATCTTAATATCCAACTATTAATAGTATTTGTATGTTTTCTAAAAGTAAGCATTTTTATTATTTAAATATAATAAAAAAGATTACGTGGCTACGTCTTACTCTCCCGGGAGGTTGCCCTCCGAGTACCATCAGCGCTAAAGAGCTTAACTTCTGTGTTCGGAATGGGAACAGGTGTATCCTCTTTGCTATAATAACCACATAATCTTTCGATTAACTTATATTAAGTTTTAGAGTTAATACT